>MNFJ01000016.1 GCA_001918155.1 Deltaproteobacteria bacterium 13_1_40CM_4_68_19
CGCGATCCGATCGCGGAGCACCTCCAGCAGGCGCGGGTCGGCGTCGGAAGCGAAGACATGAGCCGCCGCGCGAGCCAGCCGCAGCGTGAAGTAGCCGGAGCCTGCTCCGATCTCGCCGATGAGGGCGGCAGGAGGGATCTCGAGCGCGCGCAGCACTTCGTCGGGCTTCTGCCACTCGGCGCGCGCGGGATCGTCCAGCTTGCGCAGGTACTCTTCGAGATCTTCCGGATTTCCAAAGCGCTCGTGAGGAGTGTGCTCGCCCACTTACGGGCCGTCGTAGCGCGCGAGGATGACGGTGGAGTTGTCCACGCCTCCGTTCGCGTTGGCCGTGTCGAGCAACTTCTTCGCGCATGCCTCCAGGTTTCCCGCCTGCTTCTGGAGGATGGATTCGAGGATGCGATCCTCGACCATGCCCGAGAGCCCGTCGGAGCAAAGGAGGAACAGGTCGCCCGGGCGCGGGTCGTGCGCGTTGATCTCCACGTCGACCTGCCGCTGCTGTCCGAGCGCGCGCAGGATGATGTTCTTCTGGGGGAAGTTCTTCGCTTCTTCCTCGGTGATCTTACCGAGGCGCAGGTACTCCTCGACCAGCGAGTGATCGATCGTGATCCGTTTCAGCCGGTTTTCACGAAAGAGGTAGCCTCGGCTGTCGCCCGTATGCGCGACGTAGGCCCTCGCCTCTCCGTTGCGCTCGGTGAAGTGGAGCGACACGCAGGTGGTACCCATGTTCTTCTTCGAGCTGTCCTGTTCGCTGACCTCGATGATGCGCGCGTTGCACAGCTTGATCGCGGTGACCAGCCGGTTCTCGTCGTAGCTGCGGGAGCGGTCGTCCTTGAACGGCCAGGTCGCTTCCGGGTCCTTGCCGGTGAGCTCGAAGAACTCCTTCATCTCGCGCACGGCGATGCCGCTCGCCACCTCGCCAGCGGCATGGCCGCCCATGCCGTCGAACACCGCGAAAAGGTTCTGCTCGGGATAGGCGAGGAAATTGTCCTCGTTGTTGTCCCGCTTCATCCCGACGTCGGTCCGCGCGGCGTGGCTGATGCGCACGATGCGGGCTCTACAGTAGGCGTCAGGTCGCGTCAATCGGCGGTGCGGCGAGCGAAAACAGGACGCCAGCTAGAAGCTCCCGGACATCACCTGATACGCGTTGTTCAACCGGACCGGCGCGCGATCCGCGTTGGCCGCCGCGTCGACGGCGCCGAAGATTCCGCCGATCAGCAGGCCCGCGCCGGCTCCGATCGCGAGGTCCCGGCCCCAGTTGTCGCCACCGTTCAAGAGCGCTACGGCCCCGCCGACGGCGAGTCCGGCGATGCCGCCGTAAAGCGCGTCCTGGGCGATGACCGACATGGCGCTGCGGTGCGTCTGCACTTCGACCACCTCGGCGGCAAGCTGATCCTTCGATTGCGCGCGTTCGCGCAAGGTGAGCGTCTGCAGGGTGTCGGCGTTGGCGGCGCCCGCGACGAGAAGCGCCGCGAAGGGAGCGATCAAGAGCCTCTTCAGCATGGAGAACCCCCATTGGAACGTCGTTTCACAATGGTGGTAACCGGCTGCCTCCGCAGGCAACGGAGCGGGAGTGCGGAGGAGCGCCCCTACTTTCGCTTCACGACCAGGCTCCCGGAGAAGGCATCAGCTTCGATCACGCCCTCCCCCTTCCCGAACGTCGCCTCGAGCGACCCGCTGCTCATCCCGTGCTTCCTCCGCGGAGGCCGCTTCACCGCCAGATTTGCCTCGTCCCGCAGCTCCCCGGTATGCGAGGTGTAGCTCAGCTCGAACGAGCTCCTCGGGTCCACGCTCAACCTCACGTCTCCGGAGACCGTCTCGGCACTGAGGTGACAGTCGCGCGCGCACAGACCCGCCCAATCCAGGCTCCCGGACGCGGATTGGAACTCGACCTGCGGCGCCGTCCCCGAGGTCGTGACTGCGGCATGCCCGGAGACCGTGTGCAGCCGCACCGGCCCGGAGGCGTCTTCGATGCGGGCGTCGCCCGAAATCGTCTGCACGTCCACCTTCGCGACTCCGGCGAGCTTCACGTCCCCTGACATGGTGCGGATGCGCACGTCTCCGATCCTCTGGGCGATCACGTCGCCGGACATCGAGGAAAGATCGAGGCGGCTGCCGCGCGGAATCTCGACGCGCAGCTTTCCGCGGCGCAGCGTCCGCCGGCCGCGGAAGGCGGGCTCGACCCGGTCGCCGAAAGCATAGAGGGCGATTTCCTCTGCGGGCGCGTCGCTCAGCGTCACCGACACCTCCTTCTTGTCGGTGGCGGTCACCTCGATCTCGCCGGACTGCGCCCGGACCTGGAAGGTGACCGGCCCCTTCACCGGAAGGATCGCGCTTCCGCGGCCCTTCGCCTGGGCCGTCGCTTCCCGCTCGTCGGAATCGCTCTCTTCCTCCCCGAGACGGATGCGCGGGAGCCGGATCGAGCGCGGCCGGTTCAGCTTGTACACCTTGACGTTGTCGTTGCGGTCCTCGTCCGGTTCGACTTCGCGGCCGGAGTCCTCCCCGTCCTCGTCCGCCTCATCTGGATCGCGGTCATGCGGCATCGCCTTCGCGAGCAGTTCGGGAAGGTCGATCTCGATCCCCGAGAGGTCCAGGTCGGGCAGACCGGGAAGGAAGGGGATATCCGGCAAGTCGAGCTCCAGGCGGTGCCAGTCGCGCTCCAGCTGGTGCCAGTCCCGACGGGCCGACTTCCGATCCGCCTTGGCGGAACTCCCCTTCGCCAGGACGGGTGCGGCAAGGAGAACGGCGACGACGATGAGCACGGCTCGAATCACGGATTTGCCTCCTCCGACTCCTGCACCACGTCGCGCAGCGAGCGCAGATAGCCGGCGTACCCGTCCAGGACGCGCATCCGCACGTTCACGTCGTCAGCGGCCACCGCGCGCGATTCACCGAGCTGCGCGCGAGCGCGCGTCAGCGTCTCGTCCCAGCGCCGGGCCATCTCGGGGTCGAGCCGCGGGCGCAAGCGCGCGTACTCCGCCTCGAGCACCTTCGCAGCATCCCGGTAATCCGCCTCGGCGCGGTCCAGCGCGGCGAGCGCCTTCGGGTCGATCGCCGACCGTTGCCGCTGTTGCCGTGTCGCTTGCGGCGTCTGCGGCGCGGCCGGCTCCGGGCGCGTCCGCACCGTGGCCACGAGGACCGCGGCGGCCGCCGCCGCGACCGCCGCTCCCACGGAAATCCGCCAGGCCCGGTGCGGACGCCGTCGCGGATGGCGCAGGCGCGCGGCGATGCCGGCCCATAGGTGCGCGGTCTGCGGAAGCGGGCGCCGGGTGAGCAGCGTCCGCTCCGCGCGCAACCAGGAGAGCTCGTGGGCGCACTGCGGACACGCCGCGGCGTGCGCCTCGACCTGCGCGGCGCGATCGCGCGAAAGCTCATCGAGCGCGAGCGACTCCAGCTCGTCCGCCGGCACGTGCGTCATCGCGCCCCCTCGTCCAGATACCCGGCGAGGCTCACGCGGAGCTGGAGCCGGGCCCGGTGGATCTCGTTCTTCACCTTCTGCAGCGGCCATCCCATCGCGGAGGCGATCTCGCCGTAGCCCAGCCCGTGATCGATGCGCATCAGCAGCGCCGCTCTTCGCTCCTCGGCAAGATTGGCGAGGGCGCCATCGAGGACGCGGTCCGATTCCGCCGAGAGCAGCAGCGCCTCCGGGCTGGGCGCCCGGTCGACCTGCACCGGCTCGTCGACTGGCGCCGCCGGCAATGCGTCGCGCCGCTTGCGGCGCAGGTGCTCGAACGAGACCATCCGTGCGATGCCGAACAGCCATCCCTGCAGCTTGCCCGGCTCCTCGATCGTCGGCAGCCGCTGATGCGCGCGCACGAACGTCTCCTGCGTTCCTTCGTCCGCAGCCGCGTCGTCGCGGAGCAGATCGCCCAGGAACCTCCGCACCCCCGGAGCCTGCCGATCGAAGATCACGCGAAATGCCTCCGCATCGCCCGCACACGCGCGCGACAGCAGCTCCTCATCGGAATGCCTGTCGCGGGCGCTGGGCACCTCGCCTTGTAGTGACGCGATGCGCACGGCGGTTTCAACGGCCCGAAGGTGCTGCTATGTCACGGGGATGGACGTGGTCGTCACCAGTGGATCGGGGCTGGAGCAGCAGATCCGGGTCGGCCGGCACCAACTGGTCTCGGACGAGCCGGTGGAGTTCGGAGGCGCGGACGGAGGGCCGTCTCCGTACGAGCTTCTCGCCGCGGCGCTCGGGTCTTGCACCTCCATGACCCTGCGGCTGTACGCGCGCGTGAAGGGATGGCCCCTGCAGCGCGTCATCGTCACCATCCGCCACGACAAGATCTACGCCCGCGACTGCGCGGAATGCGAGACCAGGGAGGGTCGCATCGATCGGCTCGAACGGGAGATCGTGCTCGAGGGCCCGCTGGAAGAGGCGCAGAAAGAGCGGCTCCTCGAGATCGCCGAGCGGTGCCCCGTGCATCGCACGCTGACCAGGGAAATGCAGCTGGTGACGCGTCTGAAGAACCCCTGAGGCCAGCGCTTCAGCCAACTTTCTCCGCCAGTCGCCGCAGCCCGATCTCCGTCTTCATGTCCCGGATCTCGCCGCGCCCGCAGCGCGCCAGCGCATCTTCGAGCGCGGCCCATTCGAGCCGCGCACCCTCCTCGAAGGGCGACCCGTCGCCGGCGACGGCGTGTTCCCTGGCATCCGGGGCTACCTCGTAGCAGACGAAGTGGAAGACCTCCGCGCACATCCCGGGCGTGGGAAAGACGGCAGGGCCCAGAAGCTCCACCGAAGACGGCTCGATCCGCAGTCCGGCCTCCTCCATCGCTTCCGCCGCCGCCCGTCGGGACAGGTCCTCGCCGGTCTCCACGATCCCCGCGACCAATTCGGGAAAGAGCAGGGACTCGGGCTTTTCGGGACGCCCGAACTGGACCGGAATGCGCACGCCGTGCCGCAGGAGGACTTCGATCCGTCCGGAACGGCGACGGAAGAGGGCCACCACCACCGCATCGAGCCCAACGGGCCGCTCGACGTAGTCCCAGGTCCCCTCCGCAGTCCGCGAGCCGTCGGAGAGGAGGAGCCGCATCCGCATCCGGCGGAGACGAAGATGGCCGCCTTCGCCGACGCGGCCGTCCTCGAGCACCTCGAATCCCGTCACCTCCAAGGGAGCCCTCCAATCTGCGGGTCGTCGCGGCGCAGGTCCGCTACGACGCGGACAGGATACACAGGAAAACAGAGGCCGGACGAGCACATAGCTCGAATGCGAGAGGCATCGAGCGGTGCGATGGGGCCCTCTGCAGCCCGCCGGACATGTCCCATGCGACCGCGCCAGCGCCCTCCCGTCAACCGGAAAGAAACTGGAAATGGCCGATACCCTTTCGTTAAACTGCAAAAATCTGGGGGTAGGAAAATGCCCGACTCCTTTCAGCTCGAGATGATCGTCGCCGCTGAGCCGCTGCGCGTCTTCTCGGCTTGGATGGACAGCCGGGAGCACGCGGCGTTCACCGGAGGCGGCGAAGCGGTGGTCGAGCCGTGGGCGGGCGGCCGGTTCATCGCCTGGGACGGGTACATCCATGGGATCCTCCTCGGCGTAGACGAAGGGCGGCGGATCGTGCAGACCTGGCGCACATCCGAGTTCCCGCCGGAGTCGCGGGACTCACGGGTGGTAGTCGAGTTCGAGCCTGTGCGCGGAGGGACACGCGTGGTGGTCCGCCACAGCGACCTGCCGCCGAGCCACGTCAAGAAATACGAAAAAGGTTGGACCGAGCATTACCTGAAGGCGCTGGCACGATATTTTGCAAAGGGGGGGAAGCCGACGCCCGCTTCCCGGGCGCCGGAAACGACCTGGGGACGGCAACCGGAAAAACCTGCCCGCCGGCCACATGAAACGTCCGCGGGCAAAGGGCGCAAGGCCGCGGCGCGCAAGACGGTGCCGCGCAAGTCCGCCGCGAAATCCGCGGCCCGCAAGGAGCGCAAACAGCGCAAGCCGGCGCGGCGCCCGTCAGCAGCCCGCCGGAAGGCGGGGAGCCGGCGCTCTAGAAGGTGAGCGAACGACGCGCTGCGCCCGCAGTCCCGACTTGGACCGCGGGACCCCGTTGAGCGCGAACCCGGCCAGAAACGGGTTATGAATCCGTTCCAGGCGTGGACGCGATCGTGATCGGAGCGGGAGTGGCGGGCCTCGCCGCGGCGCGCGAGCTCCAGTTGGGCGGGCGCGATGCCATCGTGCTGGAGGCGCGCGATCGCATCGGCGGGCGGGTGCATACGCTGAGACCGCGTGGGTGGCCGGTGCCGGTCGAGGCGGGGGCGGAGTTCGTCCATGGCAGGTCCAAAGTGCTGCTGCCGCTGGCGCGGGAAGCGCGGGAGGTCCGAGGGGGACACTATTCCGGCGCGCTCGAGCGCCAGGACGACCTCTGGGCCTCCGTGATGGAGAAGTTGGAAACGCTGCCGTCGGCCCGGGAACGCACGGTCGCCGAAGCGTTGCGCTCGCTGCGCTGGCGGCTGCGGACGACTCCCGACGAGCGGCGGCTCGCGGCCGACTTTCTCGAGGGATTCAACGCCGCGCGGCTCGATCGCGCGAGCGTGAAGGCGATCGCGCAGCAGCTTCGGGCCTCGGCGGAGATCGAGGGCGATCGGATCGCGCGGATCCCCCGTGGATACGACGTCGTCCCGCATCGGCTGGCGCGCGGCCTGCGCATCGAGCTGCGGACCCGCGTGCGCCTCGTGCGCTGGTCGCGGTCCGGCGTGCAGGTGGTCACCGACGATCGGCGATGGGAAGGACGGCGCGCGATCGTCACGTTGCCATTGGGCGTGCTGCAGGCGGGCGCGGTGCGATTCGAGCCCCGGCTGCCGGGTTGGAAGTCGTCGGCCATCTCGGCCCTCGCCATGGGTCCGGTGGTAAAGGTCGCCCTGCTCTTCGATCGGCCGCATTGGCCGGCCGACCTCGCCTTCCTGCACGCGCACGGAGAGGCAGTGCCGACGTTCTGGCGGACCCTTCCCTCGCGCGCTCCCGCACTGGTGGGATGGGCCGCGAGCCGCAATGCGGAGGCGCTGCGCGGAAAGAATGCGGTCGACGCGGCCTTGCGATCGCTCTCCGCAGTGTTGAAGAAGAGAGTGCAGCCGATCCGGGCACTCGCGTTCGACTGGCAGGAGGACGAGCTGTCGCGCGGCGCTTACAGCTGGGTCCCCGTCCGATCGATGAAAGCGCAGCGAGCGCTTGCGAAGCGCGTGGGACCGCTGCACTTCGCCGGCGAAGCGACGGACTTCGCCGGCGCATGCGGCACCGTGCACGGCGCGATCGCGACCGGCATCCGCGCTGCGCGCGAGGTTGCCGCTCGACGGTGAAAGCTGGCGCCGCGGCTGGGGCGGCCGTAGCATCCGCGCATGGAGGTCCTCGAGCGCATCCAGGCCTGGCACAAGACGCAGGTCGAGCGGGGGCGCGACCCGACGCTGGGAGTGCGGATCGAGACGTTGCGCGAGCGGCCCGGCTGGAGCGTACAGATCGACCTCGCTGGGACGCAGCTCTCCGGGCTCACGCTCGCGCCCTACAAGGAAGGCGCCACGGACCGCGACTGGCTGGCCTACCGCATCAAGGACGACCGCTTCGAAGGCATCGGCGATCCGACCAAGCTGCAGGCGCTGCTCTTCGCTTTCCTCGATCTCGCCGACCGCACGCTCGCAGGGCTGGGCCGCGCGCCCCAGCGGGAGAAGAGATAGCGCTTCACTGCGCGGCCGCGGACACGGCCTTGCGCGCCTCGCCTTCGGCATCGCGCAATTCGATGCGGCCGAGTTGGAGGGCCTCGATCCGCGGGGCGATCTGGGCAGACGGACCGACCACGACGATGGCCATGTCCTCTGGATGCAGGCGCTCGCGGGCGGCCTTCGCCACTGCTTCCTTCGTCACCGCCTGTACGCGATCCTCGTAGGTCACGTAGTAGTCCACCGGCAGCCCTTCCGACCACACGCGCGCGTAGGCGCCCGCCGTCTGATCGTTGCTCGCGAACAGCGCCGGAATGGTGCGCACCAGGGACTCCTTCGCCTCGGCAAGCTCCTCGTCGCTGACCTCGCCGGACTTCATCTTCGATAGCTCCTTCATGAACTCGGCGAGCGACTCCGCGGTCTTCTCGGTGATCACGCCGCCCGCCGCGACGAACGGGCCGGCCTCGCGATGCGCGTAGTAGAAGCTGAACACGCCGTACGAGTACGCGTGCTCGGTGCGCAAGTTGCCGTTCAGGCGCGAGTTGAAGCTCAAACCGAGGATGTTGTTCATCACGCGCACGGGAAAGATGTCCGGCGCTGACGAGGAGACGCCGACTTCACCGATCCAGATCTGCGACTGCGGCGCGCCGGGTTTGTCCACCAGCGTGACGACGCGCGCCGCTTTCTTCGCATGCTGGTGCCGCGCGCTCTTCGGCGGCCTGCCGTCCTTCCAGCCTCCGAAGCGCCTCTCCAACACCGGCATCAGCACCGCGGCATCGGTATCGCCGACGACGAAGAGCGCCGCGTTCGCGGGACGGAACCACGCTTTGTGCCAGGCGACGATGTCCTTTCGCGAGATCGCTTTCACCGAGCCCACGGTGCCTTCGCGGGGATAGCCCCAGGGATGCTTCTCGCCGAAGATCACGCGCGAGAGGACGTGGCCGCCCACCGACTGCGGATCGTCGAGCGCCTGCGCGATCTCTCCGAGCCGCTCGACCCGGACGCGCTCGACGTCGGCGGCGCGAAACTGCGGGTGGAGGACGACGTCGGCGAAGATCTCCAGGACCGGTTCCAGCGTGTCGGAGAGCGCCGTGACGGAGACGCGCGAAGAGTCCGCTTCCGAGGCGCCGCTGTAGCGTGCGCCGAGATCCTCGAACTCCCGCGCGATGGCCGCGGCATCGCGCGAGGCTGTCCCTTCGTCGAGCAGGTCCAGCGTGAACGAGGAGAGGCCTGCCTTGCCCGGCGGATCGGTGTCCGCGCCCGAGCGCAGAGCGAGAGCGACGGAGACCAGTGGGATGTCATGGCGCTCGATGAGGAAGACCGGAAGGCCGTTCTTCAGCGCGAGCTGGGTGGGGATGGGAGCGTGGAATTCCACCGCCGTCCCCGGAGGGGGCGGCCGCGCGCGAAACGAAGAATCGGGAGTTCCCTGCGGCTGCGCGCTTGCGGCGGGCGCCTGCGCTTGCGCCGACTGGGGCAGGGCCTTGGGCGAGCCGGCCGCGCAAGCGACCAGGAGCGAGACCGTGCAAAGGAGCGCCTTCATCGCCCGCCTCCCGCCGAAGCCTGCTTCTGCTCGGGCAGCACGGTGATCACCACGCGCTGCTCGTCGTTGAGGTACTGCTGCGCGACCTTCTGGACCTGGGCAGGCGTCACCGCGAGCGTCGCCTCCAGGTTTTTCGCGAACATGCCGGGGTCCTTGGCAAACATCTCGTAGTAGTTGAGCTGATCGCCCTTGCCGCCGAAGCCGCCCACGCTCTCCAGCTGGGCAAAGAGGCCGGACTCGAGATTTCGCTTCGCCCGGGCCAGCTCCTCCGGCGAGGGCGGCGCATCGCGCAGTCGCTTCACCTCGTCGGCGAGGGCGGCCACGATTTCCTCGGACGCGTGCCCGGCCTGTACCGTCGCGGTGATCTCGATGAGCCCGCCGAGCTGCATCGCAGGATCCCAGGTGGCGCTCACGTCCTGGGCGATCTTCTTCTCGTAGACGAGGTCGTGGTGCAGGCGGCTCGACTTGCCGCCGGCGAGGATCCGCATCAGCAGGGCTGCGGCTGGATGCTCGAGCGGCCCCGCTCCCACGTATCCGATCAGGACCTTCGCGAGCTGCACCTGGTCGCGCATCGTCTCCCGGATCTCCCTCGTGTGCGGCTCCGTCTTCGCCGTCACCGGCGCAGGCTCGGGACCGCGCGGGATCGGTCCGAAGTACTTCTCGACCAGCGGCTTCACGTCCGCCGGGCGGAAGTCGCCCACGATCGCGACCGCCGCGTTGTTCGGCGAGTAGTAGGTGTGGAAGAAATTTCGCACGTCGTCCAGCGAGGCCTTCTCGAGATCCTCGTGCGAGCCGATCACGTATCCGAAGTACGGGTGCGGGTCGGGGTAGAGGAGCTGGACCAGGCGCTCCTCGGCGCGGCCGTACGGCGTATTCTCGAGGGTCTGTCGCCGTTCGTTGCGAACCACCTCCCGCTGCGTGTCGAGCTTCTTCTGATCGACGGTGTCGAGCAAGAAGCCCATCCGATCGCTCTCCAGCCAGAGCGTCAGCTCGAGCCGGTCCGACGGCATGGTCTCGAAGTAGTTGGTGCGGTCCCACTCGGTCGTGCCGTTCAGGTTCGTCGCGCCGTTGCGCTCGAGCAGCGCGAAGACGGTACGCTCGTCCCCGTTGAGGTGCTTGCTTCCCTGGAACATGAGGTGCTCGAAGAGGTGCGCGAACCCGCTGCGGCCCTTGCGTTCGTTCACCGCGCCGACGTGGTACCAGACGTCCACCGCCACCAGCGGAGCGCGGTGATCTTCCGAGAGGATCACCGTCAGACCGTTGGGCAGCTCATATTTCTCGAAGGGGATCTGCGGCAGCGCCGCGGCGGCGATCAGGATGGCTGCGAACATGCGCGCCTCTTAATTCGATCGGCGACGTCTGGCAAATGACGCTCTACGGGCGAGGGGGTGCCGGATTTCAGTCCGCGTGACTACCTGCGTCGAGAATGCCCGGAGTCGAACGTACTCGCCTGCAGCAATGGACCTTCCTGGCGCTGTTCGTGCTCGCCGCCTATGCGTTCTGGCGGACTCTCGAGCCGATCTGGGTGCCGGTCTTGCTTGGCCTCGTGATCGCCGTCGGCGTCCATCCCATCCACGAAAGGCTGCTGCGACGCCTGGGCGGAAAACATCCGGGCCTGACCGCGGCCGTCTTGACGGGGGTGGTGATGGTCCTCGCCCTCGCGATCACGGCGTTCCTCGTGTTCGTCGTCGGACAGCGCGTGCTCGAGTTCGCCCGACAGCTGGCCGCGAGCTACGAGAAGAAGGGCGCCGCGGGACTCCTGGGCCACGACCTCAACGTCCTGCTCTCGCGGCTCGGGGTCCAACCCGAGGAGATCAATCAGCGCATCGCGGAGGCGGCGCGCGATCTCGCGGCCTTCCTCGGCAAAGGCGCGACCAGCATCGTCACGGGGCTGTTCACCGCGATCTTCATCTTCATCTTCACCGCCATCACCTCCTACTACCTGCTGCGGGAAGGCACCGAGGGCATGTACTGGCTGGTGGAGATGATGCCCCTGCCCAACGGACAGGTCGCGCAGATCGTGCGCGACGTCCGCGACGTGACTCGGGCGATGCTCTTCAGCACCGCCGTCATGTCGGTCTATCAGGGGGTGACCGCGGGTATCGGCTACTGGATCTTCGGGGTCGACAGCCCCCTCGTCTGGGCGTCACTGACGGGCATCGCCTCCATCCTGCCCGCGGTCGGGACCGCCCTGGTCTGGGCGCCGGTCGGGATCGTGATGCTGCTCATCGGCCGCGTCGCGCAGGGGATCGGCATCCTGCTCTGGAGCCTGGTCGTCGTGGTGTTCGTCGCCGATTACATCCTGCGGCCCAAGCTCGTCGGGACCCGGATCAAGATGAGCGATCTGTTGGTGTTCATCGCCATCTTCGGCGGCATCGAGGCGTTCGGGATCCTCGGGGTCATCCTCGGACCGATCGCCGTCGCGGTCCTGCTCTCGCTGCTGCGGATCTACCAGCGGGACTACCGCCCGGGAGGGCCCGCAAGCGCACGATCCTACCCAGCCTGACGGCTCGGCCGTGCAGACCGCGCCCTGACAGGAAGCCTAAGCGCAGAGGAACAGCCGCACCCGGGCGATGCCGCGCCGAAGGAAGTGGAGCGCGCGCGCGGCCGCTTCCGAGACGTCCACGATCCGGCCCTTCACGAAGGGTCCCCGGTCGTTCACGCGTACGCGGACCGACCGGCCGTTCTCGGCGTTCTGCACGCGCAGACAGGTACCGAAGGCCAGCGAAGGATGCGCGGCGGTCAGCTCTTCGGGATCGAAGCGCTCGCCGCTCGCCGTCGGGTTCCCGCGCAACGCGGTCCCGTAGTAGGACGCGATGCCTTCGCCGATGGGCTCATCGCCGCGCCCAGGCGGAACGTGCGCGCAGGCCATCGCGACCAGCGCGAGCGCGACGAGCCCGGGGGACCGCCTCACCGGAACCACTTTCCGAAGGTTTTCTCGAGGAAGCCGGCGATCCCTCCGGCGTGCTGCGGGCAGTCGTTCGGGGCGGTTCCCGGGATGAACCACTCCCGCGAGACCTGCTGGGAGGGGCAGCCACCGATGGCGAGCCCTCCGGTGCGCGTGTCGATCTCGTGCTGTTCGAGGCCGTCCGGAGGTTGCCAGGAGGGCGGGATCGGCCTTCCCCGCTGCCAGGCCCCGATCACGCGCGCCCAGACCGGCGCCGCGAGCCGCCCGCCCGTCGCCGCCGGCCCGAGCGGCCGCGGATGATCGAATCCCAACCACACGCCGGCCACCAGTTCCGGTGTCGCGCCGATGAACCACACGTCCTGGGCGCCGTTCGTCGTGCCCGTCTTTCCCAGCACCGGCAACTCGGGCGGCAGGCCCGCGCGCGCGGAAGCTCCAGTCCCGCGTTCCACGACGTCCGAGAGGAGCGCCGCCATGATGAACGCCGCCCCGGGCTGCAGCGCCGGGGAAGTGACCACGCCGTTCTTGAGCAGGACGTCGCCGGTGGCGCTGCGCACTTCGTCGATGAAGCGCGGGAGGATGCGGTCGCCCCCGTTTGCGAAGGGCGCGAACGCCGCCACCAGCTCCAGCGGAACCACGTCGGCCGCGCCGAGGAAGCTCGACGGATATGCCGGGATCAGCGCATCGGCGATGCCGCAGGCGTGCGCGGTCTCCACCACGGCAGGCAAGCCGACGCGCTGCCCGAGCGCGACGGCGGCGCGGTTCGACGAGACGCGCAGCGCCTCGCGCAGGTTGAGGGGCCGGTCGCCGACGATCTGTCCGTCCGCGGGAGCGTAGTCCGGCGGAAGCTGTGCCGGGTCGAGCAGGGTGGAGACCGGCACGCCGCCCTGGATCGCCGCCGCCCAGACGAACGCCTTGAACGTGGACCCGGCCTGACGCCGCGCCTGCGTCGACCGATCGAACTCCGAGAGCTTGTAATCGCGCCCACCCACCAGCGCGCGGACGTCGCCGGTGTGGGTGTCGAGCGCGACGAACATTCCTTCGAGACACTGCTCCGGATCGCCGTTGCACTTCTCGGCCGCGATGCGCCCGAGCTTGCCCGACTCGGCGGCGTCGATCTGCCGGATCAATTCCTTCTCGGCGGCACGCTGCAGTCCGGCATCCAGCGTCGTCCGCACTCGCAGGCCCTGCGTCTCCGCGTCCTGGCCAAAACGATCGTTCAGCTCCTGCCGGACCGCGGCGACGAACCAGGGCGCGCCCCCCTCCTGCTCCTGGGGGCTCAGGCGAAGCTTGCTCTTCTTCGCCAGGGCCTCATCCTTGGCGGTGATGGCCTTGGCCTTGGCCATCTGTCCGAGCACCAGATTGCGGCGCTTGAGCGCGAGGTCCGCAAACCGGCGGGGGTCGTAGGTCGACGGCGCCTTGGGCAGCGCAGCGAGCAGCGCCGCCTGGGAGATCGTGAGCTCCATCGCGGTGCCGCCGAAGTACCCTCGCGCGGCCGCCTCTACGCCGTAGTACCCGTTCCCGAGGTAGATCTGGTTCAGGTACATCTCCAGGATCTGCTGCTTGTTGAATTCCCGCTCGATGCGGCGGGCGACGATCATCTCCGCCAGCTTGCGACG
>MNFJ01000138.1 GCA_001918155.1 Deltaproteobacteria bacterium 13_1_40CM_4_68_19
CGTGGGACGATGCCCGGCCAGCGCCAGCGTCGGCGACATAACGCTGCTCCGAACGCCGACGAGCTCGGAGCTGTCGTCCGGATTGACGTAGCGCCACTGAGGCGCCGCGGCTTCGACCGTCGCTGCGCGGCTCCGTCCTCGTGATTTCGGGCACCTCCCTCCGGCTCGGAAGATGCATTGCACGCCAGGCAAAGAGTGAAGGAGGGGCTGATGATCGGCTCCGAAGGGCGCCAGACTGCGGCCCTCGCAGAGCGCCGCGCACGAGTTCCGCCGCGCTTTCCCGGCTTCGAAGAGATGGCATTCTTCCCCGGGGCCTACTGGGAATACTCCTGGCGCGAGATGGGAATCACGAACGGGAAGATCGATCCCGACGGCTCGGGAATCGTCCGGGTCGAGCTCTCGAATCCGATCGATGTGGATCTCGGACCAGCCCGCGCCCTTCGGTTGTTCGAGATGACCTGTCCGACCAACCCGGCCCGCGCTCCCGCATGGTGGCCGCAATGGCATTACCTCGGCATCGACGACGGAGTGCTCTACGCCGCTGCGGAGATCGACGCCGGCGAGTACGGTGTGGTCACGATCTTCGATTCGAAGACTGGCGAAGTCCATCCGCAAGGTTTCATGGGTTCGTTCTCGGGCCGCCGACCGAGGTCCGTCACCTCGCGCCCGACGATCAATCCGTTCCTCATCACTCGTGCAGTCGTCGTCGAAGAGCGTTTCTTCGACCCCGACGCGGACATGATCGGAGGCGTCCGGATCTGCGACGGCGAGCGCCACCATTACAAGATTCGTGAGCTCTACCTGCCTGGAAAGGGTTTCGGCGGCTGGTCCCGCTCCGGCACGTCGATCTATGCCGGGGGCGGCTACGTCGACATCTTCGAGGCCGCCATCGAGGTGCGCCTGACGGCGACGAATCTCTAGCCTACATGTACAGCCCGCCGTTCACGCGCAGGACCTCGCCCGTGATGAACGACGCGCGGTCCGAACCGAGAAACGCGATCGCCTCCGCGACCTCCCGGGCCGTCCCGGCGCGGCCCAGCGAGGCGCCTTCCGCCATCGCCTTCTTCGCCGCCTCCGGCAGCTCCTTCGTCATGTCGGTCTCGATCAACCCCGGGCTCACCGCGTTCACCCGGATGTTCCGGCTGCCCAGCTCGCGCGCCAGCGACTTGGTGAACCCGATCAGCCCCGCCTTCGCCATCGAGTACACCGTCTGACCGGCGTTGCCCTGCTCGCCGACCACGCTGGTCAGGTTCACGATGCTGCCCTGCCGCTGCTTCATCATCGGGCGCACGGCGGCCTTGCAGAGATGGAAGACGCTCGCCAGATCGACATCCAGCATGCGCTTCAGATCGTCTGCCTTGTAGCGCATGATCAGCCCGTCGATGGAGATGCCGGCGTTGTTCACCAGCACGTGAAGCGCCCCCAGTTTCTCCACCGTCTCCTCGACGGCCCTGGCGCAGGCTTCCGGGTCGGCGACGTCGAACTTGAGCAGGTGGATCGCCGCCGCGCCGGCCCTCTCGCACTCCGCCTTCGCTTCGTTCGCCGCCGTGTCGTTCCCGGCGTAGGCGATGGCGACCTTCGCGCCGCCCTCCGCGAACCGCACCGCCACCGCGCGCCCGATCCCCCGCGATGCGCCGGTCACGAGCGCCACCTTGTTCTCGAAGTCCTGGGGCATGGGGCGCGTCATAACAGAAATGAACAGCGCGGCTGGGCAAGCAGCGCCTGAATGCACGCCCGTCGACCATTCACAAACGCGGGGTTGAATTTCATCCGTATCTCGCAGTACGTAATCGACCCGATCGGCGAGGATAGTCATCTAAATCCGGTGCTTGGGTGGGCGGTGGTGACTGCGATGGGGATCCTCAACGTCCTGGTGGTCGAAGACGATGCCGACATCCGCCTCATGGTCGGCGGCTTTTTTCGAGACAACGGATGCGTCGTTCGAGAAGCCGAGCATGGTCAGGACGCGCTCGACGTGCTCTTGATCGAGCGCTGGCGCCCGAACGTGATCTTGCTCGACATCAGGATGCCCGTGATGGACGGGATGACTTTTCTCGCGAAAAAGCGGGAGGCCGGCGCTCTCTCGGCCATTCCGGTCATCATCGTCAGCGGCACCGCACGTGCGCCCGTCGACGGAGCATGCTGCGTGCTGCCCAAGCCGGTGGACCCGGACGACCTGCTCCGCGCGGTGGAGAAGCACGCGCACTGAACCTTTTCGCGATGTCGTTGCGGCAAGGTTCGCCCTCTGGTAGTCGCTCGCCGGCAGATGCGCATCGGCGTGATCGGGCTAGGCGCCATCGGCGGCGTCACGGCGCAGCGGTTGCTCGATGCCGGCTTCGAGGTGTCGCTCGGCGCCGGCCGCCTGCACGAGGAGATCGCTTCGAAGTTTCCTCGGGCGCGCGTCGGCAAGTCGCTTCCGGAGGGAGAGTACGGGCTCATCCTCCTCTGCGTCCGCACCGCCGATACCGAGCGCGCGTTGGCCCCCGCCGCGCCGCTCTTGAAACCCGACGGGGCGGTCGTGTGCCTGCAGAACGGGCTGCCGGAAGAGCGCGTGGCGCGCATCGTCGGCGCCCAGCGCGTCCTGGGCGCGGTGATCGGCTGGTCGGCCACGATGACCGAGCCCGGCGAGTATGTGATCACCGGCGGCGGGAAGTTCACGCTCGGCGGCAGCTCGCCCCGGCTGGAGCACGCGCGCCTCGTCCTGCAGCACGCGTTTCCCGTGCGGGTGACGTACAACCTCGCCGGGGCGCGCTGGAGCAAGCTGGCGATGAACTGCGCCATGTCCACGCTCGGGGCCATCACCGGATTCTCCCTCGGCGAGCTGGCCGCGCGCCGCTACGTGCGCACGCTTGCGCTGGGCATCGTCGCCGAGGTGGTCGACGCGGCGCGGGCGCGCGGAGTCACGCTCGAGGCCGTTGCCGGTGTCCGCCCGGACTGGCTGGTGCGGCTGCCGGTGCCGCTCGCGCACGCGGCGGTGTGGCTCGCCGCGCGCCGCCGGCCGGAGCAGAAGTCGGGGATGATCGCGCGGCTGCGGCAAGGCCGCCCAGCGGGCATCGAGGACCTGAATGCGCTGATCGACGCGCCGCTGAACAACACCCTGGTGCGCCAGGTCCGGGAGATCGAGCGCGGCGAGCGCCGCATCTCCCCGCAGAACCTGTCGGAGCTCTTGTGAAAGGCTGGCGCGCGGCTTGGTTCGCAGCCGCGCTGGCCGTCCTCGCCTATCACTTCCGCCTGGCGCTGCCCGGCAACGCGCTCATCAGCAACGACTTCCGCAGCCTCTTCATCCCCTTGCGCGTGGGTCTGCAGAACACGCTGCGCGAAGGCTCCTGGCCCTTCTGGCAGCGGGGGATGTTCCTCGGCTACCCGATGCTCGGCGACATCCAGTTCCAGCTCTTCAATCCGCTCACCTGGCTGACGCTGCCGCTGCATCCCGCGCGCGGCATCACCGTGCAGTCGCTGCTCGAGCTGTGCCTGTGCAGCGTGGGAATGGCGTTCTGGATGAAGCAGCGGGGGCTCAAGGCGACCGAAGCCGTGTTCGCCGGGGCCGTCTTCGCCCTCTGTTTGAAGCAGACGGTGCACCTGCATCACTGGACGTTCGCCGCCTCGACCTGCGCCTGGCCGTGGATGCTGGCGGGTCTCGACGGGCTCGCCGCGACCGGCCGGCGTCGGTTTGCCGCGCTCACCGCGCTGGCGACGGCCGGCACCTGGATCGGCAGCTCGCCGCAGATGGCGTACTTCGGCACCGGGCTTGCCTTCCTTTACGCCCTCTCGCTCGCGCCCGACCTGCTGCAGCACGGACGCGGGCACGCCGCCGCTGCGCTCTGCGCGATCCCGATCGGGATCGCGCTCGCCGCTCCTCTCTTGCTGCCGGTGCACGAGCTGAACGCGCTGGGACCTCGCGGCGCCGGCGTCACCTATCGTTTCGCGGCTTCCTGGAGCTGGCCGGACTCGTCGGTCTGGACCGCGATGCTCCTGCCGCGCGCCTGGGGCGGCCGGGCGGAGTTTCGCGGGCCGATGAACTACTGGGAGCTGCAGGGCTACCTCGGCCTGCTCCCGATGGCGCTGGTGCTCGCAGCGCCGCTGAGGACGCGCCGGAACTGGCTGCTGCTCGCGGTGGCCCTGCTCGGCATCTGGATCTCCTTCGGCGAGCATGCCTGGCTCGATCTGCACCGCTTCGCCGTGCGCTGGATGCCGGGTTACGGCGGGTTCCGAAACCCGACGCGCGCCCTGATGCTGACCGCGTTCTGCGTCGCCGCGCTGGCGGCGGAAGGCCTTGCGCGTCTGCGCGAGCAGCCGCGGGCCCGATGGCTGGTGCTCGCCGGCCTCGGCATCCTCGCCGTCTGCGTGGCGCTCGCCGCCGCGTTCCCGCAGGGTTACTCCGTCCAGCACCTGCGCGCCGACGCCGAAGTCGCGGTCTGGCTCCTCGCTGCCTGCGCGGTCTGGGCTTACTTCGCGCGGAGCGACTGGCGCTGGGCCGCAATCGCCGTCCCGCTGTTCCTCGCCGACGTCAAAGCGCAAAGCTGGGACTCGCCCGAGATCGGTCCTGCCGCACGCGAGGGTCACGCGCTGGAAGCGCTGGCGCCGGCCGTGCCCAAAGCGCCCGAACCGCGCCGCGTCGCCGCCATCCTGGAGTGGGAGCAGGCCAACGCCGTGCTGGCCCGCGGATGGGAGGGCGTCACGGGCTACGGGCCGACGCCCATCGACCGCGTCCTGCGCCTCTTCGAGGCCACCTGGACCGGCATCATCCGCCCGCCGCGGCAGATCAACGAGGACGAGAACTTCCCCCGCTTCCGCATCGACTCGCCGCTCATTCCGCTCTTCGGCGCGCCGCTGATCGCCGCCAACCGCGAGGCTATCGTGGCGCCCATCGCGCGCGACGGGGATGCCCGTCTCTACCGCCTGCCCGCCCTTCCGCGCGTCTTCTGGACGGCCGCGTGGCGGGACGCTCCCGACGAGCGCTCGTACCCGCTGCTGGTCGAGGCGGCCCACGGCGCGCTGGCGGTGCTTCCCGAGCCGCTCGCGCAGCCGTCCGGCCCTCCGCTGCCGCCGGTCACGGCCGACCGGATCGAAGTCCGCCCCAATCAAGTGACCGCGACGCTCACCGCTCCCGCCGACGGATTGGTCGTCCTCCTCGAGCCGTGGTTCCCCGGCTGGCGCGCGACGCTGGACGATGCGCCCGCGCCGCTTTTGCGCGCCGATTTCCTCTTCATGGCGACGCCGGTCAGGGCAGGGCCGCACACACTGCGCCTCGCCTACTTTCCCGATCGGTTGCTCCCCGGCGTAGCGATCGCCATCGTCGCCGCGGCCTTGCTCGTCCTTCTCTGTAAACTCACGATGCAGCGCGTTGACACTCGATCCCCCGGCAGCTATTTTCCGCCGCCCTGACGATGGACTACCTCTCGCCGTACATCCCGATCCTCGTGCTGCTGCTGATCACCGGCGTGCTCTGCACCGCCATCGGCGTGCTCGCGACCGTGCTCGGGCCGAGGCGGATCACGGCCATCAAGGAGACCGCCTTCGAGTGCGGCTCGCCTACCACCGGCGACCCGCACGCGCGCCACTCGGTGAAGTTCTACCTCGTCGCGCTCCTCTTCATCGTCTTCGACATCGAAAGCGTGTTCATCTACCCGTGGGGAGCGCTGCTGCGCGACCTGCACGGCGAAGGCCTGGGCTGGTTCGCGTACTTCGAGATGCTGTCGTTCATGGCGACGTTGGCGCTCGGTTTGCTCTACGTCTGGCGCAAGGGCGCTCTGGAGTTCAACCTGTGAGCGACCACCGCCTGCCCGTGCTCAAGCCGGAGGGCAACGTTCCGGAGTCGCCCCGCATCGGCGGCGACGAGAACACGATTCCCGTCCTGGCCACGCGCCTCGAGGAGAGCATCGGCTTCTTCGAGAAGAACCTCTCCGACGCCCTGGGCTGGGCGCGCAAGAACTCCATCTTCCAGTACCCGTTCGTCACCGCCTGCTGCGGAATGGAATACATGAGCGCGATGGCGGGCCGCTACGACATCGCCCGCTTCGGCGCCGAGTTCCCGCGCTTCTCCCCGCGCCAGGCCGATCTGCTGATGATCGTCGGCACCATCAACGTGAAACAGACGCCCGTCCTCAAGCGCGTCTACGATCAGATGACCGAGCCGAAGTGGGTGATGGCCTTCGGCGTCTGCGCCAGCTCCGGCGGCTTCTACGACAACTACGCCACCGTGCAGGGCGCCGACCGCGTGATCCCGGTCGACGTCTACGTGCCCGGATGCCCGCCGCGACCGGAGCAGGTCCTCGACGGCCTGAAGATCCTCCAGGACAAGATCCAGAACCAGCGCCACCGCGCCATGAGCAAGGAAGTGGCGCCGGACGTGCGTCTCGATGTCGCCGCTCAGCGGCGCCTACAAAAGAATCGGAGCTTCCTCGGCAAGCTCCTGGGGAAGTAGCGATGTCGCAAGCCCTGATCGATCTCGTGCGGGAGAAGTTCCCGGAAGCCGTCGTCTCCTCGCACAGCCACCGCGGCGACGAGGTCGTCACCGTCAAGCGCGAGAACCTGGTCGAGGTGATCGGCTTTCTGCGCAACGACCCGCAGACCGACCTCAAGCTCCTGCGCCAGATCGCCGGCGTCGATCTCCTCACTTACAAAACCGAGATGACCGGCGGCGCCGCGCTCGCCTCCATCGAGGCGCCGGCGTACGAGATGCAGCGCAAGCCCCGGGTCGAGCCCCGCTACTACGTCTCCTACAACCTGTACTCGATCACCAAGCACCACTCGCTCCGCGTCCGCGTCGAGCTGCGCAGCGACGACGTCAAGGTGCCCTCGATCACTTCGCTCTATCGCACCGCCGACTGGTGGGAGCGGTACGTCTACGACATGTTCGGGGTCGAGTTCACCGGGCACCCGAACCTGACGCGGATCTTGATGTACCCCGAGTTCCAGGGCTTCCCCCTGCGCAAGGACTACCCGGTGCGCAAGCGGCAGCCGCTGGTGCCGGAGCTGGACTTTCCCGATCTCGTGCGCGGCCCCGGCCCCGGACCGGGCGGGGCGGGCGTTCCCATGAGCCAGACGCACGTCGGCCGCCAGAACGTCGATCCGAGCACGTATGACTGAGCCCGGCCTCCCCGATACCGATCCGCTCGCGCTCGAAGCGGAGATCCCCACCGCGCCGATGACGGTGAACCTGGGGCCTTCGCACCCGGCGATGCACGGCACCGTCCGCCTGGTCGTGACGCTGGACGGCGAGACGATCGTGGAGGCGATCCCCGAGATCGGCTTCCTCCACCGCGGCTTCTCCAAGTCGTCGGAGAACTCCACCTGGCACCAGGTCCTGCCGTACACCGACCGGCTGAACTACGTCTCGCCCATCCTCAACAACACCGGCTACATCATGGGCGTCGAGAAGCTGATCGGTCTCAAGCCGACCGAGCGCGCCGAGTACCTGCGCGTGCTGGGAGGCGAGATCAGCCGCATCTGCGATCACCTGACCTGCATCGGCGCCATCGGGCTCGAGCTCGGCGCGTTCACCACCTTCCTCTACGCCATGGAAGCGCGCGAGCTGCTCTGGGACCGCATCGCCGAGTTGTGCGGCGCGCGCGTGACGGTCTCCTGGACGCGCATCGGCGGCGTCGCCACCGACATGCCGGCGGGCTGGGAGGAGCACCTGCGCGGCTGCCTGCCGCGCGTGCTCGAGCTGACCAACGAGGTCGACACGCTGCTCACGCGCAACCGCATTTTCGTGGATCGCACCCGCGGCGTGGGCGTGATCTCGGGCGACGAAGCCATCGACTGGGGCTTCACCGGCCCCTGCCTGCGAGCCACCGGCGTGAACTACGACGTGCGCAAGGCGCACCCGTACTCGGTGTACGACCGGATGGATTTCGAGATCCCGCTGGGCACGCGCGGCGACACCTACGATCGCTACGTGCTCCGCCTGGAAGAGATCCGCCAGTCGCACCGGATCATCTTGCAGTGCCTGGACCAGATGCCGCCCGGCCCGATCATCATCGATGACTGGCGCTACGCGCTCCCACCCAAGAAGGAAGTCTTCGGCTCCATCGAAGGCGTGATGGCGCACTTCAAGCTGATCATGGAGGGCATCCAGGTGCCCGCCGGAGAGGTCTACGTCTATACCGAAGGGGCGAACGGCGAGCTCGGCTTCCACATCGTCTCGAACGGGAAGGGCAAGCCGTACGCCATCCAGGTGCGCGGACCCGGCTTTCCCATCCTCTCTGCGCTCCCGCGGCTAATCAAAGGGCACGCGGTGGCCGACCTGATCCCCATTTTCGACTCGATCAACATGATCGGCGGCGAGGTCACCGACATGCCGGCGGGCTGGGAGGAGCACCTGCGCGGCTGCCTGCCGCGCGTGCTCGAGCTGACCAACGAGGTCGACACGCTGCTCACGCGCAACCGCATTTTCGTGGATCGCACCCGCGGCGTGGGCGTGATCTCGGGCGACGAAGCCATCGACTGGGGCTTCACCGGCCCCTGCCTGCGCGCCACCGGCGTGAACTACGACGTGCGCAAGGCGCACCCGTACTCGGTGTACGACCGGATGGATTTCGAGATCCCGCTGGGCACGCGCGGCGACACCTACGATCGCTACGTGCTCCGCCTGGAAGAGATCCGCCAGTCGCACCGGATCATCTTGCAGTGCCTGGACCAGATGCCGCCCGGCCCGATCATCATCGATGACTGGCGCTACGCGCTCCCACCCAAGAAGGAAGTCTTCGGCTCCATCGAAGGCGTGATGGCGCACTTCAAGCTGATCATGGAGGGCATCCAGGTGCCCGCCGGAGAGGTCTACGTCTATACCGAAGGGGCGAACGGCGAGCTCGGCTTCCACATCGTCTCGAACGGGAAGGGCAAGCCGTACGCCATCCAGGTGCGCGGACCCGGCTTTCCCATCCTCTCTGCGCTCCCGCGGCTAATCAAAGGGCACGCGGTGGCCGACCTGATCCCCATCTTCGACTCGATCAACATGATCGGCGGCGAGGTCGAGCAATGAGCGACTCGGGCGCAGTCTCCACCGGCGGCGGCCAGCCCGGTGCCGCGAAGGCGCAGGCCCAGATCCCCGCCCCGCCCAAGATGGTGAAGGTCTTCGTCGACGGCGTCGAAGTCCAGGCCGACTCCCGCGACAACCTGATCGAGGCCGCCCGCCGCGTCGGCGTCGCCATCCCCTACTTCTGCTACCACC
>MNFJ01000074.1 GCA_001918155.1 Deltaproteobacteria bacterium 13_1_40CM_4_68_19
GGACGGACCAGTCGGAGAGGTGGAGATGACGCGAGAGGAGCTGAAAGCGCTGATCCGGGAGGCGATGGACGAGGAACGAGGCGGCGGATTGGCACCGCTCGCGCCCAAGTGGGAGGGTGGCGTCGCGGTGCTCAAGCCGGCGGACCCGGCCCTGCAGCCGAAGGAACTCCCGCTGGAAGCGCTCTTCCACAAAGTGGTGATGATCCGGGATCGTCTTCGCGTTCTCGAACAGAAGATCAATGCGAACGGCAAGCTGAGCGACGCGGAGAAGGTGGATCTGCAGAGCTACATCACCGGTTGCTACGGATCGCTGACCACGCTCAACGTGCTTTTCCGCGACCGCGAGGATGGGTTCCGCGGGAGCGGCGGCAAGGACTGAGCCCTCTCGCGGCGAGGTAAATCGTGATCACCGCTTTGCTCTGCGCGATGCTCGCGCAGTCCGCGCCGCGCGATGCCGCGCTGGCGGACGCGGGAACGGCGGAAAGCGCGACGATCTACCAGGGCCTCACGCCGCAGCGGATGGCGCGCATCCAGCGTGCGCTGCAGCGCGACAAGCTCGACGGCTGGCTGTTCTTCGACTTCCGCCGCTCCGACGAGATCGCCTATCGGCTGCTGGGGCTGGACCCTGGCGGGGCGCGCTCCCGCCGCTGGTACTGCCTGGTCCCGGCTCAGGGGCAGCCGCGCAAGCTCCTCCATGCGATCGAGCCCCGTGCGCTCGATGGCGTACCTGGCAGCTCCGCGACGTACACGTCGTGGAGGACCCGGGACCGCGAGCTCGGCACGCTGCTGCGCGGTGTCCGCCGGGTGGCGATGGACTACTCGCCGCGCAACGAGATTCCCACGGTGGCGCGCGTGGACGGAGGAACGCTGGAGCTGGTGCGTTCGATGGGAGCGGAAATCGTCTCCAGCGCGGACCTGGTCGCGGAGCTGGAGAGCATGCTGACGCCGGAAGAGCTCGCCTCGCAGGCGCGCGCCGCCGACCTGCTCAGCGCGGACCTCGAGGCCGTGGCGCAGGAGGCGGCGCGGCGGGTGCGCGAGGACCGGCCGGCGACCGAGCGCGAGCTGCAGGAGTTCGCGAGGGCGCGCTGGGCGCAGGAGGGATTCGAGACCGAGGGCTGGCCGGGGGTCGCGGTCGATGCGCACACGGCCGATCCGCATTACTCGCCGCTCGCCGAGGGCGGCACGGTGGCCGGCCGCAACAGTCTGCTCCTGCTCGACTTCAGCGCGCGGCTCGCGCCCGCGGGCATCTACGGCGATCTGACGCGGGTCTACTTCCTCGGCGAGAGCGTCCCCGAAGAGATCCAGCGCATCGCCGGCCACGTCTTCCAGGCGCGCGACGCGGCCCTGCAACTGCTGCGGCAGCGCGCCGAGTTCGGCAAGCTTCCCAGCGGCGCCGAGGTGGATGCAGCCGCACGCAACGTGATCGCGAAGGCCGGCTTTGGGGACCGCTTCCTCCACCGCACCGGCCATAGCATCGACCACCACGGGCACGGGGACGGCGTGAACAACGATGATTTCGAGACCCGCGACACCCGGCGGCACTTGCCGGACACCTGCTTTTCGATCGAGCCGGGGATCTACCTCGCGGGACGCTTCGGCATCCGCAGCGAGATCGACGTCTGCCTGCCCGGAGGAAGGGTCGAGCTGCGTGGCGGTCCCGGACAGTCGGTCGTGCCGGCGCTGCTCGCGCCTTGACTCACCGTTTCTTCGGAGCTGGAGCTCGCGCCGGAGGAGAGACTGCCGCGCGGCGCCGGATCCACTCCGCCAGCAGCCGGACGCCAGCACCCGTTCCGCCCCGCGCGTTGTAGCCGCGCTCCTTGTCGATCGACGCCGGTCCGGCGATGTCGAGATGCGCCCACGGCACCTTTCCGACGAAGTGTTGCAGGAAGAGCGCCGCGTTGATCGAGCCGCCGAAGCGGCCTCCGGTGTTCTTCAGATCGGCGACCGGGCTCTTGATCAGCTCTTCCATCTCCGCGGGAAGCGGCATCCGCCAGAGGGGCTCGCCAGCCCGGCGCGCGCAGGCCAACAATTCGTTCGCCAGCTGCTCGTCGTTGCTGAAGAGGCCCGCGGTCCACGGACCGAGCGCGACCAGGATGGCGCCGGTGAGGGTCGCCAGATCGACCAGCGCCGCCGGCTTGTCCTCGACTGCCCAGGCCAGCACGTCCGCGAGCACCAGGCGTCCCTCGGCATCGGTGTTCAGCACCTCGACGCTGGTGCCGTTCTTCCCGACGATCACGTCGCCCGGCTTGTAAGCGGTGCCACTGGGGAGGTTTTCGCATGCTCCGAAATACCCGCGGACCGGGAAGGGCGGCTCGAGCGCGGCGACCAGGCGCATGGCCGCGATCACCGCCGCGGCGCCGGCCATGTCCGTCTTCATGTCCTCCATGCCCTGAGCCGTCTTCAGCGACAGTCCGCCGGAGTCGAAGGTGATCGCCTTGCCGACGAGCGCCACCGCCTTGCCGTTCGCGCGGGCAGGCTCGTACGAGATGCGCACGAGCTGCGGCTCCTCGGCGCTGCCCTGTGCGACGCCGAGGAAGAGGTTCATGCCCAGCTTCTCGATCTGCGCCCGCCCCAGCACCTCGCATTTGAGTCCCGCTTGCTGCGCCATCTTCCGCGCCTCGGCTGCGAGCGCGCGCGGCGTCACGTACCGCGGCGGCTCGTTCACCAGGTCGCGCGCGGCGCAGACGGCATCGGCGATCTCGCATCCGAGGCGGGCTGCATCCGTCAGGGCCCGCGCAGGCTTCGCGTCCACCAGCAGCTCGAGGCGGGAGAGCTTGAGCGGCTTCTTCTCCCTCTTGTAACGATCGAAGACGTACGCGCCGAGCGACGCGCCTTCGGCGAGCGATTGCAGCTGCGCGGCATCGGCCGCCGGCACGACGATCGCAAGCGACTTCGCCCCGGCGGACTTCGCTAGCTTCACCGCGCGGGACGCCGCCGTCCTGAGCTGTTCCAGCGTCCGGTCGGCGTCCTTCTCCTTGCCGATGCCGATCACCGTGATGCGCTCGGCGCCGATCTTGCCGTGCGTATGGAGGGAGAGCACCTGGCCTTCCTTGCCGGTGAACTCCTCCTCCTTGGCGCAGCGCGAGAGCAGCCCGTCCAGCGCGCCATCGACCGGGGCGAGCTTCTCGCCCTCGCGGACGAAGAAGACGAGCAGGCCCGCGGCGTGCGAGGCGGGCTTCGCGGAGACGACGGAAGTCGGGAGCGCCATCGGTGAGCGGCGCGTTCTACTCCGGTTCAGACCCCGCTGGGAAGCCCTCTACTTCAGGGCCACGGGCCAGAAGCGCAGCGTGCAGCTCTTCATCCGTCCGCTGCCGTCGCTGTCGCTCTCCAGCTCGAAGGGGAGGCGCTGGAGGATGGTCCCGTCGAGACCGAGACGGAGCTCGAGCGTGTCGCAGGTGCGACCGCTGGCGAGTTCCAGCGTCCACTTCGCGCAGGAGTTTCCGCTCCGGGACATGAGCTCGACGTCCTGGGTGCAGGGCTGGCCGGACCCGCCGTGATGATGCCACCGTGTGCGACCGTGGCGACGCGTCCGTTGACTCCACTCGAGGAATTGACCAGCGTGAAGCGGGGATAGGCATTGCCGGATACGAAGTGCGCCATCACACCGGCGCCATTTCCGACTGGAAGCCCGCAGACGCCCGAGGTCGAATCGTACGGCTCGGCGTACGATGCCATCGTTCCGAGTGATGCGGGTGCAAGGCCGTCGCAATCGATGGTCCCGCCTGTTCCCGCATCGGAGCCGCCATCGGCATTGCCTCCGCCACCGGCTGTCCCTCCGTCGACCCCGGATCCACCGCCTCCGCTCCCGCCGGGAATGCCGGTCTCCACGCTGCTGCATGCACTGGCTCCAGCGATGGCGGCGGCGATGAGCCAATGGAGCGAGCGCATGCCACACCTCCCGCGGGCGCGACCCGGCCAGTCGAAACGTGCTCATGCCGCCAACCGTCCGGAACCGTACGTTGCTTTCCGCCGGGGCCGCGGGTAGGGTCCGCGCCTTCCGGAGCGTTCAAGGAACGTGGAAGAGAAGCTGCAGGAGATCGAGCAGAGGTTCGAACGGCTGACCGCCGACCTGGGGAACCCCGAGGTGATCGGCGACCGCAGCCGGTTCTCCCAGGTGGCGAAGGAGCGGTCGCAACTCGAGCAGCTGGTGGAGACGTTCCGCGAGTACAAGCGGGTGCGCACGGAGGTCGCGGACTGGAAGGCGCACCTCACCGACCCGGACTCCGAAGTGCGCGAGATGGCTCGGGCGGAGCTTCCCGTTGCGGAGGCGCGGCTCGAAAGCCTGAACGAGCGCCTGAAGATCCTGCTCCTGCCCCGGGATCCGAACGACGATCGCGGCGTCATCCTCGAGGTGCGTGCCGGCGCCGGCGGGGACGAGGCAGGGCTCTTCGCGGCCGATCTTCTGCGCATGTACCTGCGTTACGCGGAGCGGAAGGGGTGGAAGACGTCCTTGATGGACTCGAGCGACAACGCCGCGAGAGGGATCAAGGACGCGAGCGTGACCATCGAGGGCGACGGCGTCTTCAGCTACCTCAAGTACGAGTCCGGCGTGCATCGCGTCCAGCGGGTTCCCGCGACCGAGGCGCAGGGCCGGATCCACACCTCCACGGCCACCGTATCGGTCATGCCGGAGGCGGAGGAAGTCGACGTCCAGATCAATCCCGCCGACATCCAGATGGACGTCATGCGCTCGACCGGCTCGGGCGGGCAGAGCGTGAACACCACCGATTCGGCGGTCCGGCTCACGCACAAGCCCACCGGCGTCGTGGTGAAGTGCCAGCAGGAGAAGTCGCAGATCAAGAACCGCGCCATGGCGATGAAGATGCTGCGCGCCAAGCTCTACGAGATGGAGCAGGAGAAGCAGCGCAGCGCGCGGGACGCACAGCGCAAGTCGCAGGTGGGCACCGGCGATCGGAGCGAGAAGATCCGCACCTACAACTTCCCGCAGGACCGCCTCACCGATCACCGCATCGGCCTCACCCGGCACAATCTCGCCGCCGTCATGGACGGCGACATCGAAGACGTGATCGTCGCCTGCCGCACCTTCTTCGAGGCGGAGGCGCTACGGCAGCAGCAAGCGCAAGCATGACCGTCGGCGAGCTCGTGCACCACACCGCGCTGCGCCTTTCGGCGCCGGAGCTGCTCAGCGAGGACCCCGGACAGGAAGCGCGCGAGCTGGTCGCGCACGCGCTGGGCGTGTTGCCCGCCGAGCTGCCCGACCAGGCATCCAATTGCGTCGATTCCCGCCAACACGGGGAGTTCATGCGCCTGCTCTCGCGCAGGCTGGATGCGGAGCCGACCGGGTACATCGTGGGGGCCGTCGAGCTGCTCGGGCTGCGCTTCACGGTGGACCGGCGCGGATTCATTCCCCGGCTGGATCTTCCGGTGCTGATCAATGCCGGGCTCGAGCGGGTTCCGCGGGAGGTCTCGGGTTTCGCGCTCGACCTCGCCTGCGGAATCGGGGCGGCGGGGATCTGCGTCGGGCACGCCCGGCCCGGTCTGCGCGTCGATCTGACGGACGTGTCCAGCGAAGCGATCGAGCTCGCCCGCGAGAACGCCGACCGCCTCATCCCCGGCCGCGCGCAGTGCTACGCGGGGGACCTGTTCCAGCCGCTGCCGCGCGGGCGTAGATACGCGATCGTCACCGCCAACCCGCCCTGGGTCCCCGACGGTACCCCGCTGCCGGAGGAGGTGATCAATCACGAGCCCCCCGTCAGCTTCTTCGGCGGACCGGACGGTCTCGACGTCGTGCGCCGGCTGATCCGCGAGCTGCCTGAATGGCTCGCCCCGGGCGGAGTGTACGCCCAGGAGTGCGATCCGTCGCAGGTGGACAAAGTGATCGGGCTGCTCACCGGCGCGGGCCTGCGCGACCCGCGCGCGCACCCGGACAAGGATGGCGTGCGGCGCGTCGTCTCGGCACAACGGCATGGCTGAGGCGTGGACCGTGCGCTCGCTCCTGCAGTGGGCGCGGGATTGGCTGGCGAAGAAGGGGGTGGAGAACCCGCGCCTGGACGCGGAGCTGCTGCTCGCCCACGCGCTGCGCTGCGATCGGGTCCGTCTCTACATCGACGCCGACAAGCCGCTCGCGGCCGAGGAGCTGGCCCGCTTCAAGCCGCTGATCAAGCGGCGCGGCGCACTCGAGCCGGTGGCGTACATCCTCGGGACGAAGGAGTTCTACGGAAGGCCCTTTGCCGTCGCCGCAGGCATCTTCATCCCGCGCCCCGAGACCGAGCTGCTGGTGCGCATGGTCACCGAGCACTTCGCAAGGGACGCGGAAGCACGCGTTCTCGATCTCTGCGCGGGGTCGGGCGCCGTGGGAATCTCCATCGCCGCCGAGCGGCCGCGGGCGCGCGTCGATCTGGTGGAGCTGTCGGCCGATGCAGCCGCGATGGCGCGAGCGAACGCCGAGAAGCACGCGCCCGGACGCGTCCGGGTGGTCACGGGCGATCTGTACGCCGTCTTGCCGGAAAAGGTCCGTTACGATGCCATCGCGGCGAACCCGCCGTACGTGCCGACCGCCGAGGTTGGAAGACTTGCTCCGGATGTCATCCAGCACGAGCCGCACATCGCGTTGTTCGCGGGGGAGGACGGCCTCGCCGTGATTCGCAGGATCGTCGCCGGCGTGGGTGAATGGCTCGCGCCCGGAGGATTGTTCGTCACCGAGATCGATCCTTCCCAGGGTGAGGCGGTAGCGCACCTTCTGCGCGATGCGGGGCTGATGCAGGTGCGGGTCGAACGCGATCTTGCCGGGCTCGATCGCCACGTGGCAGGAAGAAGGGCCTGATGGACGCAATCGAGATCACCGGGGGGAGGCCGCTGTCCGGCGAAGTCCAGGTCTCCGGGTCCAAGAATGCGACGCTCCCGCAGATCGCGGCCGCGCTGCTCGCGCCGGGGCGTTCGACCTTCCGTGGCGTCCCGGATCTCGCGGATATCCGGACGCTGGGAAAGCTGCTCGGGCACATGGGCGCCCGCGTCGAGCGCGACGGCGCCACGGTGTACGTCGACGCGGACCGCGTCGCGAATCCGGAGGCGCCGTACGAAATGGTGAAGACGATGCGCGCCAGCGTGCTCGTGCTCGGGCCGCTGGTCGCGCGGTTCGGACGCGCTCGGGTTTCGCTTCCCGGCGGGTGCGCCATCGGCGCGCGTCCGATCGATCAGCACCTGAAAGGACTGCAGCTGCTCGGCGCGAAGATCGACCTGGCGCACGGATACGTCGAGGCGCAGGCGGCGCGGCTCCGCGGAGCGACCATCCTCTTCGATCTCCCCACCGTGACCGGGACGGAAAACCTCATGATGGCGGCGGCGCTCGCCGAGGGCCGCACGGTCCTGGAGAATTGCGCGCGCGAGCCGGAAGTGGCGGCGCTGGCGGATGCGCTGAACGCGATGGGAGCGCGCATCCAGGGCGCGGGCAGCAGCGTGGTCACCATCGACGGCGTCAACAGCCTGCGTCCCATGGACATCCAGGTCATCCCGGACCGGATCGAGGCAGGGACCCTGCTCGCCGCGGCGATGATCACGGGTGGCGACGTGGTCGTGCGCGGCGCCCGCCCCGAGGACCTGGACGGGGCGCTGGCGAAGATGAGGGAGGCGGGGGCGCGCATCTCCGCCGAGCGGGGCGGGCTTCGCATCGTCGCGCCCGAGCGGCCAGACGCCGTGGACTTCATCACGGCTCCGTTTCCCGGGTTTCCCACCGATCTGCAGGCCCAGCTCATGGCTTGCCTGACCGTCGCGCGAGGGGCCTCCCGGGTGGTGGAGACCGTGTTCGAGAACCGCTTCATGCACGTGCAGGAGCTGGTGCGCATGGGAGCGGACATCGCCGTCGACGGGCATACCGCCGTGGTTCGGGGTGTCGCCCGCCTGTCCGGCGCACCGGTGATGGCGACCGACCTGCGAGCCAGCGCCTCGCTCGTCCTGGCCGGCCTGCGGGCGGAGGGAAAAACGAAGGTGCATCGAGTCTACCACCTGGACCGCGGATACGAGTCTCTGGAGAAGAAGCTGGCCGCGCTCGGCGCGAACGTCCGTCGCGTGAAAGGCGCTCTTGCGTAAACGCCCGTTGCTCTCGGGAAACCCGGTGGGCTAGGCTTTGAGTCCTGACCTTCCAACGGAGCACGACGAAGCCATGGATTGCCCGCGCGACAATACGGAGATGACCGAGCTCACCGACGGAGAGGACCGTCTCCTCTTTCGTTGCGCCGAGTGCGGAGGTCTCTGGCTCGACGTCGCGGACCTCAACCGCATCCTCCTTCACAACGGGCTGGCCACCCTGGAGGCGATGGGCGGGCGCGCAAACCCCGAGGAGGACGCCGGAGAGTGCCCGGTCGACAACGTCGCTCTGCTGGCCGTGGAAAGCCAGCACAAGCGCAACCCGCTCGTCTACGAGACGTGCGAGAGCTGCGGCGGCATCTGGCTCGAGTCGGCGGACTTCGCGGAGGAGGGCGACTCGGCGGAAGAGCTGACCAAGGGGATCGTCGAGTTCTACCGGGAGTTCGCCGTCAAGCCGGGTACCAAGGCCGCGCGCAAGTAGATGCGGAGGGCCTGGCTCGTCGCGGCGCTGCTTTGCGCGTGCCGCGAGAAGGGGGCGGCTCCGGTGCCAGCGGCGGAGTCCCCGGCTGCGCCCGCTCCGCCGGAGCGGATTCGCGAGCAGGAGCCGAACGACTTCCAGCGCGCGCAGCAGATCCCGGCGCGCGCGGTGGTGACCGGCTCGCTGGAGGCGCCGCGCGACGACGACTGGTTCCGCGTCCGGGTCCCCGCCGGCAAGACCCTGGCGCTGCGCATCGAGCTGAAACTCGTCCGTGACGCGTCGCTCGAGGCCTACGATGGCGACCGCAACCGGCTGCTGCGGGTGCATGCGGGCGGCGGCGATCCGGGCCTCATTCCCGCGCTGGCCTGCCTGGAAGCTTGCTTTCTCAAGGTCTCGGGCGCCGGGCCGCAGGACTACGAGCTGGCCGTGCTCGGCGCCGAACCACGACCGGATGAGGAGTTGGAGCCCAACGATCGCGCGGTCGACGCCACGCCACTGCAACCCGGAAAGCCGATGCGCGGCACGTATCTCTCCGCCGACGACGAGGACTGGTACCGGCTGGAGCTGAAGCCGTCGGCCATGGACGCGCTGCGCATCGAGGTCACGGCCGTGCCGGGAGCGCGACCCGAGTTGGAGGTCCGCGCGCTCGCCGACGCGTCGCTGCTGGCGACTTTTCGCGGCACGGATGAGCTGCTCGTGCGCGATCTGTCGGTCCATCTCGCCGACTTGCGGGATGGTGGTCTCGGGGACCGGGGGGTCGCCGACGGCGTGGTCGCAGACGGGGGCGACGCGGATGGTGGGCTAACGGACGGTGGTTTTCCGGCCGGGGTCGCGGCGGGCGGTGGCTATTACCTCGTACTCAAAGGCCACACCCGCCGCGGAGCGCCGCTCACTCCGTACACGATCACGACGGCGTTGGAGGCTGGGGCGCCGGATCTGGAGATCGAGCCCAACGACGACCCGCAGCACGCGACGCCACTGCACGATACCGCCACCGGCTACATCGCTCCTGCAGGTGATCAGGATTGGTACCGGATCCACTCCGATGCGCCCGCGATCCTGCACGTCGAGCTGACCGGAGCGGATCGCGCCGACCTGGAGGTGGCCGTGTACGCGGACGGCGGCGGGGAAAAGCCGCGCCTGCTTGCGCGGGTGAACGAAGGCGGTCCGCGGGAACCAGAGGTGTTGCCGGCGGTGGGGATTCCCGCGGGCGACAGCTACGTGCTCGTGCAAGCGGCGGCGCGGCAGCTCGAGGGAAAGTGGGTGCGCGATGGCGAAGACAGGCAGACGCCGTACCGGCTCGCGGTCCAGCTCTTCGCCGACGACGGCTCGACCGAGCGAGAGCCGAACGACGAGGTGGCGACGGCGCCGGTCCTCGCTCTTCCCATCCAGGTGAAAGGTTGGATCTGGCCGCGCAAGGACGTGGACGTCTTTCGCTTCCATGTCGGCGCGGGGCATGCGCCGGTGAACCTCGTGCTGGCGGCGGTGAGGGGCGTGGACCTGCAGCTCAGGCTGTACGAGCTGCGCGGCGAGCGGCCTCCGGAGGTCATCGGCTCGTCCGACGCCAGGCGGGGTGAAGGAGAGGAGAAGCTGATCGCCGTTCCGCTCAAGGAGGGAGATTACGCCGTGGAAGTCTCGAGCCCGCGGAACAAGGACGCGAGCGCGACGCAGGCGTACACGCTGACCGTACAGTAGTTGCTTGACGCGCTCGGGAGCCGCGACTAGCCTTCGAGTCTTCGAGCGGGAATAGCTCAGTTGGTAGAGCATCAGCTTC
>MNFJ01000189.1 GCA_001918155.1 Deltaproteobacteria bacterium 13_1_40CM_4_68_19
TCACGCGCCGTCCTCCAGCGGGCCTCCGTCGCCTGGAACAGCTTCGCCACCGCCGCCCTGCAACCCGGCTTGGTCCGGTCGAACTCCAGCCCGGCCTCGCCCGACTCCACCCACACCAGCCGGGCGTGGCCGATCTCCGCAGTCTCTCCCGGCTCGGTGTAGGCGAGGCGAAGGCTTGCGCAATCGCCGCACTGCGTCTACGTTCCCGCGCCCGATGCCGAACGCGAGCGCTCCCAAGGATTTCCAGGGCCTCCTCCTCGCTTTGCAGACCTACTGGGCCGACCGAGGCTGCGCGCTGATGCAGGGGTACGACCTGGAGGTGGGCGCGGGCACCATGAATCCGGCGACATTCCTGCGCGTGCTCGGCCCGGAGCCGTGGAACGTCGCCTACGTCGAGCCCTCGCGGCGGCCCGCGGACGGCCGCTTCGGCGAGAATCCCAACCGGCTCCACCAGCACCACCAGTACCAGGTGATCCTCAAGCCCAGCCCCAAGGACGTCCAGGAGCAGTACCTGGGCTCGTTGCGCGCGATCGGCATCACTTCCGACGACCACGATCTGCGCTTCGTCGAAGACGACTGGGAGTCGCCCACGCTGGGGGCCTGGGGGCTCGGCTGGGAAGTCTGGTGCGACGGGATGGAAGTGACGCAGTTCACCTACTTCCAGCAGGCCGGGGGATTCGAGTGCCGGCCGGTGTCCGCGGAGCTCACCTACGGGCTCGAGCGCATCGCCATGTACCTGCAGGGCGTCGACGACATCTACGACCTCGTCTTCTGCACGTACCCGGACGGCAGCCGGCTCACCTACCGCGACGCCTTCTGGCAGAACGAGCGGGAGCAGAGCGAGTACAGCTTCCACGCGAGCGATCCCGACCGGCTCCTGCGCCTCTTCGACGAGTACGAGAGCGAGTGCCGCCGCCTCGTCGAGAAGAAGCTTCCGCTTCCGGCGTACGACTACTGCCTGAAGTGCTCGCACACCTTCAACCTGCTCGACGCGCGCGGCGCCATCAGCGTGACCGAGCGGCAAGGCTATATCCTGAAAGTCCGCAAGCTCGCCCACGACTGCGCGAAGCTGTACCTGGCGACGCGGGCGCGGATGAAGTTCCCCTCGCTCGCGGATCGGGCGCTCGCGGAGAAGGAGCTGGCCCGCCACGCCGAGCTGCTCGCGGACCAGCCCGTGCGCAGCGCCGCGGAGCCCCGGCGGGCGGAGCGTCGGTGACATGGACCTGGTGTTCGAGATCGGCACCGAAGAGCTTCCCGCGAGCTTTCAGAGACCGGCGCTGGAGTGGATGGCCGCGGCGATCAACAAGGCGCTCGACGACGCGCGCCTGAACGGCGAAGGCGAGGCCCAGCGCGCGAACATCTCCACCTTCGCGACGCCGCGCCGGTTGGCACTGATCGTCACCGCCATCGCCCAGAGGGCGCCCGACATCCGCAAGAAGCTCTCCGGTCCTCCGGCAAAGCAGGCGAAGCAGGACGGGAAGTGGACCAAGGCCGCCGAGGGCTTTGCCCGAAAAGCCGGGGTGCCCCTCGAGGCGCTGCAGATCGAGGGCGACCGCGTCGTCGTCGAGCAGCACCTCTCCGGGCAGGCCGCGGCGGACGCCCTGCCGCCCATCCTCGAGCAGATCGTCCGCGGGATCCCCTTCCGCAAGTCGATGCGCTGGGATGCGCTGGAGACCGACGCCTTCGCCCGCCCGGTGCACTGGATCGCCGCGACCTTGGATGGCAAGCCGCTGGAGTTGAAATTCGCGGACGTCTCCAGCGCGCCGAAGACGCGCGGCCACCGGTTTGCGGCGCCCGATGAATTCCCGCTCCCTTCCGCCCGGGACTACGTCAACGCGCTGCGCAAGGCGCACGTCCTCGCCGACTGGGCGGAGCGCAGCCAGCGGATCGCCCAGGAGGCGGCCCGGGCCGCCCACGAGGCAGGAGGGGTTCCGAGGCCCGACCCCGAGCTCCTCGAGACGGTGACCGGGCTGGTGGAGGAGCCGTTCGGCATCGCCGGATATTTCGCCAAGGAGTTCTTGCAGCTGCCGCCCGAGGTGCTCGTTTCGGAGATGCGCGGACACCAGAAGTACTTCGCGGTGCAGGACGAGAAAGGCGAGCTCCTCCCGGCCTTCGTGGCGATCTCGAACACCAAGGTGCGCGACCCCGCGGTGAGCCGCAGAGGCTACGAGCGCGTCCTGCGCGCCCGCCTTTCTGACGGCAAGTTCTTCTTCGACGAGGACCGCAAGGTCCCGCTCCGCTCGCGGCTGGAGAAGCTGGGGCGCCGCACCTTCCTGCAAGGGCTCGGCACCGAGCTCGAGCGAGTCCAGCGCCTGCGCGAGCTTTCCCTCTGGCTGCACGGCGCCACGGGCCGCGGCGATCCCCGCCAGCTCGCGGAGGCGGCCGAGCTGTGCAAGGCGGACCTCACCACCGGCATGGTGGGCGAGTTCCCGGAGTTGCAGGGCGCCATGGGCCGCATCTACGCGTTGCAGGAAGGCGTCGAGCCGGCGGTGGCGGAGGCGATCTTCGAGCACTACCTGCCGCGCGGCGCGGAGGACCGGCTACCCTCCGGCGACGTCGGGGCGCTCCTCGGCATCGCCGACCGGCTCGACCTGCTCGTCGGCCTGTTCGGTCTAGGAAAAGAGCCGACTGGCACCGCCGACCCCTTCGGCCTGCGGCGCGCCGCGCTCGGGATCCTGCGCGTGACCCTCGCCCGCGCGTACCGGTTCGACATGGATGAAGCGCTGCGCGAGGCGCAGAAGCTGCACGGGAAGGACGATCGGACGATCCGCGAGCGGGTGTGGCAATTCCTGCTCGCGCGGCTCGAGGTGCTCCTGCGCGACAACGCGCAACCCGATTCCATCCAGGCCGTGCTGCACACCGGCGCTCGCGATCTGGTCGCCCTGGACAAACGCCTCGCCGCCCTGCAGACGGTCCGGGAGAAGAGCCGCGCGCAGTTCGAGGCGACCGCTTCGGCGTTCAAGCGGATCGGCAACATCCTCCTGCAAGCGCAGCAGAAGGGGATCGCTCCGGTCGGGTTCCACGAGCGGCTCTGCAAGACGCCGTCGGAGAAGGCGCTCGCGGCCGCGCTCGAGCAGAGCCGCGCCCGCGTCTCGGCTGCCCTGGCGGAGAAGGAGGACTACCTGGCCGCGTACGCGGCGCTCGCCGAGCTAAGGCCGGTCGTCGACCGCTTCTTCGACGAGGTGATGGTGATGGATCCCGACGCCGCCCAGCGCGACAACCGCCTCGCGCTGCTGCGGGCGTTGCACGAACTTTTTGCTCCCCTCGCCGACTTCTCCCGCCTGCAGGTCGAGAAATCATCTTGACCCCGAAGGCGAGCGGTCCTAGGAAGGCCGCTCGCATGAAGAGGAGCGCGATCGTCGCGGCGGCGCTGCTGCTGGGCTGCAACACGAACCCGCCCGAGCTGCTGCCTCCGCCGTTCGGTCCGAACGGACCGCAGCCCACGCGGCTCTTCTTTCCCACCGGCCTGGCACAAGCCGACGGGGGAGTCCTCCTGGTCGCGAATGGCAACTTCAACCGGGCCTTCGAGGCCGGCACGGTCGTCAGCATCGACCGGACGTACCTGGATTCGCTCTTCGGGGCGGATCTGGACTGTAGCGTCCCAAGCCCGGATCCCGGCTGCAACCCCCAGATCCCGCAAGACAAGTTCCTGGGTGCCGTCATGATCGGCAACTACGCGGGGCCGCTGGTCCTCAACAGCGACAAGACGGCCGCATACACCGGGTCGCGAGATACCGGGAGGATCAATGCCGTTCGCGTCGGCCCCGGCGGATCCCTCGGTTGCCCTCCCAATGCAGGCGACGATGCGCGCAAGGATTGCCGCAGCGGCATCATCGATCTCACGCCGGCGGGCGTCGACGGACCCTACGCCATCTCCGCCGGCGACAGCCTGCCGCCCGGAACGTCGACCGCTCAGAGCGTCCTCTTCGTCTCGTCGATCATTCCCCACATCGACTCCATCAGCAACGGGCAAATCATCAGCAGCACGGCGGTTGCCGCGCTGAGCATGCAGGATCCCTCGAAGCTCCTGTTCACGATACCGGCCGGATCATTCTTCGTCGGCGGCGGATACGGAGTCGGGCCCATGGTGTTCGACCAGGCCCGCCGGGAGCTCTACCTGAGCGGCTGCTACCAAAGGTCCACGAGCTTCGGCTCGGGTGAGCCGGGCACCGGACTGTGCATCGGCATCGCGACGAACTACTTGCGCATCCTCAACGTCGACGCCGGAAGCGCGGCGTCGCTGTACCTCCTCGACCTGCACGCCGACGTGCTCAGCACTTACACGACCCAGCTTCTGCTCGACATTCCCGACCCGCCTGCCACCCTCTCCGGACCGCCGCTGACGCTGTGGGCGACGATGCGCAATCCCGATTCGCTGGCCGTGATCGATCTTCCGGCGCAACCCTCGGTCGCGCCGCGGGTCCGCGAAGTCGTTCCATTGCCGATCTCCCCGTCCGACATGGTCCGCATCGATCGCGGCACCGCCCCGCCGCTGCTCGCCATCGTGGCGGAACGGCTCGACGCCGTCTCCATCTTCGATACCGGCACGGACCAGGTCGTGGCGCAGGTGGACCGGCTGGGCGATTCGCCTTTCAGCATCCAGAACATCGACTGCCCGGCATCGAAGCCGGCCTCCGCGTGCCTCGCCGTGAGCGTGTTCGGTGCTTGCCGCGTCGCGCTCATCGAGGTGCCGAAGGACAGTCCCTCGAAGACGGCGCTCCGCGCCCTCGCCGGGAGCTGCCCTTGAAGAATCGAGCGCTGCTGCTCCTGCCCGTTCTCGCGATCGCTTGCACGTCGAACGCGACCACTGTGGCCGCAGGCCAGTTCACCGCGCCCACCGGTCTCGCCGCGACCGGGGCGGGCGATCGCGACGTCTTGTTCATCGCCGACACCGGCCGCGACGGCCTGCGCGCGCTGCAACTCTGCAACGGCCCGTTGCTCCTGGACGGCGGGATCGATCCGGCGGATACGTGTCCCTCAGGCGAGGACCGCCAATTCGTGCCCGCTCCCATCCGGGTCTTCCCCGCGAGCATCGAGACGGGCGATCGACCGATGCGGATCGCCGGCGTGCGCCTCAGCCAAGCCGACGGAGGCTCCGCGGGCGTGGCCCTCGTGACCGGGTTGCAGACCGCTCCTGATGGGGGGTCAGCAGGTTCCAGCCTGGCCATCGTGGACGCGCGCAGCTTGATCGAGACGCAGTCGAGCGGCGGCGTGCCGCGCCCTGTCCAGTACCTCGACCTCTCAGGCACGGCCGCGGATGGGGGAACGCTGGAGAGTCAGGTCGTCGACGTCGTGGCGGCCAATCCCGTCGATCCGGATCTCGATATCGAGGTCAGCGCCGACGCGGGACAGCCGGTGACCGCCTTCGCCGCCACCCGCTCGGAGTTGGTGGTGCTCGACGTCGCCCTCGACGGCACCGGCTTTGCGCAGGTCCCCACGATCCGCGGACGCTGCACGCTCGACCCGGTCGTGCCGACGAAGCTCGCCGTGGTTCCCGGGGACGATGGGCAGGTGTACGTCGCGGACGGGGCCGGCGACGGCGTGGTCTCCGTCCAGACCGGCAGCGTCGCGGGCGGACCTTGCACGACGGATCGCATCAGCGCGGGCGGGCGCCAGGTGCGGTCCCTTGCCCTCAGCCCGCGCTGGTACGACCAGGACGCGAGCGGCCAGGCGCGGACGCGGCCGGCAGGCGAGCTTCTCATGATGGTCGTCGAGCCGCTCGCGACCGCGCAGGCAGGCCAGACGCTCGATCCCGGGGGCGTGCTCTTCGCCGGGACCGGTCGGGGCCTGGTCCTCAAGGGGGTCGTTCCCATTCCGCCCTTCGATCCGACGAAGGACGTCGCGGAACCGATGCAGCCTCTCTCGCTTCCCGGCAACGGGTTGACGCGCGAAGGAACGTTCCTGCGCGCGATCAAGCCGCGGTCCCAACCGCAGCCGCCGGACCTGACCCTCTGCACGGCCGCGCCCTGCACGCCGCTTTGCGCGGTGACCGGCTGCACGCCGCCCATCCAGCTCTTCGAGTTGCTGGCAGCGGTCAGCGCCACCGACGGCAACACCTACATCATCGAAGTCCCCCAGCGCCGATTCGTGACCGCGAGCCGGTACACGGTGGCGAACGACCAGGGCCTCGTGCCGACCATCGACTCGACGCTCCCCGTGCCCTACACCCCCGTGATCGCCAACCCACCCGTTCTCACCATCGACACTACCGCCTTCGAGCCGGGCGTGACGCACCGCGCATTCTGGCGCGCTGTCTGGCACTCGCAGATCCCTGCGCTGGAGCGGCGCGCCGGCACCGTGACGCAACCTGCCGCCGATACCCTGCGGTTCACCACGGCGCCCGCGAACCTGGATACCTGGCGCAACGACCCGGCGATCGCGCTCGCCGCGGGCGACGTGGTCTCGTTCGCCGCATTCTCGCTCGCCGCCGATACATCGCCGTCCTGCCAGGACATGGTGACCTCGGAGACGCAGAGGCCGTTGCGCTTCGAGCTGACGATCACCGACGTGCAGCCGGACCATCTCGACCTGCAGATCTCGAGCATCGTGTATGAGGCCGGATCGGCGGCGGACTTTCATCCGGAGGCGTGCGGCGGCGAATTCGGAGCGGTCGTGGAGGTGCGCACGGCGGGGACCCAACCATGGCTGGTGTTCGAAGGAAACACCGCGCGCGGCCGGGTCGCCGACCAGGGCAAGTTCATCGCGCACGAGCGGCGATTCGATTATCCGCTCTCGGCATACGGCCCGGGCGACCCGGCCAGCGTTCCGCCGCGGCTCCCGCAGGCCGCGAGCGCAAACGACATCGCGTTCTCGTTCCAGTTCTCCGGGCCCACTCCAACCATTCCCTCCAGCTTCAGCTGGACCATCGGGAGCGGGTATGCGCCGCTACAGTATTCGGACATCCTGGCGACGGCGGGGCTCGCAACCGCGGTCTACGCATACAGCTCGCGGAGGTCGCCCAGCCGCGTATTCACCTCCCTGACCGGAAGCAACGAGCTGCTGGAGGCCGACCCCTCCATCCTGCTGTCCCTCTCAGCCGCCGGGGTGCTGGCATACCGGTAGCGCTGCTGGACTGTTCGCGAGCTGAAGCGTCCGGTACACTGGGTCAAGGTGCACCATGACCGATGACCGCGGCAAGACCGCCCGCACGCTGCTCATCTCCGACCATCTCTGGGAGGCGTTCTCCAGCATGGCGGTGGAGATGGGAAACGACCGCGAGGCGCTGATCAACCAGGCGCTGTACACGTTCGCGCGCTTGAACGGGTTCCTCCTGGCGGCGGATCTGCAGAAGCTCGTCCCCAGATCCGCGCTCACCGATTCGGGCCGCCTGCGCATCGCACCTTCCCCGGATGAGCGGCCCACCGTGGCGAGGGCGCAGCCTGATCAGGACCGCGTCGCGGAGGTCGGCCAGCACCTGGCGGCGGCCGGCATACCGCGGCGGGTTTCCATTCCGACCGCACCGGGCCATCAAGACGCCTCGAGCGGGGTCCCGGAGGACTCGGCAGCGACGAGCCTGGATCTGCCCAAAGTCGCGGGAGGCCCGCGGGCGCGCACCTCGCTCCTGAACGGGCGCTCCGAGGAGGCCGTTCAGGCAGCTGCGGCGGGCCGCATCGTCGTGCTGCTCGCCGCGGACGGAGAGGAGATCGGTCGGGTGCAGAAGGACCGGTTCCTGATCGGGCGGGGCAAGCACTGCGACCTGGTCATCAACTCGGGAAAGGTGAGCCGCGAGCACGCCGCCATCGTCCGCGAAGGGGATGCATGGTTCATCGAGGACCTCGGCTCCTCGAACGGGACCTGGTTCGACAAGCGCCGGCTCAGCCGGCGGCAGATCCAGGACGGCGACGAGTATTACGTGTGCGCCGAGAAGATCACCTGCAGCTTTCGCGACTGAGTTTCCAGGGTCCACCTTGTGAGTCCGCTGCGCGATCTCGTCGACGCTCCCGTGCCGGCGCAGATCGCGCTCGCGACGCTCACCGCCGCGCTCGCGGTCAGCGCCGTCACCGACCTGCGGCAGCGCCGCATCCTCAATGCGGTCACGTATCCGGCATTGCTGCTCGTCGCCGCCTGTCTCGTGTGGCTGGGTGGCCTGTCGCTGCTCCTCGAGTCGATCCTCGGCGCCCTCGTCTGCGCCGCCCCCCTCGCGCTCGCGATGTGGCGCGGCTGGATGGGCGCGGGCGATGTGAAGCTGATGGCGCTCGCCGGCCTGGTCTCGGGCGCCGCCGCCGGATGGCCGTTCTCGCTCGTAGTGCTGCTCGACGTGGCCATCGCCGGCGGCGTCCTCGCTCTGTCCTGGATGCTGGCTGCCAGGGCCGGCGGTCAGACACGGCCGAGGTCGGTTCCGTACGGTGTCGCCATCGCGGCGGGCACCGCCTGGGCGTTCCTCATGGGGACACCGCTCTTCTGACCGATGGCCGCCACCGGCCGGCTCTGTCACGCTATCCGGCGACCATGCGACGACTGCCCATCTTCACCCTGCTCTTCGCCGCGGCCGGCGCCGGGCAACCCGAAGGCGCCCTCATCACGCTCGGCGTCGGCCAGCAGAAAGTGATCCAGCTCGACAACGTGGCCCGCGTCGCCATCGGGGAGCCGGAGATCGCCGACGTCAAACAGGTCGGCGGCGGAGGTGAGCTGCTGATCACCGGCGTCGGCGAGGGCCGCACCTCCTTGCTCGTCTGGCGCACCAACGGTTCCCGCCTCGGCTACCTGGTCGTCGTCCGCAGACAGGATCCCAGGGAGTTGATGATCGAAGTTCGCGCGCTGCTCGGCGAGCGCGAGGGGATCCATGTCCGGGTGGTCGGCGACCGGGTGGTCCTCGAGGGAGAGACGCTCACCGGCGACGACTACGAGCGCGTCCAACAGATCACCCAGCTCTATCCGCAAGTGACGTCCTTCGTCCGCCCCAGCGGGAACGCGCGCAGGCTCGCCGCCGAGGCGCTGAACCGGGCGCTGCAACGGCACGGATTTCGCGGCGTATCCGCCGGCGTTCTCGGGAACACGCTGGTGCTCGAAGGCTCCGTGGAGTCGAAGGACGACCTCCGCAAGCTCGATCTGATCGCGCGCGCCGCCGCGGAGAAGGCGGAAAACCTCGTCACGGTGGGCATGAAGAAGATGATCCTGGTGGAGGTGGATTTCGTGGAGGCGAGCTCCGGCAGCACCAGGGCGGTCGGGATCAAACCGCCCGCGGCGCTGGTGTCCGCTGGAGAGGGAGCGACGGCGAGCGTCTCCATCATCCAGCCCATCGCCGGCCTCGACTCCGGGCAGACGCAGAAATCGGCGAGCGTGAGCGTGAGCGCCTCCGCGGCGACGGACTTCTCGGCGGCAGCGCGGTTCGACAACGGAGCCGTCCGGGTGCTGAGCCAGCCACGGCTCGTCTGCGCCAGCGGCGAGAAGGCGCAGTTCGTCGCCGGCGGCGAGATCCCGATCGTCATGGTCACGCAGAGCCAGTCGTCGGTGGAATTCAAGAAGTTCGGCATCCTGCTCGACATCACGCCCACCGCCGACAGGAGCGGCAACATCGCGGCCGAGATCCATGCCGAGGTGAGCGACGTCGACCGGAGCATCGCCGTCCGCGCCAACGGCTTCGACATGCCGGGGCTGCGCGTCCGGGACGTGAAGACCAGCGTGACCGTCAAAGACGGGGAGACCATCGTCCTCAGCGGGCTGTTCAACTACAGCGAGGACAAGGAAGTCTCGAAGGTGCCGCTGCTGGGGCACATCCCCATCCTCGGCGAGCTGTTCAAGAGCCGCAGCTTCGTCGAGCGCAAGACCGGGCTCGCCATCTACGTGACTCCGCGGATGATCTCGCCCGGGACGGAGAAGGCGAACGAGCTGATCGACGGAGCGCGCAAGCTGTACAAGGACGCCGAGGACTCGGTGTCATTCTCGGTGTTTGATTAGCCGCTCCCGCGCCGAAGGCGCGGGTATGTGGCTACGCAGTTGCTTTTGATCTTCCCGGCCGCCGAAGGCGGCTTAGGAGCTTCGTAGTTTGGATACCGCTGCGGCTATGCAGTTGCCGTCGGCCTTCGCGCTTTGCTCTGCGCGCCATGTCTAAGTAGTCTGTCTCCCGCCGAGAGGGGGCTCCGACATGTCATTCAGCATCATCCTCACCGAGAAGGGCGGAGCCACGCAGCGGCTGGACTTCGAGTGCGAAGAGATCACCATCGGGCGCGTCGACGAGAACGACATCTGCCTGCCCAAGGGAAACATCTCCAAGAAGCACACCAAGATCGTCGTCAAGGACGGAAAGATCATCGTCCTCGATCTGAAGTCGACCAACGGCACCTACGTGAACGGGAAGAAGCTCGCCGGGCCCCAGGTCATCTCGCCCGACGACAAGGTCTACATCGGCGATTTCATCCTCAACGTCGAGCCGCCCGACCTCGGTGCCGGCGTCGAGCCGGACGCGGCCCCGCAGGACGGCGACGAGGTCGCGGAGCAGCCCACGATGACGCCCGCGCGGCCGCGCTACGTGGGGACCGACGCCACGAGGCGGGACGGTCATTCGCAGCGGGCGCCCGCAGCGCCCATGGCGCAGCCTCAGGTGACCGGCCTCGCCGGCGACTACGCGGCCACGCTGCAGGTCGCGCACGATCGGCTGATCGAGGCCCTCGACTTGCGCCGGCTGGACCTGGAGAGGCTGGGTTCCGGGGAGCTGCGGAAGAAGACCGAGGATACCATCCGGCAGATCGTCACCCGCATGGACCAGACCGGCGAGCTGGATCCGCACCTCGACCGCGAGGAGCTGGTACAGGACGTGCTCAACGAGGCCTTGGGCCTCGGTCCGCTCGAGACGTATCTCGCCGACGAGACCGTCAGCGAGATCATGGTGAACAGCGCGACCCAGGTATACGTCGAGCGGGCCGGCCGGCTGGAACGGGTGAAGAAGGCGTTCAGCTCGCCTCAGGCTGTGCTGGGTGTGATCGAGCGCATCGTCGCTCCGCTCGGCCGGCACATCGACGAATCTTCGCCGCTGGTCGACGCCCGCCTGCCCGACGGCAGCCGCGTCAACGCCATCATTCCTCCGCTGGCGCTGAAGGGCCCTTGCATCACCATCCGCAAGTTCAAGCGCGAGCTGCTCGCGGCCGACGATCTGATCGGCCTCGGCGCCCTCACGCCGCAGATGGCCCAGTTCCTCGACGCCTGCGTGAAGGTCCGGCGCAACCTCGTCATCTCGGGCGGCACCGGCTCCGGGAAGACCACCCTGCTCAACGTCTTGTCCGGCTACATCCCCGAGCAGGAGCGGATCGTCACCATCGAAGACGCGGCGGAGCTGCAGCTTCCGCAGGAGCACTGGATCCAGCTCGAAGCGCGCCCGGCGAACATCGAGGGGAAGGGCCAGATCACCATCCGCGATCTCGTCCGCAACTCCCTGCGCATGCGACCGGACCGCATCGTGGTCGGCGAGTGCCGCGGCGGCGAGGCGCTGGACATGCTGCAGGCTATGAACACCGGCCACGACGGTTCGCTCACCACCCTGCACGCGAACTCGACGCGCGATGCGCTGGCGAGGCTGGAGACGATGGTGCTGATGAGCGGAATGGAGCTGCCCGTGCGCGCCATCCGCGAGCAGATCGCCAGCGCCGTCCACCTCGTCATCCAGCAGACGCGGTTCGCGGACGGCTCCCGCAGGGTGACGGCGATCAGCGAGATCTCCGGCATGGAGACGGACGTGATCACCATGCAGGACATCTTCCAATTCCAGCAAGAAGGTTTCGACGATCAAGGCGCCGTCGTCGGCCGATTCGTGCCCACTGGCTTCGTCCCCAGGTTCTATGACGACCTGCAGCGCCGTGGAATCCCGGTCGACATGGACCTTTTCCGGCAGGACGGTTGATCGGCAAGCAAAGAATCCTCCGCGCGCTCAGCGGTTGATCCGAAGCGCGGCCGGCGCCATCCGATGTTAAAACCCGCCTCCGATGCCTTCGCTCTGGCTGGTGGACGGCTCCCACACTATCTTCCGCGCTTATCACGCCCTGCCCCATCTCTCCACGCGGCAGGGCGTGCCGACGAACGCCGTCTACGGCTTCACCACCATGCTGCTGCGGGCGATCCGCGAGGGCAATCCCACGCACCTCGCGGTCGCCTTCGACGAGGAGGCGAAGGCGAAACGGAGCGAGGTCTACTCCGGATACAAGGCGACGCGCGGCGCCCCTCCCGAGGACCTCACGCCCCAGTTCCCGCTCGTGCGCCGCGTCCTCGAGGCGCTGCGCGTACCAGCCATCGGGTTTCCCGGGTACGAGGCCGACGACGTCATCGCCACCCTGGCCCGGCGCGCCCGGGCGCAGGGCTGGGAAGTGGTGATCGTCTCCGGCGACAAGGACCTGATGCAGCTCGTGGTGGACGGGATCCGCTGCTACGACTCGATGTACGAGAAGTGGTACGGGCCCGCCGAGGTCCAGGAGAAGTGGGGAGTGCCGCCGCGGCAAGTGGCGGACCTCCTCGCGCTCACCGGCGACAAGATCGACAACATCCCCGGCGTCCCCGGTGTGGGCGAGAAGACGGCAGCCGGCCTGCTCAAGGAATACGGCACGCTGGAGAACGTCCTCGCGAACGCCGCCGGCGTGAAGAAGCCGAAGCTGCGGGAGAACCTGCTCGCCAGCCTGGATGCCGTGCGGCGGGCGCGCCAGCTGATCTCGCTCTACGAGGAGCTGCCTCTGCCGGTGCAGCTCGAAGACCTGGAGCGCAAGCCGGTGGACGAGCCGCAGGCGCGCAAGCTGTTCACCGAGCTGGAGTTCGTGCGCCTGGTGAACGATCTGCCTCGCCCTGCGCCCACTCCGCCTTCAGGGGCGCGATCGATGGCGACGACGCTCGAGCACGTCCAGCGCCTGGTCGACAAGGCGCGGGCCGCGAATCGATTCGCACTCCTCACGCTGACCAGCGAAGACGAGCCGTTGCGCGACGACCTGCTGGGGCTGGCCGTGTCGTTGCCGGATGAATCCGTGTACGTGCCGCTCGGCCACCGCGCAGGGATTTCGGGAGCGCTGTTCGCGCCGGCGGAATTGAACGCGGTCAAGGCCATCGCCCTGCTCAAGCCGCTGCTCGAGGACCCGAACATCATCAAGGACGGACACGACCTGAAGCGCGACGTCGACGCCTGGCGGCGCGCCGGCGTGAGCCTCAGCGGGCTGGGAATCGACTCGCGGCTCGCCTCCTATCTGATCGATCCGACCGGGCGCGACCATTCGCTGGTGCAGACCGCCCGCGAGCGCATCAGCTGCGAGCTGCCGCTCCTGAAGGAGCTGTGCGAGCGCACCGGCAAGGGAAGGAAGGCGACGCCGCTCGCCGAGGTTCCGGTGGATGAGACTTCCGCCGCCGCTTGCGCGTTGGTCGAAGGAGCGCGCCGACTCTGCGAGGCGCTGGGCGAAGACCTGAGGGCAGATCAGGAGCTGCTCGGGCTCTACGCGGACATGGAGAAGCCGCTGATCGAGGTGCTGGCGAATCTGGAGCTGACCGGCATCCGCATCGATGTCCCGCGGCTGCAGAAGCTCTCCGACGAGCTCGGCCGCCAGATCGACGCGCTGTTGCAGGAGATCTACCAGCTCGCCGGCGGCGAGTTCCTGCCGGGCTCGACCCAGCAGCTCGCCGAGGTCCTCTACAAGAAGCTGAACCTGCCGGTCCTCAAGCGGGGAAAGACGGGCCCCTCCACCGACCAGGAGGTGCTCGAGGAGCTCGCCCAGCACCATCCCCTGCCCGCGAAGGTGCTCGAGCACCGGCAGCTGACCAAGCTGAAGAGCACGTACCTCGACGCGCTGCCGGCGGTGATCGGCAGGGACGGGCGCCTGCACACCACCTTCGATCAGGCCGTCGCCGCGACTGGGCGCCTCTCCAGCGTGAACCCCAATCTGCAGAACATTCCCATCCGCACGGCCATCGGCGCGAAGATCCGCGAGGCCTTCATCCCCGAGCCAGGCTGGAAGCTGCTCAGCGCCGACTATTCGCAGATCGAGCTGCGCGTGCTCGCGCACGTCTCCGGCGATCCGATGCTGCGCGCGAGCTTCGAATCGGGAGAGGACCTCCACGCGCGCACCGCCGGCGAGACCTTCGGCGTCCCCCCTTCCGACGTCACGCGCCGCCAGCGCGACATCGCGAAGATGATCAACTACGGCATCGCTTACGGCCTGTCGGCTTTCGGTCTCGCTCACCGCCTGGGCCTGGAGAAGAGCGAGGCGGCGGACATCATCGAGCGCTACTTCGCGCGCTACGCGAAGGTGAAGCAGTGGCTGGACGACACCATCGCGCAGGCGCGCAGCACCGGGGCGGTGAAGACGATGTTCGGCCGCCGCCGCTACCTGCCGGACATCAACAGCAGGAACCCGGCAGCGCGCAGCGCCGCCGAACGGACCGCGGTGAACACGCCCATCCAGGGCACCGCCGCCGATCTGGTCAAGCGGGCCATGCTGAAGGTCGACGCCGCGCTGCGCGGCAAGCACCAGGCCCGCATGCTGCTCCAGGTCCACGACGAGCTGGTACTGGAGGCGCCGCCGGCGGAGGTGGCGGAGGTGGGGCGCATCGTCAAGGAACAGATGAGCGCCGCAGCGGATCTGGCGGTGCCGCTCGTGGTCGAGCTGGGCTCCGGCGATACCTGGGCCACCGCCCACTGACGGTGCCGACCGTGGCTCTTCCCTGATCTGAAGAATGACCTTACTGGACCGTGAGTGAAGCGGTGCCGTGGCCGGTGCCGGCCAGCTCCGTCCCCGAGATCGCCCGCGCCACGCACCCCGCGACTTTCTCGTCTCGCAGCGAGTCCATGATCACCTGCGGCTCGCGCACCCGTCCGTCGTGGACCGAGAAGGACATCACCAGCCTGCCGGTCCGGACGGCTCCCGCGGCACACCGGTCCAGCGCCGCCTGCGAGGAAGCGAGGCGGCTGCGGCCCTCGTTCTCCAGCGGGGCGTCGTCGGTATCGAGGGCCACCTTCTCGACGCGCATCTGGCGGGGCCCTGCGCCGACGGGGTCGCCCTCCTCGTTGGCCGTGGCGAGCGTACCCTGCGCGCCGAGCAGCTCCCACGACCGGGCGTGGCCGGCGATGCGCCAGGCTTCCGCCGCGGCGCTTCCCGCGCAGCGGGCGCCCGACGGCTTCCATACGACCACCAGCTTCAACGCCTTCGCTTTCTTCTCCTGCGTCCAGGCGGTGACCTGCTCGGAGCTCCCGGCGAACGAAACGTCATCGATGCCGTCCAGATCGAGCGAGAGCATGTCGTCGATCGCGCGCAGCGGCCGGTCTCCGTCGAGCTCGAGCTGTTGGTCCTGCGCGCGGTAGCGCCCGAAGGCGAACCCCTTCGAGGACACCTCGACCCGGTACCAGCGCCCCACCGCTTCCTCGCGGCGCGCCTGCGCCGCCTTTCGCGCTTCGGCGATCTGGGCGGGGTCCAGGTCCGTCTCGGAAGGCTGCGCCCGCAGCGCCTCGCACAGCTCCTTGAGCTGCGTCTTCGAGGTGAGCTGCACGACGTCCTGGCCCGGAGCGGCGGCGACAAGCAGGATCGCGAGGAGCGGCATGACCCGAGGATAGTGCGGCCCGAGCGCTGCGCCAAAATAGTACCCATGTGTTCTAGCGCACGAGCTGGAGTGCGCCCGGCAACAGGGTGAAGGTGGCCGGCAGCTGTCCGAGGCGCTCTCCATCGGCTTCGATGCCTGGCGACACCGGATCCCGCGAGGTCACACGGATGGTCCGGGCCGTCCGGGTGCGCGTCCCCTTCAGCCGCACGTGGGACCCGTCGTACATCGAACTACCCTTGAGCACGAAGTCGGAGAGGCCGTAGCCGCTCCAGATGGTGACGTGGAATTGCCCGTCGTCGAGCCGCGCTTCCGGCGCGACCATCATGCCGCCGCCGAAGTACTTCCCGTTCGCGATCACCAGCGTGGTCACGGCCAGGTCTTCCTCCGGCGCTCCGTCGAACGAGACCCGGATGCGCACGTCGCGCCAACTCGCCAGCGCGCGCAGCGAAGCGAGCCTGAAGGTGATCTTTCCGCCCAGCCGCTTGTTCGAGCGATTGGCGATCTCGACCACCTTGGCGCCGATCCCGACCTCGCCGACGTTGATGAAATACCGGCTCGCCGCGCTGCCCGCGGAGGTGGTGTAGTCCACGCGCCCTACGTCGATCGCGATCCGCTCGCCATTGAGGCGGGCGGCGCACCGCACCAGGTCGCCGTCGAGCTGGAGCGATCGCCTGAAATCGCCGCCGGTCCCGCGCGGAAGCATCGCCAGCGCGGCGCCGGCGCGGACCGGCCTGGGCGCCTCGCCGGGGCGCGCCGGAAGGAAGAACCCGTTCACGACTTCGTTGATGGTCCCGTCTCCGCCGACGGCGATCACCAGGTCGTGACCGGCGCGAAGGGCCTCGCGCGTGAGGTCCGCCGCGTGCATCGCGCGCTCGGTGAAGGCATGGTCGACGTCGCCCACCGCGCCCCGCACCGCCTGCACGATGCTGTCGAAATGTCGCGCGGTCGCGCCGTACGCGGAGCGAGGATTGACGACCAGGAAGGGTTTCAACGCGTCCCCTGCGCGAGCCAGCGCGCAAGGACGGAGACTACCTCAGTCGCGCCCAGGGCGGCGGCGCAGGCGGGGCTCGAGGTCACGGCCGCGCCTCCCAACTCGGCTCGTCGATCCTCGGCGATCCGCTGGGCGATCTCGGGCATCGTCCGGGGGAGCAGGCCGGAGGCGCCGCAGCAGCTCGTGTCCACGCCGCAGCGGCCCGGCTCACGCACGTCGGCGACGGCGGCGGCGAGCAGCGCTCGGGGCGCGATCGTCTCGCGCAGCTCGCGGGCGAGCGCGCATGGGTCATGAAAGGCGAGCTTTTCGGGTAATGGCGGCGGCCTGGCTTCCTCCGGCATCGCGACCAGGAGCCGCGCCAGGTACGTCGTCACGTGCTCCACGCGAGACTTCTCCGGCAGCTCCCACCGCTCGCGCACGTCTGCCGCGCAGCCGGGATCGAGGAAGACGAGATGGACCGGGCGGCGCCCCCGCACCACGGAGCCGCGCACGCGGACGGCATGCGCCTCGTGCAACTCCGGATGCCCGCCCTCCAGCAGCTTGCGGCCGCAGCAGAGGGCGCCCTCGGGCGCCAGCGTCAGCGGCGCTCCCAGCCGCTCCGCAACGTACAGCGTGTCGCGGACGTCCTGCCCGCCGCGCGCGAGCGCTTCGCAGCCGGCGAACAGCACCGCCTCTCCGCGGGCGTCCGGCAGCGTCCGCCGCACGGCCGCGAGATCCGCCGTCTCGCCATGGCCGCGGGCGGAGAAGCGCAAGGCGAGCTCGGTCCAGGGGCGGGGAGCGACGCCGGCGCGAACGGCGGTCGCGCGCGCAGCGAAGAGGATCGCGGGGACGTCGTTGTCGTGAGCGCAGTGGTGAGCGCACCGGTCGCAGCCCGTGCAGCCCGCGAACGTGAGCGCGGTCGACGCGTCGGGCTCGCGCGCACTCAGGGCAGCGAGCGACACCTTCGCCCACGGAGTCAGCGCTTCGCGCCGCGCGGCCTCGCTCACTGGACAAACGAATCGGCACATCTTCGGGCAGAACTCGCACAGCTCCTGGGCCCGCTGCAGCGCCGTCACGCCTCGACTCCCAGCACCTCGACCAGCCGCTGCCATGCGGCGCCTGCGCCCGCTGCTTCCCAACCCGGACCGGTGTCGCGCAACCGGCGCGGCGCGATCACACGAGCCCCGGCGGCGCGCGCCAGCGCCGCGCACTCCTCGGCGGCGCGCGCTTCCGGAAGCGAGAACACCGCGAACGACCCGCCCGCATGAAGCCCGAACAGGTGCAGGTCGCCGTGCGGCGACCAGCCACGCAGGCTCGCCCAGCGCGCGTCGACCTCGATGGGATGTCCTTCGGCGGGATCGCGGACCCAGTTGGCGGGGACCTCCGGCAAGGGCGAGCAGGTGGCGGCGAGCAGGCGCGCCGCCCGATCCCGCTCGATGGCGGCGCTCTCCACGCCCTCCCAGGCGAGGGCGAGACGCGCGCCGTCCGCGCCCACCAGGATCCTCGCGCGAGCCGGCGCCAGGCGGCGCTGGCAGACGAGCTCGAGCGCCGAGACCGCCGCCGCCACGTCCGGGCAGCTCCACGCGCTCGCCAGCGCGGGCGTCGCCGGGAAGAGGCGGATCCAGGCGGCGGCGATCACGCATAGCCGCCCGCCTCCGCCGAGGGAGAGGTGGGCTAGATCGGGACCGACGGCCTTGGCGGGCGCGGCGCGGCCCTCGGCGATGCGTCCGTCGGGCAGGATGGCGGCGAGACTGAGCGCCGCCGTCTCGCGGCGCGCGCCGGCGATCCCGCGCGCTCCGCGCGTCGGACCCGCCAGCCACGCTCCCACCGAGCCGGCGCGCACCGAGGGCAAGAGCGGCCCCAGCGTGCAGCCGGCGCGGCGGACCGCGGACTCGAGCGCGGCGACGCTGCACCCGGCCTCGACGCGCGCGATCCCGGTGGCCGCATTCACCGTCGCGATGCGGTCCAGCGAGCCGAGGTCCAGCAGCACTCCGGAGGGCGGCGCGTTGACCGGGGCGTCGCCGCTGCCGCGAAGGCGCAGCGCGACCCTGTGCGCGCGCACGACCGCGACCGCCCTGGCGAGCGAGGCGACGCTGGAAGGAGTCACGCGGATGCCCTCCCCGTCCTCGACGAGCGTCGCTCCGGCGGCGGCGAGGTCATCGCGCACGGTCACAGGAGCAGTTTCCCCGGGTTCAGGATGCCTCGGGGATCGAATGCCTTCTTCAGGGCGCGCAGCTGCCGGATTCCCTCGCCGAGCTCACGACGAAGGAAGACGTGCCGGGACGCGCCGACCCCGCTGTGGTGCGAGATCGTCGCGCCTTCGTCGGCGACGGCGGAAAGCGCGGCCGCCAGCGCTGCCTCGCGGCGTTGCTGCGCATCCTCCAGGTCTGCCTCGGCGTCGTCGCGGGAAGCGCCGGCGATCTCGCCTGCCGGCGCTCCCGCGAACCCGAGCAGCGAAAGCTCGACCGCGCAGCCTTCCGGGGCCGCGTTGGCGAAATGCGCGCGCACGAACGCCAGTCCCTCGGCGGCGCGGCGCACCGCCAGGCCCAGCGCCTCGGCGCGTTCCCAGGTGGTGGCGACGTCCAGGGTCTCCACGAACGCGCCCGCAGCGAAGAGCGGCGCCTGGGCCCAGCTCGACCGGTGCAAGGCTTCGAGGCTGCGCTCGCCGGCGGAGGGGCCCAGGTTCTCGCCGCGCACCCGGTCGCAGATCGCGAGCGCGACCTCGCCTTCGTGGGCCGCGTCGTCCGCGCGCTCGCCGTCGAAAGCGAGCACCAGCAGGGATGCGGCGGGGAGCGCGTCGACGAGGCGGTTCAGGAGCAAGGGCGCTCGCAGCGAGAGCCGCAGCGCTTCCGCCTGCGCGCCTTCCGCCAGCCACCGCAGGGGCTGCGGGACGCGCAGGGGATCCGCACCGGAGAGGAGCGTATCCAGCGGATCGTGCAGCCGCGCGATCGCGGGGCGCAACCCGGCGCGGAGCACGTCGCGCACGGCGCGAAGGCCGTCCCGCAGCGAGGGGAAGCGCACGCCGCGGACCCATCGCTCGCGCGGTCGGCGCCAGATGCGCAGCCGGGCGGAGGTGAAGATCGCCAGCGTGCCCTCGTTCCCGAGCAGCAGCTGCGCGAGATCGGGCCCGCCGCTCGGACCTTCCAGCGTCCGCAAGATCTCGCCCGCTCCGTCCACCGCCTCGAGCGAGAGCACCATGTCCGCGATCGCTCCATGGCGCGAGGAGAGCAGGCCCGCGCTGCGCGTCGCCAGCCAGCCTCCCACCGTCGCCGCGGGCAACGAGGCCGGAAAGTGGCCGAGAGTGGCCCCGGCGTGCGCGAGCAACTCCTCGAGGCGATTGCCGCTCACGCCCGCCCCCACCTGCACGGAGCCGCCTGGCAGATCGATCTCGAGGGGCCGGGTCAGACGCTGGGTGTCGAGGACGATCCCGCCCCGCAGTGGGATCGATCCGCCGACGCTCCCCGTGCCGGCGCCCATCGGCACGACCGGCACCTCCCGCTGCGCCGCGAGGCGGAGCAGGGCCGCCACCTGATCGACGTCCTCGGGCCACGCCACCACGTCGGGTGGATGAGGGACGACCCGCGCTTTGGTCCAGAGCAGCGCACCCGCCGAACAGTCGCGCGACGCCGCCCATAGATCGGGGGCGTCGCAGGACGCCGCCACGCCGAGCGCGGCGATCTCGCGCCGCAATGCCTTGCCTCGAGCGCTCGCGCTCGGCAGCGGGCCCGTCACGCCTCCCATCGTCGCCGATGACGCTCCGCGTCGCAACGAAAATGTAACCGATCGATCACGTTTGCGGCTTGTAAGTCACCGCGATGTGCAGCTCCCGCAGCTGCTCGGGGTCCGCGTCCCCGGGTGCATCCGTCATCAGATCGGTCCCTTTTTGCGTCTTCGGGAAGGGAATCACGTCCCGCAAGGACTCCGCGCCCGTGAGCAGGAACGCGAGCCGATCCATCCCCAGCGCGATGCCGCCGTGCGGCGGTGCGCCGAAGCGAAGCGCCTGGAGCAGGAATCCGAACTTCTGCTCCGCTTCCTTGGGAGAGATCCCCATGGCGGCGAACACCCTCTCCTGCACCGCGGGATCGTGCAGCCGGATGGAGCCGCCTCCGATCTCGAAGCCGTTCAGCACCAGGTCGTAGCGGTAGCAGAGGACCTTGCCGGGGTCCGTCTCGAGATACTGAATGGATTCATCGTGCGGCCGGGTGAAGGCGTGGTGCGCGGCGACCCAGTGCTTCAGCTCCTCGTTGTACTCGAAGAGCGGAGGATCCACGACCCAGAGGAATTTCCAGGAGTCGGCCCTCTTCGGGTCGGGCGTGCCGTACTCCGGGATCAATCCCAGCCGTTTGCCGAGATGGAGGCGCAGGTTGGCCAGCACGGTGTGGACCATCGCCTCCTTTCCGAACTGGAAGAGGAGGATGTCGCCTGCTTGCGCGCCGGTCGCCGCGTTGATCGCGTCGCGCGCCTCCTTCGCGATCGACTTCGCCAGCGGGCTCTGCGTCCATTCCCCGGTCTCGCCGATCTTCGCGCGGGCCAGGCCGCGCGCGCCCATCCCCTTGGCGATCTCCTCCAGCTTGTCCGTCTCCGTGCGGGAGAAATTCGCGCTGGCGGGTACTCTCAGCGCCTTGACGATCTGCCCCGGCGCGGCGGTCGCGAACGACTGCCACATGGGGACGCCGGCGCCCTTGAATTCCGCGATCAGCGAGGTGAGGTCCACGTGCTGCATGCCGAAGCGGAGATCGGGCTTGTCGTTTCCGTACTCGCGCATCGACTGCTCGTAACGCATCCGCGGGAAGGGCTTGGCGATCTCCACGCCGAGCACCTCGCTCCAGAGCGCGGTGACCAGCTCCTCCACCGCGGCGAAGACGTCGTCCTGGGTGACGAACGACATCTCCAGGTCGATCTGCGTGAACTCCGGCTGCCGGTCCAGGCGCAGGTCCTCGTCGCGGAAGCACTTGACGATCTGGAAGTAGCGTTCGAACCCCGCCACCATGAAGAGCTGCTTGAAGAGCTGCGGGCTCTCCGCGAGCGCGTAGAACTTCCCCGGACTGAGCCGCGCGGGCACGAGGAAGTTGCGCGCGCCGCCCGGCGTGTACTTGACGAGGAAGGGCGTCTCCAGCTCGAGGAACCCGAGCCGGTTCAGCGTCTGGCGGGTGACGGCGTTCATCTCGCTGCGCTTCATCAGCGTCTGTTGCAGCGGCGCGCGGCGCAGGTCGAGGTAGCGGTAGTGGAGCCGCTTGTCCTCCGCGGTGTCGATCTTGTCCTCGATGAGGAATGGCGGTGTCTCGCTGCGGTTGAAGATCGCCAGCTGCGCCGCGTGCACCTCGATCTCGCCCGTGACCAGTCGCGGGTTCACGTTGCCGCCGCGCGAGACGACCTTCCCGCGCACGCCGATGCAGAACTCGTAGCGCAGCTCCTGGGCGAGGTCGTGCATCTCCCTGCCCGCCTCCGCTTCGAAGACCACCTGCGTGAGCCCCGCCCGATCGCGCAGGTCGATGAACACCGCGCCGCCGTGATCGCGCCGGTTGTGCACCCACCCGAAGAGGATCACTTCCTTGCCGACGTCCTTCGCCGTCAGCTCGCCGCAGGAGTGGGTGCGCTTCAGGTCGCGGATGAATTCGGCCACAAGGGGTCCTCCGAGGGGCCGCTCCGGTTAACACGAAACCCGCACCCGATCGAGCCTGTCGAGCGGGCGGGCGAACGGGTCTTTGCTGCGGTTTGGCAGTGCCGTTGCAAATTGTCGGCACATGGGACGCCTCTTCCTCTCCGGGCAAACCACCTGCGCCCTGCTGCTGGGCGCGGGGTTGCTGCTGCGAGCGCAGGGCGCGTTCCGCTCTCCGGAGCACGCAGCGATGGACTCGGCGAAGACCCGCCCCGCGGAGATGGCAGGCGAGCGAGCCGCCCGGCCCGCCGTCGCTCCCGCGGCGGAGAGGTCCGTGGACGCCCGGAGTGTGCAGCGCAGTTCCCACAAGAGGAAGGGCTTCACGCACCGTGACGGCCGTCACCGGGTGCGCAAGTGCGGCGTCGCGCTTGCAAACCACCAAAGGGCGTTCGTACGACCCCATCTGCGGCGTGCCGGTGGAGAACGGCGATCGCACGCCGTGCAGCGAGTACAAGAAGCGCCGCTACTTCTTCTGCTCGGAGAAGTGCAAAGAGGAATTCGAACGCGCGGCGGAGCGGATCCGGATGCAAGAGGCGGCGCGCGCGGGCGCGCTGTTCACGCACGGCAAGGTGAAATGGGGGCTGGCCTGAGGGGCGGCGGGTAGAGGGAGCCTGCCGGCAGCCAGCGCCGGCGGCGCCCATGGATTCGGGAAGAGGCGAGGAGCGCGGTCCGCCCGGTTGCGGCCCGCGCTTCTGCTTTTCGTGGGTTGACATGGCCCGCAGCCCGGGTCCGCGACCGGACGTGGTTTGCAGCATTGCCGCCCGCCACCGTGGCCGGAACGGTCGCGGCGCGCCGATCTCAGCGAGCGGCCGCCGCGGGGCGGTTCTGCTCCGGCTTCTTCGGCTTCGGCTGCGCCGCCGCGATGGCCTTGCGCTGCTCGGCGTGCTCCTCCAGCCAGATGGTCATCGGGCTGGCGATGTACCAGGTGGAGTACGTGCCGGAGATGATGCCGACCAGCATGGCGGCGGCGAAGTCCCAGATGGTGCCGACGCCGTAGAGGAGCAGCCCGAGCAGCGAGAGGGCGGTCGCGCCCGAGGTGAGGATCGTCCGGCCGAGCATCTCGTTGATGGAGAGGTTGATGATGTCGCGCAGCGGCCCGCCCTTGTGCTTCTTCACATTCTCGCGGATACGGTCGTAGATCACGATCGTATCGTTCACCGAGTAGCCGACCACGGTCAGGATCACCGTCACCGAGGTGAGGTTGAACTCGTGCCGGCTGACGAGGAAGAACCCGAGCGTGATGATCGCGTCGTGGACCAGCGCGATGACCACGCCCGGCGAGAAGCGGAAGTCGAAGCGCAAGCCGACGTACACCAGGATCATCCCGATCGCGTAGACGACCGCCAGGATGCCGTCGATGCGCAGTTGCTTTCCCACCTGCGGGCCGACGTAGTCGGTGCGGACTACCTCCACCTGGTCCGGGCCGTACTTCTCCCGCAGGGCCGAGCCGATCTTGTCGCCCGTCCCCTGGGTGATGACCGTGTACTCGCGCTCCTGTCCCTCGCGCGAGACGAGCGGCCGGATCTCCTTCACCGCCGTCCCGAGCTTCTCCACCGCCCCGCGCAGCGCGCTCTCGTCCACCGGCTGCTTGAAGAAGAAGTCGAGCTTGTCCCCGACCTCCGGATCGAAGCGGAAGCTCTGCAGCCCCGGCAGCGCCTGCGAGACGGAATCCTTGATCGCCTGGGCCCTCTCCGGCGTGAGCAGCGCGATGCGCTCGACGCGGACGAGGAACTGGTTCTCGCTCTCGCTGCCGTACCGCTGGACGGTGGGCTCGCCGAATCCCTGGTGCGCGACCAGGTCCCGGATCTCGCCGGGATCCACGGGCTTCTTGAAGTGGACCTGCAGCTCGGTGCCGCCGGCGAAGTCGACGCCGTAGTTGAGCCCCGGCCAGACGATCACGCCGAAGAGGACCAGCGCGTTCACGATCAGCGACACCGTGACCGCGATGCGGCGGTACTTGACGAAGTCGTGGGTCGTGCCCGGCTTGATCAGATCGAAGTACTTCATTTCCATGACGCGACTCCTGGGAAGCTATTTCATACCCTGACTCGCGGCTGTTCGCCCTCAGGCGTAGCCGCGATCCGGCCTTCGGCCGGCGCGGCTAGAAGCTCACGGCCTTGTGCAGGCGGCCATGCGAGACGAACCACTCCACGATCGCGCGGGTGACCACGATGGAGGTGAACATCGAGGCGAGCAGGCCGATGATCAGTGTGGTGGCGAAGCCGCGGACCGGGCCCGACCCGTACGCCC
>MNFJ01000035.1 GCA_001918155.1 Deltaproteobacteria bacterium 13_1_40CM_4_68_19
TTCCGCATCTTCGGGTTCTCGTTCGAGGCGCGTTGGGGAAAATCGTGCTCGTGGCCGCAGTACGCGGTGCTCACGGTGCTGCTCGCCGGCTGCACGTTCCTGCTGACCTGGCTGACCGCGAGGGTCTACGCCGCAGTCGAGCAACGGCCGGCAGCTGCCCCAGGTAGTCGCTTGGTCGCTCGGCGACGACGTATTTAGACTGTACAGAATGCGGCCGGTTGCGATACCGGCCGGCGCGGCGTACGCCAACGGCATGATCGAGCACATCAGCCTCCGCTGCCGCAATGCGCGCGCGAGCCGCAGGTTCTACGAGAAGGCGCTGGCGCCGTTGGGATACGAGATGGACAGGGAGTACGACGACGCGTTCGGTTTCATCCAGGGCGGACGGCACGACTTCTGGGTGACGAAAGGGAAGGTCGGCACGCCGACCCACGTCGCATTCCAGGCCGGCGACAAATCCGCCGTCGACGCCTTCTATCGCGCCGCGATGGCCGCTGGCGGGAAGGACAATGGCCCGCCCGGCATGCGCGAGGAATACGGGTATGCGGCATTCGTCCTCGACCCCGACGGCCACAACGTCGAGGCCGTGATCTGGAACGAGGAGCTGGACAAAAAACCCAGGCGCTCCGCGCCTCGCCGTCGCACGCGCAAGCGGCGGTGAGCCGCCGCCGGAGGGCGCGGAAGGACGGCCGAGGGGGCAGGCTCGTCATTCGTCAGGGTCGCGTGTAGATTTGAGGGCTGGGGAAGGAGGGCCCATGGCAGCATCCGGGACTGAAGGTACTCCCCCACGGCCCTTGATCGAGCGCGCCATCGAGACCGAGGACATCCGGGCGCTCGGGCTCGGGGCGCCGATCACGGTGAGGACGGACGCCACCCTGCAGGAGGTGGTGGAGACCCTGCAGGCGAGGCACATCGGCTGCGTGCTCGTAGTCGATCCGGACGGAAAGCTCGCCGGCATCTTCACCGAGCGCGACCTTTTGACCAAGGTCGCCTTGCGCTCGCTGGACTGGAGCAAGGAGCGCGTCGCCGATTTCATGACGCGCGATCCGGAAACGCTGCGCCCTGAAGACCGGATCGCCTGGGCGCTCAAGCTGATGCACGTGGGCGGATACAGGCACGTGCCGCTCACCGATGCCGACGGCCGGCCTGTCGGCGTCATCTCCGTCAAGGACATCGTCGACTACATCGTCGACCTGTTTCCCTCGCCGGTGCTCAACCTGCCGCCGGAGCCGCACCAGACGGCATTCTCGGACGGCGAGAGCGGCGGCGAGGGTTGATCAGACGACGCCCTGCTCGCGCAGAGCATCCACCTCGGCGTCCTCCATGCGCAGCAGGCTCTTCAGCACCTCGGCGGTATGTTGTCCGAGCGCCGGGGGAGGAAGGTCGGTCCGATCCGGGCACTCTGACAGCCGGATGGGCGACCTCACCATCGGAACATTCCCAGCGAGCGGGTGCGGCGCGTCGATCTCCATCCCCCGGTGGCGGACCTGCGGGTCGGCGAAGACCTGCGCCAGGTCGTTGATCGGCCCGCACGGCACGGTGGCCGCTTCCAGCGCGCCGATCCAGTCGCCGCTGTCGCGGCGGGCGATGATCCGTGCGAGCTTCGCCTCGAGCTCCGCGCGATTGCGCACGCGCGCGGCGTTCGTGGCGAATTTCGCGTCGCTCGCCAGCTCTGGAGCGCCCGCGACCTCGCAGAGGCGCGCGAATTGTCCGTCGTTGCCGACGGCCACGACGATGTGACCGTCCCTGGTGGCGAAGGCGCGATACGGGACGATGCTGGGATGCGCGTTGCCGAGCCGTTCCGGCGGCTTCCGGGCGAGGAGGTAGTTCTCCGCGTGGTTCGCGAGCATCGCCACCTGGACGTCCAGCAGGGCGAGGTCGATGTGCTGGCCGCGCCCGGTCCGCTCTCGGTGTGCGAGCGCTGCGAGGATCGCGGTCGCCGCGTACATGCCGGTGAGGATGTCGGTGATGGCGACGCCCACTTTCATCGGCTCGCCATCCGGTTCGCCGGTGATGCTCATCAACCCGCCCATCGCCTGGACGAGGAAGTCGTATCCGGCCCTCTCGCGGTACGGTCCTGTCTGGCCGAATCCCGTGATCGAGCAATACACCAGGCGCGGATTGATCGCCGCGAGGGGCCGATGGCCGAGACCGTAGCGATCGAGCGCGCCAACCTTGTAGTTCTCGACCAGCACGTCCGACTGCGCCGCCAGCCGGCGGACGATCTCCTGCCCTTCCGGACGCGCGATGTCGACGGTGATCGATCTCTTCCCGCGGTTGGTGCTGACGAAATAGGCGGACTCGCCGGCTTCCTCGCGCAGCCAGGGCGGGCCCCAGCCGCGCGTGTCGTCGCCCGTGCCCGGCCGCTCGACCTTGATCACGTCGGCGCCGAGATCGGCGAGCGCCTGGGTCGCCCACGGTCCCGCCAGGACGCGGCTCAGATCCAGGACGCGGATGTGCGCGAGCGCACCGTTTGCCATGGCGGAATCATACGCCGCCCGCGCATCTACTGTGGCACGCGGAGGATGCTTCCCTGAAGCCCCTGGTGAACTGGATATCTCTCGCTGTCGTCGCGCTGCTGGTGCTGGTCGCCGGCGCGCTCCTCATCCGCCTGTGGGTGCGGCGGGCGCGCCTGCGCGAGCGCGTCCCGGTGCGACGGGTGCCGCACTTGCGTCATCCGATCGTGCTCGCCCACGGAGTCTTCGGATTCGACGAGATCGCCGTCGCGGGGCGCCGCCACCGCTATTTCCGCAACATCGCCGAGGAGCTTGCCTTGCCCGGTCTGGAGTTCTACCGGCCCCGCGTCGCACCCAGGGCGCCAATCGCGGTTCGCGCCGGGACCCTGGTCAAGCTCCTGCGGGCGCTCCCCGGCGATCGCTTCAACGTGATTGCCCACAGCATGGGAGGCCTGGACGCGCGCTTCGCGATCGCGCGTCTCGGCCTCGCCGACCGCATCGCCTCGCTCGTCACCATCGGCGCCCCACACCACGGAACGCCGCTCGCGAATGCGCCGTTTGCTCGCGCGACCGCGCGACTCCTCGGCGTCGCGGCGCTCGCCGATCTCGCCCCCGAGGCGGTAGAGCGCTTCAATCAGGCCGTTCCCGACGTCGCGGGGATCGCCTACTGCAGCGTGGTCGCGGCAAGCGACCTCTCGGAGACGAATCCATTGCTCTGGCCGACGCACCTGTACCTCAGCGCGCACGGCGGGCGGAATGACGGGATCGTGCCGCAGGACTCGCAGCGCTGGGGAAAGGTGCTCCGCGAGATCGAGGCGGACCACTGGGCGCAGGTGGGCTGGTCGCTGCGGTTCGACGCAGTCGCGTTGTACGAGGAGATCCTGCGCGAGCTGGCCGGCCTTGGTTTCTGACTTGCTCAACGGACGGAAGTATCCGTGGCGCACTTTCCTCGCAGCTCGACCACCGTCCTCCAGGCGCGATTGCGATCGAGGTTCGCATCGAGCACGGCGTTGCGGTAGTGAACGACTTCCAGCGCGAGCGCGACGATCGCGACGACGAGCGCTGTCTCCAGTGCGACCCGCGTCATGGGGCCTCCTCCCGCGTTGTGTGGCCATCGCGTCGCGGGAAGAGACCCCCCTGCGGAAGGCGATTGTACGGTCGCGAACGCTAGAGCCGGTGCCCGCTCAGGCAGACGGTTCCATCGCAGGAGCGACCTCGGCGGGCGCCTTGGCCGCCTCCGCGCGGTGGTCGCGCGCGATGAGCAGATAGATCGCCGGCACGAAGAACAGGGTGAAGGCTGTTCCGATCGCCATTCCCGCCACCAACACCAGTCCGATGCTGTTGCGCGCCGCGGCGCCGGGACCGCTGACGAGGGTCAGAGGGAAATGGCCGCAGACCGTGGCCACGCTGGTCATCAGCACCGGGCGGAGCCGCGTCATGGCGGCGTTCTTGACGGCCTCGATCTTGCTCTGGCCTTCCTCCTGCAGCTTGTTGGCGAACTCGACGATGAGGATCCCGTTCTTCGAGACCAGCCCGACCAGAGTCACCAGGCCGACCTGCGAGTAGACGTTCAGCGTCGTCGTCCAGCCATCCGTGAAGAAGTGGAGGTTCGGGTTCGGCATCTTGAGGAACGTCATCAAGAGCGCGCCGAACATGGCCAGCGGGACGGACCCCGCCAGGATCACGAACGGGTCGCGGAAGCTGTTGAACTGCGCCGCCAGCACCAGGAAGATGAGGATGATGGCGAGGAGGAACGCGGGAAGGAACTTGTTGCCTTCGGTGCGCAGCTGCCGTGACTCGCCGGTGTAGTCGACGGTGTACCCCTTCGGCAGGATCTTCGCCGCCTCGCTCTCGAGATAGCGCAGCGACTCGTCGAGCGGGCGCATCGCCACGCCGCTCAGCTTCACCGCATTGAGCTGCTGGAAGCGCTCCAACGCGCGCGGCGTCACCGAGTCGTGCAGGGTGGCGATGGTGCTCAGCGAGACCAGCTGGCCGCTCGGGCCGGTGACGTGGACGTCGCGCAGCTGCTCGGGGTTCAAGCGCTCCACCCGCAAGAGCTGCGGGATGACCTTGTAGCTGCGCCCCGCCACGCTGAAGCGGTTGACGAAGTTGCCGCCGACGGCGGCTGCCAGGTCCTGGCCGACCGACTGGAGGTTCAGGCCCAGCTCCGCCGCCTTGTCCCGGTCGATCCGGATCTCCGATTGCGGCTGGTCGATCTTGGTGTCGATGAGTGGCGGAAACGCGAACATGCCGCTCTGCGCCGCCTTCATCTGCAGCTGCTGCGCGAATTGCAGGATCTCGTCCGGCTCCGCGGTCGACGCGATGAGGAATTCGACGGGGAAGTTGCTGCCGCCGGGGAGCGCGGAGGGAACGGTCACGAACGTCTGCACTCCAGGGATCGCGGCCACCTTCATCGACACCTCGGGGAGGATCTTGAATACCGATCGCTTCCGCTCCTCCCACGGTTTGAGGACGGCGCCGTAGAAGCCGCCGGTGGGATAGGTGATCTGGAAGGTGAAGTCCGTCTCCGGGATCTCGCTGAGCTGCGCGTTGATCTCGCGGGTTGACTGGACCACCTGGTCGAGCGTGGAGTTCGCCGGCGTGTTCACCACGCCGAAGAAGAAGCCCTGGTCCTCGGTGGGGGCGAGCTCCTTGGGAGCGAGCATGAACATCCCCACCGCGGCCGCTCCGATGAGGACCCAGGCCAGGTAGATCGCGCCTCGCGCCGCGAAGGTCGTCTCGAGGCTGCGCCCGTACGCGGCCTTGAACCGCTCGAAGGTGCGATTGATCAGCCCGGCGAGACCCTTTTCCTCGATGCTGCGATCGAGGAGGTAACCCGACATCACCGGCGACAGCGTCAGGGCCACCACGCCCGAGATGGTGACCGCGCCGGCCAGGGTGAGCGCGAATTCGCGGAAGAGCGAGCCGGTCAGGCCACCCTGGAAGGCGATGGGCGTGTAGACCGCCGCCAGCGTGATGGTCATCGAGATGATGGGGCCGACCAGCTCGCGGGCGCCTTTCAGCGCCGCGTCGATCGGCTTCAGGCCCTCGCGCAGGTGCCGCTCCACGTTCTCCACCACCACGATGGCGTCGTCGACCACCAACCCGACGGAAAGGACGATGGCGAGGAGCGTCAAGAGATTGATGGTGAAGCCGAGCGTCTGCACCAGGAAGATGCCGCCGATCAGCGAGGTCGGGATGGCCACGACCGGGACCAACGAGGAGCGCAGCGAACCGAGGAAGAGGAAGATCACGATCACGACGATCAGGATCGTCTCGAGCAGCGTCTGCACAACCTCGCTGATCGCGCTGCGGATGTAGGCGGTGGCATCGTAGGCGATGCGCGCCTGGATCTGCTCGGGGATCTCCTTCTGCAGCGAGTCCATCTCCGCGCGCAGGCGCTTGACGACGTCGAGGGAGTTGGCGTTCGGCAGCGGCCAGACTCCGATGAACACCGCGGTCTGGCCGTTGAAGTTGACGGCCGTCTCATAGTCCTCGGCGCCGAGCACTACGTCGGCGACGTCGCGCAGGTGCACCGTCGAGCCTTCGTTCTGCCGGATCACCATCTGCTCGAATTCCTGGGGCGAACGCAGGTCGGTGTTCGCCGTCAGGTTCACCTGGACGAGCTGGCCCTTGGTCTGGCCGACGGCAGCGAGGTAGTTGTTCGCGGCGAGCGCTGTCCGGATCTGTCCCGGGCTGATGTTCAGCGCCGCCATGCGGTCCGGCTTCAGCCAGATGCGCATCGCGAAGGTGCGGGCGCCGAGGATGTCGGCGCGCTGCACGCCCTCGATGGCGGAGAGCCGCGGCTGGACCACGCGGAACAGGTAGTCGGTGATCTCGTTCTGCTTGAGGAACTGCGAGGAGAAGCTGAGATAGGCGGCGGCGAACTGGCTGTCGGCCGACTCGATGTTGAGGGCGGGGATCTCGGCTTCGGGTGGCAGATCGCGCCGGACCTGGTCCACTTTGGAGCTGATCTCGGCGAGCGCCTTGGTGGAGTCGTAGTTGAGGCGCAGCCGAGCCCGGATGACCGAGGAGTTCTGCTTGCTCTCCGATTCGATGTACTCGATGCCGTCGGCGGCGGCGATCACGCGCTCGAGCGGCGTGGTGACGAAGCCCCGCACCAGGTCGGCGGTGGCGCCGACGTAAGCGGTGGTGACGGTGATGGCCGCGTTCTCGCTGCGCGGGTACTGGCGCACGTTCAGCGAGCGGATGGCCTGCACGCCCGCGATGACGATCAAGAGGTTGACGACGATCGCGAGGACCGGCCGGCGGATGAAGAGGTCGGTGAATCTCATGCGTACACCTTTCCGCTTCTCACCGGTCTACAGGCGTCGGCGCGACTTCGGCCTTGGGAGCGAGCTCGTTGTGCACCACCACCGAGGCTCCGTTGCGCAGCTTGAAGGCGCCGCTGCTCACGATCGTCTCCCCGGCATTGAGCCCGGAGACCACGCCGACCAGGTCCCCACGTCGCTCGCCGAGGCGCACGAACTTCTGGTGCGCGATCAGACCTTGTTTGCCGGCGGCGTCGGGCTTCTCCTCGATCGCGAACACCGAATCGCCATACGGCGCGTAGAGCACCGCGGTCGAAGGGATCACCAGGACCGTCCGCTTCTCCGGCGACAGGACCTCGACGTTGACGAACATCCCGGGGCGCAGCTGTCCGTCGGTGTTGGGGAACGTGGCGCGCACGCGGACGTTGCGCGTGTTGACGTCGACTTCCGGGTTGATGGTGGTGAGCGTGCCTTCCCAGGAGGTCTGCGGGAACACGTCCGTGCGCAGGCGGGCGTTCATCCCGATCCTGAGCTCCGCCAGGGTCTGCTGCGGCAACCAGAACTCGGCGTAGATGGGATGGATCGACTGCAGCGTCGCCACCGGCGTGCCCGACGCGAGCACCTGGCCCAACTCCACCTGCTTGATGGAGACGCGCCCGTCGAAGGGAGCGCGAATGGTCTTCTTGGCGATGGTAGCGTGGAGGGTGCCGACATTCGCCGCCGTCTGCTTCGCCTTCGCCTCGGCGGTGTCCAGATCCGCCGGCGCGCTCACGTTGGCCTCGCGCAACGACCGGGCCCGCACCAGGCTCGCGCGCGCCAGCTCGGCGTCGGCCTGCGCCGAGGCGAGCTGGGCCTCTTCGGTGGAGGTATCGAGCTTCACCATCACGTCGCCTTTGCGGACGAACGCCCCCGAATCGAACCCGATCTCGCGCACCAGGCCGGACACCTCGGAGGCGAGAGTGACCGCGCGGATGGCAACGAGCGTGCCCACCGCCGATCGGGACGCCTGCCATTCCTGGGCGTCCACCTTGGCTGAGGTCACCGATTCCGGCGGGATCGCGAACGACTTGCTGGCGTTGATCATCTTGGCGATCTGGCCCCCTTTGATGGCTCCCAAGACGCCGACTACGGCGACGAGCGCGACCGCGGCGATGACCCACACACGCCACTTGCTGGGTCGCGTCAGAAACTGAGTGCCTGCTGCCATTTCCACAAGATTCCTCCCCGGCAAGGCTACTGCGAAGGCCCGTTCCTAGTGCATGTGAGGCGTACTGTCACGCAGAACACGCGACCGACCTGCGATGCGCAATCGATGGAAAGGTTTCGGCTGAGGTGTCGCATTATTTCGGCTCTCGTTCATGGCGATCGAGCTCGCGCCTCATCGACAGCAGCTCGCAATCGCGGTGGACATCGCCGTGGAAGAGACGGAGGCACGGCCGGATTCGTGACCACGGGTGATCGCACGCGCGATCTCCGGCGATGGGCTGAGGCCCTCAAGCCAACCCTTCGGAAGATCGAAGGCCCTAGAATCACGACACATTCAGCCAAGCGAGCGGGCGGGCGCCGGGCCGGACCGGCACCGCAATGCTGCGCCCTTGTCACACGGACGTCACGTTAGGGAGTCAAAAACGCACACCCATGAAGACACTCCTCGTAATTTCGGGGCTGGCCCTCGGGCTGGCCGGCGCGGCGTTCGCGAACAACCTGCTCATCAACGGTGCGGGCGCGACCTTTCCTTTCCCCATCTATTCGAAGTGGTTCAGCGAGTACAACAAGCTGCATCCCGACGTGCAGATCAATTACCAGTCGATCGGCTCCGGCGGCGGAATCAAGCAGATCATCGAGCGTACGGTCGACTTCGGCGCAAGCGATGCGCCGATGACCGAGGAAGAGCTGAAGAAGGCGCCCGGCGTGGTGCACATCCCCACGGTGATGGGCGCGGTGGTCGTCGTCTACAACCTGCCCGGAGTGGGATCGTTGCGCCTTTCCCCCGAGACCCTCGCGAACGTCTTCCTCGGCAAGGTCCAGAACTGGAGCGATGCCGCGATCGCGAAGGACAACCCAGGCGCGAAGCTGCCGGACAGCGCGATCGCGGTGGTGCACCGCTCCGACGGCTCCGGCACCACCGCCGTGTTCACCGACTATCTCGCCAAAGTGTCGCCCGAATGGAAGAGCGGTCCCGGGGCGGGCAAGAGCGTCAACTGGCCCGTTGGCCTCGGCGGAAAGGGAAACGAGGGGGTCACGGGAACGGTGAAGCAGACGGAGGGCGGCATCGGATACGTCGAGCTGGCTTACGCCAACCAGAACAAGCTTTTGATGGTCGATCTGAAGAACCACGATGGACAGTGGGTAAAGGCGTCGCTCGACAGCGTTTCCGCCGCGGCGGCCAAGGCCGAGATTCCCGCCGACTACCGGGTATCGATCACCGACGCGCCCGGCAAGGAAGCGTACCCGATCTCGGCCTTCACGTACCTGCTCGTGTACAAGGACCAAGCCGACCCGGCAAAAGGTCAGGCACTGATCCACTTCCTCTGGTGGGCCATCCACGACGGTCAGAAGATGGCCTCGGCGCTAGACTATGCTCCCCTTCCGGGGCCGCTGGTGAAGAAGGTGGAGGCGACACTGCAGTCGATCACGGTGCAGGGAAAGGCCGTGCTTGCAAACCGCAAGTGAAATCGTGACCGCTGCCCGCGAGCCGGAGCGCGCCCCCGAGAGCGCTCCGGCCCGGGTCAACGTGCCGGACCGGGTCTGGTCCGGCGGCCTTCTGCTGCTCGGTCTGGCGGTGCTGGTGGTGGCGGCGATCATCGTCGCCGAGCTGGTGCACATCGGCGGGCCCGCCATCTTGCACACCGGCGTGGTCGCCTTCGTCCGCAATTCGGTCTGGGACGTCACGCGCGACGTCTTCGGGGCGCTGCCGTTCATCTACGGGACCCTGGTGACGAGCGCGGTGGCGCTGGTCCTGGCCCTGCCGGTCTCCGTCGGTCTGGCGCTGTTCCTGACCGAGATGGCGCCGCCCTCGGTCCGCTCCATCGTGTCCTTTCCCATCTCCCTGCTCGCGGGCATCCCGAGCGTCGTGTACGGGCTCTGGGGCCTGTTCGTGCTGGTGCCGCTCTTGCGCAGGCCCGTCGAGCCGCTGCTGGCGAAGACGCTCGGGTTCCTCCCGCTCTTCCAGGGTCCGCCCATTGGCCTCGGGTATCTCGCCGCGGGGATCGTGCTCGCGATCATGATCCTGCCGACCATCACCTCGATCGCCATCGAGGTCCTCCAGACCGTGCCTGGGACGCTCCGCGAGGGGGCGCTCGCGCTCGGCGCGACGCGCTGGGAGGCGATCAGGGTCTCGGTGCTGCCCTACGCGCGGGCGGGAATTGTCGGCGCCACCATGCTCGGTCTCGGGCGCGCGCTGGGAGAGACGATGGCGGTGACGATGGTGATCGGCAACTCGCCGACCATCCGCGCCTCGCTCTTTTCGCCCGGCTACTCGCTGCCGGCGGTGATCGCCAACGAGTTCGCGGAGGCGAGCGGCGACCTGCACACCGGCGCCCTCGCGGCGCTCGCATTGCTGCTGTTCGCGGTCACCGTCGTCCTCAACATCGCCGCCCGGCTGCTCGTGCGCATGTCGCGGCGCGGCCCGACGCGGGTGGCCGCATGAACTCGCTCGCGGCCCGGCGCGCGGTGAATTGGATCATGACGGGCCTCTGCGCCCTCGCGCTGGCCGTCGCGCTGGTGCCGCTGGTCTCGCTGCTGTGGCTGGTGATCTCGCGCGGATTTGCCGGGCTAAGCTGGAGCTTCTTCACTGCCATCCCCGCCCCCGTCGGAGAGACGGGAGGAGGGGTCGGGAACGCGATCGCGGGCACGCTGTACATCGTGGGGATCGCCTGCGCCATCGGGGTGCCACTCGGCGTCGGGGCCGGCGTCTACCTGGCGGAGCGCGGCGACACCCGGCTGGGCGACGCGATCCGCTTCATCGCCGAGGTCCTCTCCGGCGTTCCCTCCATCGTGGTCGGCATCGTCGCATACGGCCTGGTGGTGATCCCGATGCGGCGCTTCTCCGCGCTCGCGGGCGGCGTCGCGCTCGCCGTGCTGATGGTGCCGACGCTGGCCCGCAGCACCGAAGAGCTGGTGCGGTTGGTGCCGCACGCGCTGCGGGAAGCCTCGCTGGCGCTCGGCGTCCCGCAGTGGCGGACTTCGCTCCGGGTCGTGCTCCGGACGGCGCTCGGCGGCATCATGACGGCCATCCTGCTCTCCGTCGCCCGCGCCTCCGGCGAGACGGCGCCGCTGCTCTTCACCTCCCTGAACAACCAGTACTGGAACTGGCGGGCGGATCAGCCGACGGCGTCGCTCACCGTGCAGATCTTCAACTATGCCGTCAGCCCGTACAACGAATGGCACGACAAGGCTTGGACCTCCGCCCTGATCCTCCTCCTCCTCGTCGGCTCGCTCGCGCTCGCCGGTCGGCTCGTAGCGCGGAGGCGGGTGCGATGAGGCCGAAGGTCGAGGTGCGGTCTCTCAACGCCTGGTTCAAGGCCAACCATGCGCTGCGCAACGTCTCGCTGACGGTCCCGGCGAACACAGTGCTCGCCATCATCGGGCCGAGCGGCTGCGGCAAGACCACCTTCGTCCGCTGCCTCAACCGCATGCACGAGCTGGTCCCCGGCGCGCGCCAGTCGGGCAACGTGCTGGTGGACGGACAGGACCTGCATGCGAGGCGCGTCGACCCGGTGAACCTGCGGCGCCGGGTGGGGATGGTGTTCCAGCGCGCCAACCCGTT
>MNFJ01000126.1 GCA_001918155.1 Deltaproteobacteria bacterium 13_1_40CM_4_68_19
AGGCCCACGTCCGTGTAGATCCGCGAGGTGGCCGCGTTGTAGTTGCCGGTGGAGAGATGAACGTAGCGGCGAATCCGATCGCCTTCGCGACGGACCACGAGGGCCGCCTTGGCGTGGATCTTCAGGTCCGCACTGCCGTAGAAGACGTGGACCCCCGCCCGCTCCAGCGCTCGCGCCCATTCGATGTTGTTGCGTTCGTCGAAACGCGCCTTGAGCTCGATGGCCACGGCCACCTGCTTGCCGTTCTCCGCTGCGGTGATCAGGCTCTTGGAGATGTCGGAGCTGGCCCCCGTGCGGTAGAGCGTCATCTTGATCGCCAGCACGTCCGGGTCCGCCGCCGCCCGTCGCAGGAAGGCGAGCACCGGCGCAAAGGAATCGTAGGGGTGGTGCAGCAGCACATCGCCCGCGCGGATGGCCGCGAAGACGTCGCCTTCGACCAGCTCCCGCGCCACCGCGAGTTGCAGCGGCGGGTCGTGCAAGTCGGGGCGCTGCAGCCCGGCCAGCGCCATCAGCGCGCTGGCGCCCAGCGGCGCACAGCACTCGTACAGGTCGTCCCGCCCCAGCTGCAGCTTGTCCAGGAGCAGCGCGCGGATGCGCTCCGGCGTCTGGGAATCGAGCTCCAGCCGCACCACGTGCCCGAAGCGGCGGCGCCGGACCTGGCGGTCCACCACCTGCAGCAGATCGTCCGCTTCCGCCTCGAGGATGGCCATGTCCATGTCGCGGGTGATGCGGAACGGATAGACGCCGACGATGCGCATTCCGGGAAAGAGCGCATCGAGGTGCGACTCGATCAGATCCTCCAGCGGAATGAAGTCGTCGCCGCCCACCGGGACGAAGCGCGGCAGGATCTCCGGGACCTTGACGCGCGCGAAGCGCCGCTCGCCGGTGAGCGGGTCTTCCGCCTCCACCGCCAGGGAAAGGGAGAGGTTGGAGATGAAGGGGAACGGATGCCCCGGGTCCACCGCCAGCGGCGTGAGCACGGGGAACACCGTGGAGTGGAAGTAGTCGGCGGTCCTGGCCCGGGCTTCCGCCTCCAGCGTTCCGCGGCGGTGCAGCCGGATGCCAGCCTTCTCCAGCGCCGGGAGCAGCTCCCCGCTGAGGAGCGCCGAGGCGGAGCGCACCAGGCGCCGCACCGCGATGCCGATCCGGTCCAGTTGCTCGCGCGCCGTAAGGCCGTCGGGACCCGGCCCGTCCTCGCCCTGTTCCAGGAGCGTGTGCAACCCCGCGACGCGGATCATGAAGAACTCGTCCAGGTTGCTGTGGAAGATGGCCAGGAACTTCACTCGCTCGAGCAGTGGCCAGCGGGGATCGGCCGCTTCCTCAAGCACCCGCTCGTTGAAGGCCAGCCAGGACAGCTCCCGCGAGAGCAAGCGGGAGCCTTCCGCCACGGTCGCAACCCTGGTCTCGGGTACGCTCACAGCGCGTTCCATGGTAGTCCCGCTGAGCTCGGATCCCAACTTTACGCAGGTCTACCATGGCGCCTTCATGACATCCGAGTAGATTTCCGGCGTCAGCGAGCGGACGCCGCATCGGCCCTGCGGGCCGGCGACCCGAGGTGGATGAAGAGATCCCGGGTATGGGGCGGCGCAACGCCGGGCGCCTCCGGCGGGCGCATCGAGTACTTCCGCGGCTTGAAGTGATCGCTGTACTGCCGGTCGCGCGAGTAGACGCTTCCGAATTTCCAGAGCATGCGGATGAAGTTCGTCTGACCGCGCAGCGCGAGCCCCAGGGCGAGCCCCGCCGTGGTGCGGAGCGCGGCGACGCCGAGGTGCTTGCGGTTCAGCACGGACTGGGTCTTCACCAGCTCCTCGTAGTTCGCCGAAGGGGATTCGATGTCGCGTGCCTTCAGCGATCCTTGCTTCGGCGAGGATGTGCGGGAGACACCGATCCGGGGCGGATCAGGACTCTCGTCAAATGGCGGCGAAGTACGGTCCGCGGACCTTGTCCGAGTACAGCACGTAGCTGAAGTCCCGTCCCGGCGCCAGCAGGAGCGGAATGGTAGGGACGCCCTGCACCGACACTTCTCGGAGGACGCCATCCGTCAGTCGTACCAGCTTGCCCGTATCGAGCAGCAGGACGACCTCGCGACGCACGATCGACCCGCTCTTGTCGTCCACGTACAGAAGTGCTCCGCCCACCGGTTTGCCGGTAAGCGGGCCGAGCTTGGTTGCGCGAACGCTGTTGTCGGACCCGAACAGGCCGCGGGCGAAATGGGCCTCGAGCAACAGCGGCTCCTCGCCGTCCTGGGCCAGGAATCCTGCCCAAGTCTCGTCCTTCCCTTCCACATGGAGGGCGGGAGTGAAGACGTCGAGCAGGCGTGCGCGGCCTCTAGGCTCATCCCCCGCTTTGCGCGCATCGAATGCGACGGATTCGAACGCGGTCAACGGGCCGTCCCGCGTGTAGCGCGAGTGGTAGATCGCGACCCCTTCTTCCGTGTGCGCCGCGAAAGCCACGTGGCGCGGGCTGCCTTTTTGCTCGGAACCGAGACCTGCGACGATCGCTTTCGCGTCGGCGGGAAGCGCCGCGGTCCATTCAACCTTTCCCACTTTCCCGAACCGCACGAGGTGGAGGGCACGGCTACCCTCTGCAAGAGCGAGCACCTCCGGAGGCTCCCCGGCCGCCGTGAGCGCGGGGCGCACCAGGGCCGAGGGCGCCTCGGGAAGGCGCGCGGAAATCAACGTGTCGTATGTGTCGAGGGCGGCCACCGTGGCTCCCTGCCGCCAGATCAGCCATCGCGTCGTCTCGGCGTGAAACGTCCCGTTCGTCCAGGGCACACGGACATCCGTCGTCTGCGCTTCCAGGTGCCGGCGAAGTTGCAGCGGAAACATCCGCACCTCGCCTGTGTCCTGCCGCACCTCGTGGAACTGCTGCGCGTAGAGAAGCGTTCCACTCTCCGTCCGCTGGAGGAAGGCAAGCTCGCCTTCTCCCGCTCCGCCCTGGCGCCAGCCGACGCCTGCGTCCGCGGAGTCGGGCGATATCTGCTTCACCCGGAAGACGACGTTCGGGCTCTGAGCTTGCACCTGCGCCAACTGCAAGCGGGAAGTCAGCTCGTAATCACCGGGAGCTTCCAGCCGCACCGACCGCGTGATGGACACCGTCCCGTCCCAACTCGCTCCCGGCTCGATGCGAATCCGGTCGGAGTCCGGCGGGGACTGCGGCTCCAGGACGAGGCCTTCCAGCTCGATCTTGTTGAACGTCCGGCCATTGGGGAAGGACGGTCCGCGCAGCGTGTACGTGGGTTGGGAGCTTCTCGACGATGGATTCGCCAGCTCGAGCGCCGCTCCTCCGACGTTCCTGATGGTGAGATGCAAGCGGATCTCGTCCAGGAGCGGGTACTCTTCCCGTTCGGGCTTGACCTCATACTGGATCGTCACGGCGCCTTCCTGGAGGGCCCGAGGAGGACGGGGCCTTCGTGGAATGGGAGTCGTTGCCGGGATCGCTGCACAGAGCGCCACCAGTGCGCTGCAACGGCCGGCGAGCGTCGGGATCACGGTTTCTTGTTCTTCGCATCGTCTTTGTCCAGCGCGGTCGCGTCCCACCCACGCAGGCGCAGCTGGCAGAGTCCGCAGAAGGTGGTTGCACCGGTGGAGTAGCTCATCAAGCAGTATTGGTCGTCGTCATCGTGCCTGTCGTCCAGGGGTTTTCCCGGAACGCTGCCGTTACCGACGTGATACCGCGAGTGCGGCATGAAGAGGTGGTGGCCGACCTCGTGATTGAAAGTATCGACGTCGGCCGGGCTGGTTCCCGGCGTGAAGAAGACGAATACGCACCTCTCGTGCGATGCGTCCGAGACGTCCACCGCCGCCCCTTGGAGGTAGGCGACGCCGGCTGTTGCAGCGGGGAAGTCGCGCACCACGTTGTGGAGGTAGTTGAATTGAATGATGGCGATTCCGTCTCCGGCGGCGCCGCTCTTGCCGCCCGCGAGCGGCTCCATTTTGTCGAGCAGCGGCTCGTACAAATCGCTCAGCAGCGCGGTCAGCGTGTTGGAGTAATTGATATCAGTGTCGACGTTGCGATCGACCAGCAACCGCTGCGTCTTCCAGAGCCTCGAGATATACGCGCGCGTCGCCGGTGGTGTTGCTGGAGCCAGCGTGGTCGGATTCGGGATGGGCGCCGTACCCAGGCCGCCGAGGACTTGATCCGCCGGCGTCGGAGCGTTGGCTGCGATCAGCGCCGCCAGGTCGCCCGCGCCCGCGGCGCCATTCTCCAGGTCGTGCACCTTCCGTACGAAATCGGGATAGCGCCGGATCTTGAAGGTGCAATCCTCGGCTGCGTGGTCGGCAGCGGGATCCGCCGCATAGTGTTTGTTGAGGAGAAAATCACCGTGCTTCTCGACGAGCTTGCGCGCCGCTGCATTGTAGTCGAACGCGCTGCCGCTCTTCGTCTTGTGATCGGCGATCAAGTACGTGTCGTCGGGTCCCCTTTTGTCCACGACGTTGATGTAGGCCTTGGCGTAGGTTCCCTGGATGAGACCGATGTTCGCCGCGGTGAGGAAGTTCAAGATGCTGGCCTTCTTGCGAACGTAGCGGGAGAGGTGGAGCTCGCGCCAGATCTGCAAGATACCGGTCTCCGCCTGGATTGACGCGGCCGCCGCGAGCGGCTCCGTCTTCACGTCGAGCACATACTTGCCGTCCTTGCCGTGATCCCAGGCGAGAAAGACCCTGATCGCGTAATCGTCGCCCGCCATGCGCGAGGGCTGGAAGAGGGCGCCCGTACGTCCCGCGAGCTTCCCCTTCCCCCACCCCCTGCTGAACGACGCCCAAAGCCGCTCCTTGCAACTCTCTAGCTTGAACGGGAACTCCCCGGCCTCCAGCGGATCCTTGGGCTTGTATCCGGACTGCTTGGGGAAGATCGGGTCTGCATCCGGTCCACGCTTCCCGCCGCGGTCGACGTGGCAATTGTCGCCCTTCGGATAGGTGTGATCCTTGCCGGCGGACCTGGGGTCCGCGCCCGCCTTGTAGTAATCGATGGCGGCGTCGATGAACGCTCTCGGGTTGCTCCCAGCGGTATTCGTCGGGACCTCGGCCTTGTCTTCCCACTCCCAGAGAAAGCGCGCGTTCCCTAGAGCCACGGCGCCCTTGTCCGACTCCAGCTTCACCTCGGCGTCATTGGAGTCCGCAAGACGGATTCTCGCGATCACTGGAATGTTGGGACCGTCGCCCCAGAGCTTCTTGTACAGATCGAAGGCGGTATTGTCGTACATCTGTTTGTTCTTTGTCTTGAACAGATTGCTCGGCAGGTACACCGCTCTCGAAGCGCCCTTGGCTGGCAAACCCCCGTCCGTCTCGATCTGTTTGCGGACCTTCTTGTCTATCTCCAGCCGCGCTCCGCCGAACCACCCCTTGGGGATCGTTTCCTCCGGCCCCAGCTCGATGGAGATGCTCTTGAGCAGGATCTGGAAGTACGTCCACGCCACCACCTTCTTCCGGGGAAGCGCGCCGCTCTTGACGGTGAGTTTGAGCTTGTAGGGCGAATGCTCCAGCGTGACGTAACCGTCGGGGAACTTGTCCGTCTCGTTCACCTCCAGCGAGGTGAGGTCGTGGGTGGTCTTGCCGCCGGCCACCTTTCCGGTGAGCTCCGCCGCCTTGACGATCCGTCCATCCCATTTGATCTGGTGCTTTCCGTGCGAGAACCAGGTGGGACCCAGCTTCTCCAGATCGAGCGTCCACAGAGGGTCGTCATCGAAACGACCGAAGAGCTCCAGCTTGCCTTCGTCTACGATCGCGCCCTGGTCGTCCATCTCGTATTCGATGCTGATGGTCTCCTTGTCGGGAACGAAATGGAAATCGTCGGCGCCGGCGGCCGGCGCCTTCGCGCCGGGCTGGAGATAGGTCTTGCTCGCCTTGGCCGGGGTGGAGAGGCGGAGGCCGACGATCCCGAATTGCGGAACCCGCAGCCGGTTCACGTTCGTCTCGCCATCGGCGAGATTGGTGCGGGCGACGGTTGCTGATCTCTCCATCACGGGCTCTTGTCGTGTCGGGTCTTGATGTCGGCGAGGATGTCGGCCGGCGTTCCCGACCCGGCATCCAGGTTCAGATAGATTCGCTGGTAGGTCTTGATCGAGACGGTGGTCCTCGCTTTGCCGTCGACCGTGAAGCCCAGGTTGTTGAGGCGCGCCTTCACGCCGTCGTCGTTGTCGCCATCGGCCAGATCGGCGACCGACAGTTTCCAGTCCACCTCCACCTCGGGCACGAGCGCCCCGGGTGCTTCGTCGGCAAATTGGGCCGGATCGATGCTCGGAGGATAAGGCGGCGGCACCACCGCGGGAGCTGGAGCTGGGGCAGGCGGGGCGGGAGGCGCCGCCGGCGCTGGGAGCTTGATGTGGAGCTGCCGATCGTCGTCGCAATCCCAGGCGTCGTCCACCTCGATCAGCCCGTCGGCGGCCGTCTTTCCGTTCTTGGCCGGCTTGTCGAGCTTCCACTCCACCGCGGCGAGACCCGACCCTGCCTTGTCGACGAGGACGAAGCGGAGCTTTACCAGAGGCGCGAGCTCGATCCGCTTCGCCTTGGTGTCACCCTTGGCGATGGTCAGCGATACCGCCGCGGGAGCCTGGTACTTCTTCGCTTCCGTGGCGCCCAGCTTGACGGTGATGGTGTACTGGCCCGGGTCGACGACGCCGAAGTCCGCCAGCCCCGTGTCGGCAGCGGTGGTCTTGCTCGCCGACGTCGGCCCCTTGGCCTGAACGGTGACGTTCTGGACACCCTCGCCCGTATCGGCGCGGGCGACCGTCACTCGCAGGTGGCATTTGCCCAGCGGGCAGGGCTGGCCGTCACCGACATCCGTCTTCGCCTTCGCCGCCTCGGCGCGGGCCGCCCGCTTCTGGTGTTTGCTGCCGCCGCACAGTCCCATCGCTAGTCGCTCCCCGAGCTCCGGATCGCTTCCAGCGTCCGCTCGAGATGGTCCTTGGCGGCGTCGAAGAGAGAGTGCGCCCGCGCATGACCGGACGACGACGCCTCGCTCAGGACCGCCGTGGCCCACCGATGGAGGGGATCCGTCGCGAAGCCGCTTCCGAGCAGGAACATCAGTCCCGCGTAGATCATGCGCGGTCCGGGTTCGCCCATTCCGTCGCGCTCGCTGGAGGCGATTGCTCTGGCGAGGAAGCGCGGCATGGGATCGCCCCGAATCTCGCGGTGCTTCCGCGGCCAGAGCCGGGCGCAGAGCGCGCGCAGCGAGCGCTCGAAATCGTCGCCGTCGTCCGCGCTGGCCTCCTCGTAGGACAAGCTGCGCGCGCGCAAGACCGCGCGCAGATAGTGGCCACCGTCTTCGCCGGCCACCCGATCGATGTACGCGAGCGCGGCGGCGTGCAGCAGGTCCACCCGCGTCGAGACATCTTGTGATTCGTCGTCAATCAATGCTTTTGCCCAGGGCAGCTGCGGGTCGATCACGAAATCCGTGCCGAGGGAGAGCATCAGATCGACGTACCGGCAGGCATCGCCGAACACACTGATCCCGGCGGCCCTGGCCCGCTCGATGCCCGCGCGGATGAACTCCAGCGTGGCCCGATCCCCGCCGAGCACTGCATGATCCACCGGAAAGTACTCGCGCACGTGCCCAAGCTGGGATTGCTCGAACTTCTTCCACGAGGCGCGCTCGAAGGCCTCCAACTGCTCGTCGCGGATGGTCAGCATGTGGCCTCGAGCACTGGAATTTCCTCTGTCCGGAACTGCTCCCCGGCGCGACGGTGCACGACCGCCATGCGCGAGTCCTCGCCCTCGCAGACGAATCGCTCCACCGGCCCGAAGAAAGTCTTCAGCTCGGTGGGCGTGCAAGTCGGCAGGTACACTCGCAGGACTCGCGGGTCGTAGAAGCGGAACAGCAGGGTCTTGCGCTTCTCGGTGCGAACAGTGAGGAAGCGGCGCAGATGGCGGCGCAGCTCATCGGGGCCGGCTGCGCTCACGCAGAAGATCCCCCAGGCGTCGCCCCATCCGAGGCCGACGATCTCTTCCGCCACTCCGGTGCCGCGCGCCGCGGGAACCAGGTACGGGGCAACCTCGGCGATGTCGGGCGCGACCGGACCCTCGTAGAGGATGCGCGCGCTCTCGCGGCGCTCCCGCACCAGCCGCAGGACGCGCCTCGAACGGGCGGCATCGAGCACCGCGTAGGCATTGCCGGGCCCGGCGTAGATCGCCTCGAGCGCTGCGGCCGCGGACGGGCCAGTGGTGGCGGCAAAGCTGCTCATGGCGCCGCCTGGCGCGCAGCGGCGCATTCCTCGCAGAACGGAGCGCCGCTCTGCGCAGCCTGGCGCATGGCCTGGGCTTGCGGGGAAGGCGCAGGCTGCGCCTGCGGGCTTTGCGATTGCTGCTGCGGGGGAGGCGGTTGGGGCTGTGCCGCCGGCGGTGGGACCGAGATCCGCACCGCCTTCACGTTCACCAGATACCCATGCTTGTCGAATCTGTGGCGCGCCCGGTCGACCCGGTAGATGCCGTCGATCTGCGCGCCCACCTTCTGCAGCTCGATCTGCGTCTCTGGCCTGAGCCGCGGATCGCCGATCAGCTCCATCTCCGCGGTGACGAATCCGTCCGCGATCTTCTGGAGCCGGCCCTTGGCCATCCGGTCGGCCGTGGCCGTGTCCATGGGAGCGTGCTCGTGCGCCGCGATGGAGAGCGTCTTGCCCGCGCCGTACTTCTTCGCCCCCTCGTCGCGCTGGCCGCCCGCCGCCTTGGCCTTGCCGACGATCTCCTGTCGCGCCTGCGGGTCCCACCCGTGCACCGTCACTTCAGCGACCTGGGAGAGGGCGTTGACCCGGACCTTGACCCTCTTCAAGCCATCGCCCGGCGCGACCACCACCTGCGAACTGGTGGCCGGCGCGGCGACGACGATCTTCTTGCCGTCGAGGCGGACGCGGTTGCCCTCCTTCTGGGCGATCCGACGCAGCAGCACGGCGTCCGTGACGTTGGACTGGAGGACGTGACCTTTGCTGCCGGCAGGGGCCTCGCCGCTGAGCCCATGGTCGCGCGCGATGTTCCTCACGATCTCGTTGTCGTCGACGTTGTTGAACGAGCGGGTCGCCGGCGACAGCGCCAGCCGGTGCAGGCGCTCGTAGCAGACGACCCGCAGGGCGGGCGGGACGTCGCGGCGGAAGGTCGGCTCGAGGCCGACCACCTCGCCGTCGAAGATGCGGCTGAGCGCGGACCCGAACCCCAGGTCGACCTGCACCGCCGTGCCGCTCTGGAACTGCGTGCCGTTGATCAGCTTCAGCGACGGATCGTGGAACGATACTTCGCAGCGGCCGAACAGCTCGCCGTCCAGATCCACATCGACCGAGACGAGGCGCGCCTCGTCGTCGATGGCCAGGCGATTTCCGCCGACGAAGACATGGCAGTTCGGGATGTGTCGGGGCGAGCCGGCCACGATTGTGCTCAGACCGAGAAGCGGAAGCGAGGCCGCTCGACGAACAGCGTGTCCGAGTTGACCTGCGCCCCTTGGGCGTCCTTCACCAGGAACTGAAACTCAATCTCGTTGCGGCCGGCGGCCGCCGGCGGGATCGTTACCTTCCATTTCGGCTTCACGCTCGGCGCCGCGTTCTGCTGCAGCGAGTGCATCTTCTGTCCCGGGGTTCCGTCGGCATCGAGCGCCCAGATCTCGATGGTCAGCGAACCGGTCAGGTTGGCGGTGCACTCGATCCAGAGGTGGACCTCCTGGTCTTTTCTCGCGCGCTGCACGGACCACCGCGCCGACTTCACCTGACCCTGCGAAGGAGTCGTGGCGAGGTTCTGCTGCTGGCCCGCGGAAGCCGCGTGCGTATCGCTCCGCTTTCGCTGCTTGGGCTTCTTCGGCGCCGCCGTGCTCTGCCGCAGGATCTGAAGCGCATTCATGGCGTAGGATCCGAGTCCTTGCGCCCCTGCTCCATCATCGATGTTGACGTCGGGCGAGCCCTCGATGATGGGGCCGGACGCGCCGCAGTGCTTCGTCTGATCGTTCATCCGCGCGAAGGGCTTGCCGTTGACGTACACCGTCGGCGAGCCGCGCTGGATGGTGAAGGTATTCGGTCCGCAGCAGACGGCGTGGATGCCGAGATCGTCCTGCCGCGCCGCGGGCTTGCTGTTGACGAAGACGTCCGGCGAGCCGGTGACGATGGGACCGACTGCGGGATGCGGACAGGCAGGACACCCGTGCGCATCTGCGTCGACTTGCGCCTTGTCTCCGAGACGGGCCGCGGATGGCATTCAGACCCCCAAACGGGGGATAGTTTACCACCCAGAACACCGCCGGACCAGGGACGCGCGATTCGCGGCGGCCGTGGGGCTTCAACCTGCGAGCAAGGCGACGTACTCGTCGAGCCGGGAACGAAACTCGTCGCTCCCACCGATGAACTGAACGCCGACTCCACGGCGCTCAGCGACATGGACCACGAACGCTAGCACCGTCTCTCGCGCCCGAGCCACCGGAATGGTGAAGTCGAGATCGACGACGCTCGCGGCCGGGGGCAGTGAATCGACTTTCAGGAACGCACCGCTCCGGCTGATGTTAGTGATGTATCCATCGAAGCTGCGCCCTTCTCCATTTCGAATCGTCGCGCGAAGACGCGTATGGAATCGTGGGCACCCTCGATCTCCCATCTCCCGGTGCCGCGCGAGCAATGCTGCGATCCCACCCGCGCTGCGCTTGTCGTCGGAGAGCTCCGCCCAAAAACCGGGATTCGGGTCCGCAGTGGTCTCCGAAACCAATCCAATGCTCCGAACAACGTCGCGGACATTCGGAAAGTAGAGCTGGAGCCCGATGACGAGACCGGTTCGAGGTGGCCGCACGGACCGGACGTGGATCAAGTCCTTGCTCAAGGATGTCGAGGTGGTCTGCACGATCGCGCCCTCGGAAGCGTACCGCACGGGGATGACGAATCTCGGCGGTGGAGGGTCGGGTTGGTTCTGGTGCGACGTAGGCGTTGTCATCGGAATCCACCTCGAGAGCGTCGTTTTGCCGTCATTAGACGCCACTGGAGTGGTTCGCGAAAGTTTCGCGACACGCGCAGCCGCGGCTTGGCGACTGATGAAAGCGCTCTACCGTGACATCGAGCCGGCGAGCTCGGCCTGCAGCTCCCGCTCGAATCGATCGACGTCCGTGTCGGTGAGCAGCGTGACGATCGAAACAGGCGTCGCCCGCAGCGCCGGAAAGAGGTCAGCCGCCAACTCCTGGACCAGGTCCGGGTCGATCGTGGCGCCGATGAAGCGCAGCCATCTTCCCTCGGGGAAGCGGACACCCCTGGCGATCAGTGCAATCCGCGGCAGCTTGCCGTTCAGGTAATAGCCGGTCTCCTTCGAATAGCCCGGCATGCGTTGATCTCCGTACAGAGCTGTACGAATATTACGCTCCGGGCTACTGCGCAAGGCACTCGGGGCGAGGATCGCACCCGTGCCTTGGACGCGCATGCTTTGGATGGCATGCACGTGGTTCGTGTACGCGAAATTGCCGACAGGAAGCCGAAAGGCGTCCGAAAATCTACTTCTCGGCTCGCCGGCTCCCGAGCAGCTGTTCGGCCGTGGCGAGCCGGCGACGGAGATCGTCGACCTCGATCTCGCGCTCGCGCAGTTGGTTGCGCAGCTCGTCCATCTCGCGAAAAAGCCCCGTGATCTGGAGCATCACCTTCGAGCGCTCGTCATCGACGGGTTCCTCGATTGGCGCGGTGGCGATCGGCGAGGTTTGAACCGGCGCAGTGATCGGCACCTCGACGGCGATGGGATCCGGCTCAGTGCTGGGGCGGCCCTTCATCTCGTCCAGCCAGGAGATGAGACGCCGTAGATGGACTGGCGTGACGAGTCTGAACTCCACGTCCACTCCAACCTGATGTCCATCGCGACCGGGGATTAGCCGCAATACGACCGCGCGAAGGGGGAGAGCTTTCCCTCGCTTGAGGAGGTCTACCTCCAGCACGGTTCCCACCGCGACCGAGCGAGCCGTGCGCAGGAATGCGCCATCGGCCGAGAGCTCCTCCAGCTGACAAGGAAAGGCGGAGGCTCCCGCTCTGACGTGAGCGGCGATTCCGTTGGCGCGGAGGCGTTGGCTGCGCGACTGTGTGTCCGCCATGAGCCCCCTTCTTGCCCCGGCACTACGATAACTCCGCCGAGCGCAGCGCGGGCATGGGAGCGGGTGCGTTCCGGTGAGTGCGGCAGCGGAACTGACCTATCCCACATAGATCCGGCGCTCACCTTCGACGCCCGCGAATGCGACCTCGCCGTCGCGCGCCTCGTGCTGGCCCAGCGGACGCGAGTCCGCATCGGCATCGAGGGCACGGATCGATTCATATTCCGACACCGTGCAGCGCCGCCGGCTGGCGAGCGGCGCATCGAGCCTGAGCTGGGCGGCAACGGACCCGGCGCCGCTCACGACGCGGCCAGCGAAGTATTCGGCCACGCAACCGGAGCCATAGCTGAAGAGTCCGATCCGCTGCCCCTCGAGCGCAGCGGCCTCGTGATGCAGCAGCGAGGCGAGCGCGAGATACAGGGAACCCGTGTACACGTTGCCGACCTCGGCGGGGAAGGCGAGCGAGGTCGCCACTTCGCGCGCGAACGTCGCATCGGCTTCTGTCTCGGCGAGTCCATCGAGCATGCGAGAATGGCGGTGCGCCTTTCGCGCCATCTTGCCGTAGGGCACGTGATAGATGCGGCGCCCGAGATCACCGTGCACGTCGCTCGCGGCGCAGGCGTCTTTCCATGCCATGTACGCGCCCCCGAGCGCGTCGAGGTAGCACGCGACGGAGTGATGGCCATCGACCACGGCGTCCTTGCGGTGGAGCGGTCGCCAGAAGTCGTTGACTTCCGCGGTATACGAGCCGCTCAGGCCCGGCTCCAGCGCGAGCAGCCGCGGCCTGGCGGAGACGAGCAGCGCCACTGCGCCTGCTCCTTGCGTCGGCTCGCCGGCGCTGCGCAGTGGGTAGCGGGCGATGTCGGTGCAGACCACCAGAGCGGTGCGCTCGTGGGCGGAGCCAGAAGCGATCCAGTCCATCGCGGTGAGCAGTCCCGCGGTGCCGCCGAAGCAGGCGTGCTTCGCCTCATAAGATCGCGCCCGCTGCGGCAACCCGACCAGCCGATGCAGCCACGCGGCGATCGGCTTCGAGTGATCGACGGCGGTCTCCGTCCCGACCACGCACAGTCCGACCTGCCCTGGATCGGCTCCTGTGGTAGCGAACAGCCGGCGCGACGCGTTGGCGGCAAGCGCCACGGCATCCTCCCAGGGGGCCGCTACGGCCATGCGGCGGACGCCCAGCCCTTCCACGTACTTCGAGGGCGGGACACCCCGCGCCTGGGCCAGATCTGCCAGATCGAGATATGCGTGCGGAACGGAAATGCCGATGGCGTCGATCCCGATTTGCGTCATGCCGGATCCGATATCCGAAGCGCCCGAGGGCTTCCATGAAGGTTCGATGAAGGTCCCACGGCCGATCCATCGACATGCATCGCTTTACTGTCGTGCTTCCCGACGCCCCGTGTCTGCGTTTCCGTCCAGGATCGAGAGCGTGGAGCTCCCATCCACGCCGGAACGCGGTTCGAGCTCCCTGGCGCGTCGCCGTGCTCCGGCGCGACGTTTGCAGCAGGTGATGGGCGGCGGGTCCGGCCGCCGTTGGCTCGAACCCCGAGGAGCTCGAGATGAAGAGCGTCATGATCGTCGCCTTTGCTCTGCTGACCGCCGTGGGAGCACCAGCGCGCGCGGACGGGCGGAGGCTGCGAGACCTCTTTCGCAAGGTGAGCGCCTCCGTCGTCATCGTCCGGACGATGGAAAAGATTCCCGCGCCGGAAGGGTTCGTCGAAGCGCGCGAATCGCGCCTCGCGGCAGTGGCCGAAAAGATGTTCCATGACTTCCCGCCCCGCCATGACCTACTCAGAC
>MNFJ01000196.1 GCA_001918155.1 Deltaproteobacteria bacterium 13_1_40CM_4_68_19
TGTACTGGGCGCCCTTCAAAGAAGGCGTGTGCCTCGCGTCGGAGCCGCTCGACGGACAGCGATGGAAGGACGTTCCCGCCGGGCAGGTGGCAGTCGCCCGCGCCGGCCAGGATCTGCGGCTCGAGGCGCTGCGATGAAGGCGCGCGCGGCGGCATCGGACCTGTTCATCTCCGAGCTCGAGTCTGCGCGGCGTTTCCTGCAGCGCGCGGTCGATCCCGTTCCCGAGCAGCTCTGGGCCGAGCAACCGAGCCCGACGTATAGCCCCATCGGTTGGCATCTCGGTCACGTGGCCTCCATGCAGGAGCGATGGCTGCTTCCCGGCGAGCCCCAGCAATACGGGCGCCTGTTCGACCCCACCGCGTCCGCGAAGACCTCGAGGCTGAAGCTGCCCGACCCCTGCGAGCTGCGGGCGTGGCTCGACGACGTGCTCGAGCGCGTCTGCGGCGGGCTGCGCGCCGGTCGCATCCCCGGTATCTTCGGGCTGCCGGAGACGTTCCTCGTGCAGAACGTCGCGCAGCACGAGTTGCAGCACGCGGAGCACGTCCAGGTGATCGCCGCCCTGTGCGAGAAACGGCTGCATCGCATGCCGCCGGTCCTCCACGTCCGGCCCGCCGATCGCCTCGAGCTCCCGGGTGGCCGCGTCCGCGTCGGCTCGCCGGACGCCGCCCGCGCCTACGACAACGAGCGGCCACCGCACGAGATCGAGCTGCAGCCGTACTGGCTCGATCGCACGCCGGTGACGGCGGGCGAGTTCGCCGCGTTCGTCCAGGACGGAGGTTATCGGGAGGCGCGGCACTGGACCTCGGAGGGTTGGCTGTGGCGCAAGCGCCACGACATGCGCGCGCCGCTCGGTCTTCCGGAGCAGCAGCGCGACGCGCCGGTGACCTGCCTCTCCTGGTACGAGGCCGATGCCTACGCGCGCTGGCGCGGCGCACGGCTTCCTACCGAGCACGAGCTCGAGGCGGCGCGCGTCGAGCCTGCCGGTGTGTGGGAATGGACTTCCAGCTGGTTCCTGCCGTACCCCGGATTCCGCCCCTATCCGTACGAGGGGTACTCGGTTCCCTGGTTCGGCACCCATCGCGTGCTGCGGGGCGGCTCGTGGGCCACCTCGCCCGAGCTGTTGCGCCCGAGCCTGCGCAACTGGTACGAGGCGGGCGTCCGCGAGATTCCCAGCGGGCTGCGCTGCGCGGGGGGAATGTGATGGAACGGAGATCGCCGGCCCGGCGCGTGCGACGCGCCTTGCTCCCCAGGCCGCAGTCGCCGCGGACGGCGAGGCTGGTCAGGCTCGACTCCGGGAGCAGGGCATTGCGCGAGCTGCGCGACGCGCTGCTGCGCAACCCACGGGAGATCCCCTGCAAGTACTTCTACGACGACGCGGGCAGCGCGCTCTTCGAGCAGATCACGCGCCTGCCCGAGTACTTTCCCACGCGGACGGAGCGGGCGCTGCTCGAGGCGCGAGCAAGCGCCATCGTCGAGTCGGCGGGTGGCCGCAAGCTCACCGACGTGGTCGAGCTCGGCAGCGGCGCCGCCTCCAAGACCGTCTCGTTGCTCGATGCCGCGCTCGCGGCGGGGGGCCGGCCCAGGTACGTCGCCATCGACATCAGCGCGCACGCGCTGCGGCGCACGCAGGAGATCCTCGAGGCGGCGCGGCCCGAGATCCCGGTCGAGCAGGTGCTCGCCGACTACACGGGCGACCTGCAGCTTCCGCCGAAGCCCGCCGGAGGGCGCCGTCTGGTGCTGTTCCTCGGGGGCACCATCGGCAACGACGAGGACGAGGAGGCCATCAAGCTGCTCTCCCGCGTGCGCGAGCACATGGAGCCCGACGACCTGCTGCTCCTCGGGGCCAACCTGATCACCGATCCGGCTGCCATCCATCTCGCCTACAACGACGCCGCCGGCGTCACCGCGGCGTTCAACCGGAACCTCCTCCTCAACGTCAACTCGTTCGCGCGCAGCAATTTCGATCCGGAGAAGTTCGATCATTACGCGCCGTACATCGTCGAGAAGCGGCGCATCGAGATGTGGCTGGTGGCGCGAGAGGCGATCGAGGTGCAGCTCGGGCGCCTCGCCGGCACCCTCAAGCTCGCCCGCGGCGAAGGCATCCGCACCGAGATCTCGCGCCGCTTCAGCCGCGAGGAAGTCCTGCGGCTGATCGATGCCGCCGGCTTCACGCCGGAGCGCTGGATCGAATCTCCGGACGCCCGCTTCGGCCTGGCGCTGGGCCTCGCCCGCGCATCGCTGCGAGGGCTGTAGAGCTCCTCACTTCCTGCAGTCGAGGACGATCTTCCCCATCTGCTCCGACTGCTCGAGCAGCTGGATCGCCTCGACCGCATGCGAGAGCGGGAAGGTGCGATCGATCACCGGCTTGATGCGGTGATCGGCGACCAGCTTCACCATCGCGCGGAATTCGTCGTCTGTGCCCATGGTGGTTCCGCGCAGGTCGATCTGCTTGAAGAAGATCCTCGGCATGTCGAGCTTGCCGGGCGAGAACCGGGTGGCGCCGTACATGACGATGCGTCCGGCCGGCGCGAGGGCCGCGATCAGGTTGTTCAACCCGTCGCCGCCGGCGCCGTCGATCGCCAGCGAAGGCGGCCGGCCCGCCTGGGCGACGAGATCCTTTTCCCACGCCTTGGCCTTGTAGTTGGCGGCCGCGATCGCGCCCAGCTCCCGAGCTTTCGCCAGCTTCTCGTCGTTTCCGGACGTCACCGACACTTCTGCGCCGAGCGCCTTGGCGAAGAGCAGGGCGAGGGTCGCCACGCCGCCGCCGATCCCGGTGACGAGCACGTGCTCGCCGCGCTTCAGCCCACCGCGGGTGACCAGCGAGCGGTACGCCGTGAGCCCCGCCACCGGCAGCGCCGCGGCTTCCTCGAACGAGATGCTCTCCGGAAGCTCCACGACCATCGACGCGGGAATGGCGATCTTCTCGGCCATCGTTCCCTGTCGCGGCATGCCGAGGATGAGGAAGTCCTTCCCCTGGACGGCGGGGTCCGGCCCCCAGTTCTCGCAAGGGATGAGCACGACGCGCTTGCCGATCAGACTCGCGTCCACTCCGGGCCCGACCGACTCGACCACGCCGGCGCCGTCAGACCCGAGGACGCATGGGAGCCGGATGCGCGCGTAGAGCCCCTGCCGGATCCAGACGTCGCGGCGATTGAGCCCGCACGCGTACAGCCGCACCACCGCCTCGCCCGCGGCTGGCACCGGGTCGGGCAGCTCGACCAGCTTCATCTCTTCCGGCGGCCCCTGCCGCTCGCAGCGAACAGCGCGCATCACAGCGCTCCCGGGGTGAGGACGAGCCGGAACGCCGCTTCCAGGCCCGCCAGGGTGGGATTGTCGTTCTCCGGATCGAGCGCGGTGTACGTCCGCACCACCACGCCGATGCCGGCAGCGCGCGAGAACATCCAGTCGGCGCCGAGCGCGGTGCGCGTGGCCAGCGAGTAACCGAGCGCCCTGCGATTGGAGAGATCGACCATGGCGACCTCCACATAGGGAGAGATGGGCGTTGCGTCCAGCGTCGCCTGGATCCCGAAGGCGAGCGACCCGATGCCGCCGCCGGGGGCGGCCCGCTGCCCGGCGTCGGCGATCAGCCAGAGCTGATCCGTCATCCGCCAGCCGGCGCCCAGGGCGGCGCCGCCGCGGGCCCCGAGTTGCGTCGTAGGCTGGCCGAAGAGCCCTTCGAGCCGCAGCTGCAGATGAGGAGCCCCTGGCTGGAGCGGCGCCGCGGTGGCCGGGAATGCGAGCAGAAGCGCGGCGAGGAGGCGCACCTCGCCAGCTTACACGGCGATTGACTTCGCCGGGGAGTTCCGCGAGAAAGGCGCGTCCTGCAGGAGGCTGTCGGTGGCCGAGCGGATCGATCGCAAGCAGCTGAAGCGACCGGACGAGTTCCAGGTCGTCGCCGGACGCGCCATGAACTGGATGGTCGCGAACCGCGGCCTGGTCGTGGGGGTCGGGGGCGCGCTGATCGCGATCGCTCTCGTCGGCTGGGGCTTCAGTGCCTGGCAAGGATCCCGCGAAGCGAAAGCCGGCGCCGAGCTGGCGGAGGCGATCGAGCTTCAGTCGCGGCCGATCTCCTCGGAAGGATCCGCCCGGCCAGGCCAGGAAACGTTCGCGAGCAAGGAGGAGCGGGAGAAGGCGGTGATCGCCGCGCTCGAGAAGGTGCGCGCTGACCACCGCAGCACGACCGCGGCGCAGACCGCCCTCGCCGAGATCGGCTTTCACAAGCTCAAGGGCGCGGACGCGGCCGGGGCCCAGAAAGACCTGGAGGAGTTCCTCGCCAGCGCGGCGAAGGGCCATCCGCTGCGCCCGTTCGCGCAAGAGTCGCTCGGATATGCGCTCGAGGCGCAGAATCGTCTCGACGAGGCGAAAGCGGCGTTCGAGAAACTGCGCGATCTGGAGCTGCCCGCGCGCGCCGACTACCAGCTGGCCCGCCTCGCCCTGGTCCAGGGCAAGCCCGATGCGAGGCAGCAGCTCGAGCGGGTGGCGAAGGAACATCCCAAGGACCTCGACGTCGTGCGCGAGGCGAACGAGCGGCTGGAACTGGCGTCGCTTCCGCCGGTGGCCCCTGGACAGGCGAAGGCGCCCGCTGCGAAACCGGAGCCGAAGGAGGCGCCGGGCAAGAAGGCGCAAGGGAAGAAACAGAAGTGATCCTGCTCGTGTTGCTCGCCTTTTCCTGGATGCCCCTCGAGCATGGCCCGCGGCCATCGCGCCGGCCGGGCCTGCACGATCCGCCATTCTTCGTGGGCGAGATGCAGCACATCGTCCCGCAGGGAAAGCTGCCTTTCTCTCCCACGGAGACGGCGACGCCGGTGCTCGATAGCGCCCAGACCCGGCTCTACGTGGGAACGCGCGACGGCAAGGTGCGCTGCCGCTTCCGCGGCAGGACGGCCTGGATCTTCCAGACCGACGGCGCCGTGCTGGCCTCTCCCGCGATCGAAGGGGAGACGTTGTACGTCGCGGGCGGCGACGGGGTGGTGTACGCGCTCAACCGCTTCACCGGCGCGCTGCGCTGGCGCGCCGACATCCACGAAGAGCTGACCACGGCGCCCACGGCGTCGGAAGGACGCCTCTTCGTCATGTCGAGCGAGCAGTCCGTCACCGCGCTCGACCTGAAGGACGGGAAGCGGGTATGGAAGTTCCACCGGGATTCGCCGGGCGGATTCACCATCCGGGGCGACGCGCAGCCAAAAATTGCCCACGGCACCCTCTTCGCCGCCTTCGCCGACGGAGTGGTCGCGGCGCTGCAGCCGGAAAACGGCGTGGCGAACTGGACGCGGCAGGTGAGCGGGACCGGCGACTACCTCGACGTCGACTGGATCGACGCCCCGGAGAGCGATACCCGCGTCTATGCGGCCAGCGCGAAGGCTGGCATCGTGGCGCTCGACGCGGCTACCGGGAACCCGGCCTGGACGTATCCGCTCGCGGGCGCGAACCACGTCGTAGTCGAGGGCGCCCGCATCGTCGGGGGAGGGCGCGGAGTGCTCGTGGCGCTCGACCGGTCCACGGGCGTGAAGCTCTGGACGCTCCAGCTCGGCAAGGACCGCTACCCGACGCAACCGGTCGCGATGAGCGGCCTGATCATCGTCGCCCAGGACCGCGGTGCGCTGCTGGGCGTGGATCTGCAGACGGGTGTGGCGCGCGGAGCCTTCGACCCGGGCACCGGGTTCTCCCAGCCGGTCTACGCGCTGCCCGGCATCGCGTATGTCCTCTCCAACGGGGGGACGTTGTTCTCGCTCGGTCTTCTGCCATGACGGGGCTCCGCCGCGTTCTGGTGGTCGCGGCGGTGATCGAGCGCGATGGCAAGGTGCTGGTGTCCCTTCGCCGGCCCAAGGGCGAGCGCGCCTCGCTCTGGGAATTCCCCGGCGGGAAGGTGGAGCCTGCCGAGGGCGAGCGGGCGGCCCTCGCGCGCGAGCTGCGGGAGGAGCTGGGCGTGCGTGCATCGATCGGCGAGGAGTACGCCCGCGTCGAGCACATCTATCCCGACCTCCAGGTCGAGCTCGCGCTCTATCGGTGCAGACTCCACGCCGGCGAGGAACCGAGGCCGATCGCCTGCGAACGGATCCGCTGGGTCTCCCGGCGCGACCTCCCCGGGCTGCCGTTCTGCGAGGCCGACGTTCCCATCCTCGTCCGGCTGGCGGAAGAGGAGCTGTCGTGATCACCGCGTCGTTCCGGCACATCGCGGGGATCGGGCCGCTGCGCGAACGGCAGCTCTGGTTCTCCGGCGTGCGGAGCTGGGCGGAGCTGCCGCAGACCGGTGAGGTGCTCTCGCCGCGCCTGGATGGCAAGCTGCGCGAAGGCGTCGCGACCTCGGTGCGGAAGCTGGCGGAGGGCGATCTGGACTTCTTCGCCCGCGCTCTTCCCCAGACCGAGCACTGGCGTCTTCTTCCGCAAGTCATCGACGATGCCGCCTTCCTCGACATCGAAGCGGCCGGAGAGAAGGTCACCGTGGCCGGGGTGCTCGATCGCGACGGGCTGGCCAGCTTCCGCGAGGACCTGCTCGGGTTTCGCGAGCGGTCGCGCGGCTGGCGCGCGCTGGTCACTTTCAACGGCACCGCCTTCGATCTTCCCATCCTGCGGCGGGTGCTGCCCCTCTGGGAGCCGCCGGCCGTGCACGTCGACCTCTGCCACGTGTACCGGCGGCTCCGCCAGAAGGGCGGCTTGAAAGAGGTCGAGGCGAGCGCCGGATTCTTCCGGCCGCCACATCTCGCCGTGCTTTCCGGCGCGGACGCGGTGGAGCTCTGGCGCGCGCAGGTCCAGGGCGACCCGGCGGCGCTGCGGCGGCTCGTCGAGTACAACCTCTACGACGTCTTCCATCTGCGGCCGTTGGCGGAGCTCGGCTACAACAAGTTGCTCCAGCGCAGCCGCATGCCGGCATCGGAGATGCCGGTGACGGACCGCGGCGCCATGTTGTACGACGTGAGCCGCGCAGTGGCGGCGGCATGTCACGCGGCGCGGTCGGAAGCGATGGGCGGCGCGTCCGAGGCGCGGAAATCGCGCTCGTAGATGCGCATCATGGCCAGGAAGAAGGCGACGATCAGCGGTCCGAGCAGGACGCCGAGAAGACCGAACATCGCCAGGCCGCCGAGCAGGGAGAGAAAGATGAGCCCGGTGTGCATCTGCACCTGGCCGCGCATCAGCAGCGGTTTGCCGACCTGCTCCGCGCCGACCACGACCACGAGGCAGAACAGCGCCAGCGCGACGGCGGCGATGGGGCGGCCGCCCACCCAGAGGGAGACGGACGCAGGCGCCCACACCAGGCTGGTGCCCACGCCGGGTACGAACGAAACCGTGGCCGTGAGCAGGCCGAAGAACGCGGCATGAGGGATGCCGGCGAAGAGGTACCCGGCGCCGGCGGCAACGCCTTGGAAGACCGCGGTGGCGAGGATCCCGATCACCGTGGCGCGCGTGACCCGGCGCATCTCCGCCGTCAGCTCCTGCGTCTGCCGCGCGTCGAGCGGCGACACGCGCCATGCCCACTGGACGACGCGGGAGCCGTCGAGCAGGAGGAAATAGAGCGCGATGAGCATGATCGCGGTCGCCAGGACGGCCCGGCTGCCGGAGGCGACGATCTCGGGCAGCGCCCCCTGGACGATCTCCACCAGCCTGGAGACGGCATCGAACACCTGTTCGCGATCGAGGTGCAGCACCTCCAGGATGCGCTGCAGCGCCACGGGCAGCTCGATGCCCCGCAGCTCGGACACCGAGCTCACCCCGAGCGTCTCGCGCAGGTAGGCGAGTCCCGCCGCCGACTCGCGGGTCACGAATCCGACCAGCGCCGCGAACGGCGCCACGATGAGGACGAAGACGGCGAGGGTGATCAGCGCGCTGGCCATGGTGCGCCGCCCGCGAAGCGCGATGGTCAGGCGCTCGAGGGGATCGTGCAGCACCGCCGCGATCACCACCGCGAGGAAGAGTGGGGTCCGGAACGGATAGGCGACGTAGAGCAAGAGTACGGTCGCGAGCAGGAGCAGCGCGACGAAAGGTCGGGAAGGCCGCGTCACCCCTTCAGTGTATCAGGACGTGCGCCGGCGGCGGAGCGCCCGGGAAACCCGGGTTCTCCCGCGCGTTCCTTCGAACGCGCCGCGGCGAGCAGCGCCGGCAGCAGGACGATGGCGGTGATGATGGTGGTCACCTCGCCCGCCATCGCGTACCAGCCGAAGCTGCGCAGCGCCCGGTTCAGCGAGAAGAGCAGCGATCCGTACCCGATGATCGACGTCCAGGAACAGAGCGTCACCGCCGGGCCCACTTCCGCCAGCGAACCGATCACGTCTCCCTGCCGCTCGCGGTTGCGGGCGGCGATGTTCGCTCCGTAGTCCACGGCGATCCCGAAGGTGATCGGGTAGACGATGAAGTTGAAGAAATTGATCTTCAAGTCCACCGCCGCGGCGATCCCGCACATCAAGACCACGCCGATGAAGAGGGAGCCCATCACCTCGGCGGCGGTCCGCAGGCGGCGGAAGAAGAGGAGCACCAGCAAGCAGACGCCCGCGAAGGAGAGGAAAGTGGTGCGAGGGCCCTCGCGATCGATGTTGGTGAGCAGGTCGGCGAAGATCACGTTCTCGCCGGTCGCGTCGTAGGTCTTGCCGCCGATCTGCACGCCGCGGACGCCGCGGACGAAGTCCTCCAGGTTCTGCGCCAGCTCGAGCTTCGCCAGCGGTTTCGCCGTCACCACCGCCAGCCGGCCGACGGTCCCGTCGCGCTCGCGGAAGCGATCGACCAGCACCGGATCCGCCTGCTCGACCGTCACCGGCTTCTGCGCCGCCAGCTGCTCGCGGACCTGCCGCACGCGCTGCTGCTGCGCGGGGTCGAGCCGGCGGACGAGGCGGTCGGGCAGCTCGGCGACGATCTCGCGGATCACCTTCAGCTTCTCGTCCTGATCGCGCGGCACCACCGAGGAGAGCGTGTCGCAGGAGTCGATCAGCTGGTCGTAGGGCGCCTGCTTCATCCGCTCCCGGATCACGCCGCAGAACTGGTCCGCCTCCGGCCACGAGTCGACCAACGCGATCGCGCCGGAGATGGACCGGCCGAGCGCCGAGTTGGCGCGATCGTGATCGGCCTTGAGCTGGTCGTGACCCTTGAGGTCGTTCGTCAGGTTGTCGAGGTTGCGCTCCATCGCGTCGGGGATCTGCCGGATGAAGAGCACTGCGGAGATCACCGTCAGCACCGCGAAGGCGGCGATGATCGGCCGGCGGTACTCGAGCATGCGCGCGACCACGGGGCGCAGCGTCTCCTGCGTGGTATTCGGCCGCACCTTGGGCGGGCCGCGCAGCTTCTCGTAGAAGGTGAGCAGCGCAGGCACCAGCAGGAAGGTGCAGAGCCAGCAGAGCAGCATGCCGATCCCGCCGATGAACCCGAAGTGGCGGAACCCGCGGTTGGCCGCGACCACGAGCACGCCGAAGGAGACGCTGGTGGCCGCGGAGGCGAGCAGGGTGGCGCGCGCAGTGGTCTCGGCGCTCTGCAGGCAGGCTTCGCGCAGGCTCATGCCCTGCCAGCGAAGCTGTTTCAGACGCGCGAGATAGATGAGCCCGTAGTTGATGCCGTTGCCCACCACGATGGCGCCGAGGAAGGCCGTCTGCGTGTTCAGGTAGCCGATCACCAGGCGGGTGACCCCGAAGGTGACGCCCACGGCCATCAGGACGGCCAGCCCCAGCGAGGTCACCGACCGGATGTCCTTGAAGAAAAGGAGGATCGAGAGCAGGACCAGCGAGACGCAGATCAGAGCGGTGCTCGCGACGTCGTTGATGATCGCCTCGTATTCGGCGATGAAGAGCGGGAACGTGCCGCCGAACCCGACCCGCAAGTGGTCGCGCTCGAGCTCGGGCTTGTGGCGATCCACCACCGACTGCATCCGGTCGATCAGCGCACGCGCTTCGCTCACTCCCAGGCTGGTGCCGGCCGGGCGCACGATCAGCGTCAACGAACGATGATCGGGCGAGACCATGAATCCGTCGACGTAGCGGGCGAAGCGCTCGGCGACGCGTTCGCGCGGCAGGGGCTTTTTCGGATCGAGGAAGTCCGCCGCTTCCGGAAGCGTTGCCGGCGCGGCGGTCGCCTCCTCGTCGTCGAGCGAAACCGCCAGCGGGTTGGACGCCAAAGTCCGCCGGCGGATCTCGTCGCGCACGGCGTCGCGCGCCTGGCGCAGATCGTCCAGCGGAACGAACAGGGGCCAGTGGGTCTCGTACCAGGCGCGGATCGGGGCCATGTTCCATTGCACGCTTCGGATCTGGTCGGGACCCATCCCGTTGAATTCGCGGGCGAGGGCTGGAGCGAGCGCCTCTGCGCGGGGAAGGCCGGAGGGTCCGTCGAGCGACTCCACCACCACCAGCACCGTTCCGTCGCCGCCGACCCGCTGGATCAGGTTCTTGATCTCTCGCACCGAGGGGACGTCCTCAGGCAGCAGTTCCTGGAAGCTGGAGCGTATTTCCAGACCCGAGGCCAGCTTCACGCACACGGCCACCACGAGGGCGGAAACCAGCAAGACCGGAATGGGCCGGTCGAGGCCCGCCCTG
>MNFJ01000089.1 GCA_001918155.1 Deltaproteobacteria bacterium 13_1_40CM_4_68_19
GGTCGCACAAGCCCTCGACGCTGGTGGACCTCGAACGGGGGCGCCCGATGGAGATCGATGCGCTGCTCGGGGCGGTGGTGGAGATGGCCCATCTGACGTCGGTTCCGGCGCCCACGTGCGAGTCCGTCCTGGCGCTCGTCCGCCAGCTCGCGCGCGCTGCGGGGTGCTACCCGGAGCCGCGCGCGAAAGCCTGAGGGATTCCGACGTTTTTGTCGGATGCGAACCCCTCGTTGCCGCACCGCGCCGAAAAGGCGTTGCGTTCGGGCTTCCGCTGCGTTGAAGTAAGAAGTTTCGGGTCCCGAGAGCCCGGACAGGGATGAACATGGCAGATTCAGGACCTCCGCCCGCGCAAGGCCTGTACGACCCGGCGCTCGAACACGATTCCTGCGGCTTCGGATTCGTCGTCGACATCAAGGGCCGCCCTTCGCACGACATCGTCGTCAAGGCGCTCGAGGTCCTCTGCAACCTGGAGCACCGGGGCGCGACGGGTGCCGAGAAGGAGACCGGCGATGGCGCCGGCATCCTGCTGCAGACGCCGCACGCGTTCCTCGCCGCCGCCTGCGCGAAGCTCGGGCTGACGCTGCCGGGCCCGGGTCGCTACGGGGTGGGGATGGTGTTCCTGCCGCCGAGCGAGCCCGGGCGCGAGGCGATCTACCGGCTGTTCGACGAGACCATCCGCGACGAGCGCCAGCAGCTTCTCGGCTGGCGCGACGTTCCCACCGACAACTCCACCCTGGGAGGTTCGGCGAAGGCGAGCCAGCCGGTCATCCGCCAGGTCTTCATCGGTCGCGGGGCGGACGTCCCCGACGAGGCCGCGTTCGAGCGGAAGCTGTACGTAATCCGGCGCCTGCTGGAGAAGAAGGTCTCCCGCTCGGCGATCCCGGGGCGCAGCTACTTCTACGTCCCCAGCCTGAGCTACAAGACCATCGTCTACAAGGGCATGCTCAACGCCGGGCAGCTGCGGCGGTTCTACCTCGACCTGCAGGATCCGGCGGTCTCCTCGGCCATCGTGATGGTGCACTCGCGCTTCTCCACCAACACGTTTCCCTCCTGGGGGCGCGCGCACCCGTACCGGTACATCTCGCACAACGGCGAGATCAACACGCTGCGCGGCAACATCAACTGGATGCACGCGCGCCAGTCGATGATGCGCTCGAAGCTCTTCGACAAGGACCTGTTGAAGATCCTCACCGTCATCGACACCGAGGGCTCCGACTCGGCGATGTTCGACAACGTGCTCGAGCTGCTCACGCTGGCCGGGCGCGAGCTGCCCCACGCGATGATGATGATGGTCCCGGAGCCGTATGTCCGCGACGAGACCATGAGCCCGGAGCGGCGGGCGTTCTACGAGTTCCACTCCTGCCTGATGGAGCCCTGGGACGGTCCGGCGTCCATCGCCTTCACCGATGGCATCCGTGTAGGCGCGGTGCTGGACCGCAACGGCCTGCGCCCGTCGCGCTACTACGTCACCAGCGACGACCTGGTGGTGATGTCCTCGGAGGTGGGCGTTCTCGACATCCCCCCGGAGAAGGTTCTGCAGAAGGGAAGGCTGCCCCCGGGGCGCATCTTCCTGGTGGACACCGCGGAGCAGCGCATCGTCTCCGACGAGGACCTCAAAGAAAGGATCGCCAGGCAGGCGCCGTACGGCGAATGGCTGCGCAACTCGATGGTCCGCATCCAGGATCTGCCCTCGCCGGTGCGTCCGATCCATCCCGATCGCGAAACGGTGATCCGCCGCCAGGAAGTGTTCGGCTACACCTCCGAGGACGTGAAGCTGCTGATCACGCCGATGGCGACCACCGGGAACGAGGCGGTGGGGTCGATGGGCACCGACACGCCGCTCGCGGTCCTTTCCGAGCGGCCGCAGCTGCTCTTCAACTATTTCAAGCAGCTCTTCGCCCAGGTCACCAATCCGCCGGTCGACGCCATCCGCGAAGAGATCATCATGTCCTCGGAGACCTCGATCGGGCCCGAGGGCAACCTGCTCGAGCCGGGTCCGGAGTCCTGCCGGCAGCTCGCGCTGCCCTCGCCGATCCTCACCAACGACGAGCTGGCGAGGATCCGCGCGCTCGACGGCGGCCCGGGCACGCACGGCTTCAAGGCGGTGAAGCTGCCCACGCTGTTCAAGCCGGGCGGCGACGGCGCCTCGCTGCGGAGCGCACTCGAGGACCTGCGCTGGAAGGCGTCGGAATGCATCGCCGAGGGCTTCAATCTCCTCGTGCTCTCCGACCGCGGCCACGACGCGGAGGCAGCGCCCATCCCATCGCTGCTCGCCGTCTCGGCGGTGCACCACCATTTGATCCGCGAGGGGACGCGCACCCGCTGCTCGCTGATCGTCGAGAGCGGGGAGCCGCGCGAGGTCCACCATTTCGCGCTGCTCATCGGCTACGGCGCGAGCGCGGTCAACCCGTATCTCGCCATCGAGACCGTGCACGATCAGGTGAAGCAGGGCCTGATCCCCGGCACGACCGCGGAGGCGGAGAAGAAGTACCTGAAGGCGGTCGCCAAGGGCATCGTGAAGGTGATCTCAAAGATGGGGATCAGCACCGTGCAGAGCTACCACGGCGCCCAGGTCTTCGAGGCGATCGGGCTCTCGCAGGACTTCGTCGACGAGTACTTCACCTGGACGGCGTCGCGGGTGGGTGGCGTCGGCATCGACGTGGTGGCGAAGGAAGCGCGCATGCGGCACGAGCGCGGGTTCCCGCCCAAGCGGCCCATCGTGCACACCAGCCTGCCCGCGGGCGGGGAGTACCAGTACCGCTCGAGCGGCGAGTTCCACCTGGTGAACCCCGAGACCATCCACAAGCTGCAGCACGCCTGCCGCACCGGGAACTACCGCCTGTTCCAGGAGTATTCGGCGCTCATCGACGACCAGTCGAGGCAGCTCTGCACCCTGCGCGGCCTGATGGACTTCCGCACCGCCACCAAGCCGGTGCGCCTCGAGGAAGTGGAGCCCGTGGATTCGATCGTGCGCCGCTTCAAGACGGGCGCGATGAGCTACGGCTCCATCTCCAAGGAAGCGCACGAGATGCTCGCCGTCGCCATGAACCGCATCGGCGGCAAGTCGAACACAGGCGAAGGCGGTGAAGACCCGGTCCGCTACCAGCTGGAGCCGAACGGGGATTCGAAGAACTCCGCCATCAAGCAGGTGGCGAGCGCACGGTTCGGCGTCACCAGCTACTACCTGGTCAACGCCAGGGAGCTGCAGATCAAGATCGCCCAGGGCGCCAAGCCGGGCGAGGGCGGCCAGCTCCCCGGCGCCAAGGTGTACCCGTGGATCGCCAAGGTGCGCCACGCCACCCCCGGCGTGGGGTTGATCTCGCCCCCGCCGCACCACGACATCTACTCCATCGAGGATCTGAAGGAGCTGATCCACGATCTGAAGAACGCGAACGGGAGTGCCCGCATCAGCGTGAAGCTGGTAGCGGAGCTGGGCGTCGGCACCATCGCGGCCGGAGTGGCCAAGGCGCACGCCGACGTGGTGCTGATCTCCGGCCACGACGGCGGCACCGGCGCGTCCCCGCTCACCTCGATCAAGCACGCCGGCATCCCCTGGGAGCTGGGTCTGGCCGAGACGCATCAAGTGCTGGTCCTGAACGATCTGCGCAGCCGCATCACCGTCGAGGTGGACGGCCAGCTGAAGACGGGGCGCGACGTGGTCGTCGGAGCGCTGCTCGGCGCCGAGGAGTTCGGGTTCTCCACTTCCCCGCTGATCGCGCTCGGCTGCATCATGATGCGCGCCTGCCACTTGAACACCTGCCCGGTGGGCATCGCCACGCAGGACCCGCGCCTGCGAGCGAAGTTCGCGGGACAGCCGGAGCACGTGGTGAACTTCATGCGCTTCGTCGCCCAGGAAGTGCGCGAGTACATGGCGGAATTGGGCTTCCGCACCGTCGACGAGATGGTGGGGCGCTCGGAGCGGCTGGAGATGCGCCGGGCGGTCGATCACTGGAAGGCGCGCAACGTCGACTTCAGCCGCATCCTCTTCAAGCCCACCGTTCCCAAGCACTACGGGCGCACCTGCAAGAATGCGCAGGACCACGGGCTGGAGAAGTCGCTCGACAGCACCGCGCTGCTGGAGCTGGCGAAGCCGGCGCTGGACGCGAGGACGCCCGTGCGCGCCACGCTACCCATCCGCAACACCAACCGGGTGGTCGGCACCATGACCGGAAGCGAGGTGACCCGGCGTTATGGGCCCGACGGCCTGCCCGACGACACCATCCACTTCCACTTCAAGGGCTCGGCGGGCCAGTCCTTCGGCGCGTTCATCCCCAAGGGGATGACGATGGTCCTCGAGGGCGACTCCAACGACTACATCGGCAAGGGACTGAGCGGCGGACGGATCGTCGTCTTCCCGCCCAAGGAGTCCCGCTTCGTCGCCGAGGAGAACATCATCATCGGCAACGTCGCCTTCTACGGAGCCACTTCCGGCGAGGCCTTCATCCGCGGCGTGGCCGGCGAGCGCTTCTGCGTGCGCAATTCGGGCATCGACGCGGTCGTCGAGGCCGTCGGCGACCATGGCTGCGAATACATGACCGGCGGGCGCGTGGTCGTCCTGGGACCGACTGGCCGGAACTTCGCCGCGGGGATGTCCGGCGGGGTCGCCTACGTCCTGGATGGCGACGGGAAATTCCCCAGCCGCTGCAATGCGCAGATGGTCCAGCTGGGGGCGCCCAGCGACGCCGAGCTGCAGGCCGTGAAACGGATGGTCGAGCGGCACCGCGAGCTCACCGGAAGCACCTTGGCGCGGCGCGTGCTCGATCGCTGGGGAGAGAGCGCGGCGCGCATGGTCCGCGTGCTCCCCAACGACTACCGCCGCATGCTCGATGCGCAGGAGAAATTCCGCGCGCAGGGCCTCTCGGCGGAAGACGCGGAGATGGCGGCATTCGAAGCGAACGCGCGCGACGAGGCGCGGGTGGGCGGAAACTAGGGATGGGTAAACCGACCGGATTCCTGGACTACGCCCGCGAGCCCCTTCACGAGCGCCCGCACCTGGAGCGCATCCGCGACTGGGAGGAGATGCACCTCGCGGTCGCCGAGCAGACGCTGCGCGAGCAGGGCGGCCGCTGCATGGACTGCGCGGTCCCGTTCTGCCACACGGGCAAGATCTTCGGCGGCATGGCTACCGGATGCCCGGTGAACAACTTCATCCCGGAATGGAACGACCTCGTCTGGCGGGGGCAGTGGAAGGAAGCCTGGATCCGGCTCTCGAAGACGAACAACTTTCCCGAGTTCACGGGCCGGGTCTGCCCCGCGCCCTGCGAGGGAAGCTGCACGGTGGCCATCGATCTGCCGGCCGTGAACATCAAGATGATCGAGGAGTCCATCGCCGACCGCGCTTTCGCGGAGGGGTGGGTGGAGCCGAATCCGCCCGACGTCCGCACCGGCAAGCGCGTCGCGGTGGTCGGCTCGGGGCCGGCGGGCCTCGCCGCCGCGGCGCAGATCAACCGCGCCGGCCATGAGGTGACCGTCTTCGAGCGCAGCGACCGCATCGGCGGATTGCTCATGTACGGCATTCCGAACATGAAGCTCGACAAGAAGCTGGTGGACCGCCGGGTGAAGCTGCTCGCCGAGGAAGGCGTGCGATTCGTCACCGGGACCGAGGTCGGCAAGGACCTTCCCGCCGGCAAGCTCCTCGAGGACTTCGAGGCGGTGGTCTTGTGCGGCGGCGCCACGCAGGCACGCGATCTCCCGGTCGAAGGCAGGACCCTGAACGGGATCTACCCCGCGATGGAGTTCCTCACCGCGAACACCAAGTCGCTGCTCGACTCCAGGCACGCCGACGGAAAGTACATCTCGGCCAAGGGCAAGCACGTGATCGTCATCGGCGGAGGCGACACCGGCACCGACTGCGTCGGGACCGCCATCCGGCACGGCGCGCGCAGCATCACCCAGCTCGAGATCATGCCGCGACCCCCCGACATGCGCGACGCGGACAATCCGTGGCCGCAGTGGCCGAAGGTCTACAGGCTCGACTACGGCCAGGATGAAGCGAAGGCGCTGTGGGGGAAGGACCCCCGCGTCTACGCCGTGATGACCAAGCGGTTCCTCGCCGACGACAAGCGGAACGTGCAGGAGCTGATGCTGGTCGACGTCGAATGGGTGAGAGGGCCCGACGGGCGCTACGGCCCGCGCGAGATCCCCGGGACGGATCGGGTGATTCCGGCGGAGCTGGTGCTGCTGGCGATGGGTTTCATCGGGCCGGAGAAGCCGCTCTTGCAGCAGCTCGGGGTCAAGCTGGACGAGCGCGGGAACGTGTGGACCGACCAGACCCGCATGACCAGCGTCCCCGGCGTGTTCGCGGCGGGGGACATGTCGCGCGGGCAGTCGCTGGTGGTCTGGGCGATCCGGGAAGGGCGGCTGGCGGCGCAGCAGGTGGACCGGTACCTGTCGTACGGCGAAACCGTGCTGCCGCCCTGAGGCACGCGGGCGGTGTCTGTTCAAAAACGAACGAAAGAACTCGTCCCGAGGACGGGACGCGGTGCGTCACATCGGGGTGAGTCAGGTCCCGTTTCCCGACAGCCCTAGCCGAACCGGACGCAGTAGACCGGCGGCAGGTCCCGGCTCACGGCCGTCCACGAATCGCCCGCGTCGCGAGATAGCCAGAGCGCGCCCGTGGTGGAGCCCATCGCCAGCGTGCGGCTGTCGGGCGCCACCTCCAGCCCGTGGCGGTAGATCAGATGATAGGCGTGCCGCTGCGGCAGTCCGGACCGGAGCGTCTCGAACGACCTGCCGCCGTCGCGGGTGCGGGTGACGACCAGCGCCCCTTCCACCGGGACGCGCACCTCGTCCTTGATGGCGGGAACGAACCACGCGGTATCCGGATCGCGCGGATGCACCGCGACCGCGAAACCGAAGGAAGAGGGGCTGATCTTGATCTCCTTCCAGCTCTTCGCTCCGTCCGTCGAGCGGAACACGCCGTTGTGGTGCTGCGCCCAGAGCACGTCGGGCGACCCCGCGCAGCGGACGATCCGGTGGGGATCCTGGACCACCGGGTCCTCCGCGCGCTCCGGCGGCATGTAAGCGGCGAACATCCCGCGCGACGCCACCGACCACGACTCGCCTCCGTCCTCCGTCAGCCAGGCGCCGCCCGTCGAGACGCCGGCCAGCACGCGCCGCGGATCGCGCGGGTCGACGCTGATGGAGTGGATGCCGGGAAAATCGTATCCGCCGCCCATCCACTGCTTTCGCTCGGGCCGGTCCCAGAGGGACCGCACCAGCCGCCAGGAAGCGCCTCCATCCGGCGAGTGAAAGAGCCCGCCAGGGATGGTGCCGCACCAGAGCGCTTCCGGCCCGCGAGGGTCGGGCTCGAGGATCCAGATCTGGTCCAGGCTCCAGGGCCACGCAGCGCCGCTCATCGGGTTGCGATCGTCGGCGTCGGCGGGCTTCTCCGGCCAGCGCGGCGCGGCGATCTCCTCCCAGGTCTCTCCGCCATCGCGCGAGCGGTGCAGCTTGGCCCCGAAGTGCCCGTGCCCAACGGCCGCGTAGAGCATGCCGTCCCGCGGCAGGATGGCGGTGACCGGCGCCCCGAGGAACGAGATGCGGGCGATGTCCGCTCCGCGCAGCGTGAACAGGCCCTTGCGCGTTCCAACGTGCAACGTCTCCATGTTCAACCCCCGGAAAGGGCCTGCATCACGGCGATCTCCGCGCCGGGCGGGACGGCGTCCGTCAGGCGAACGCGATCGCGCACCGGCTCGCCGCCGACGAATACCACCACGTGCCGCCGCAGCGCGCCCTGGTCGTCGACGATGTAGCTGCGCAGCCCGGGGCTGCGTGAAAATACGGCCTCGAGGGCCTCCCCGACGGTCGATCCCGGAACGTCCGCCGCCGGGCAGTCGACCAGTCGCCGCAGATTCGCGGTGAACGTCACGCGGGGCACGGCCGGCATCCTACGCGATCTCGCAAAGCGAGAGGGATTTCGCGCCGCGTCAGGATAGAATCCTGCGCCCGATGAAGACCCGCGACCTCCACGTCGAGAGCAACCGCCCGCTGGTTCCCCCTTCGATCCTGCTGGAGGAGCTGCCGCTGACCGAGCCCGGTTCCCAGGTGATCGCGCGCGCCCGCGACGAGATCATCCGCATCCTGAATGGAGACGACGATCGACTGATCGCCGTGGTCGGACCGTGCTCGGTCCACGATCCGGCAGCGGCCCTGGACTACGCCGGCAGGCTCCAGGAACAGGCCGTCGCCCTGGCGGGGGATCTGCGGATCGTCATGCGCGTCTACTTCGAGAAGCCGCGCACGACCGTCGGTTGGAAGGGCCTGATCAACGACCCCTACCTGGACGGCTCCTTCAAGGTGAACGAAGGTCTACGGCTCGCCCGCCGCCTGCTGCTCGATCTGGTCGGCCTCGGACTGCCGTCCGGATGCGAGTTCCTCGACCCGATCACGCCGCAGTTCATCTCCGACCTGGTCTCCTGGGGAGCGATCGGGGCGCGAACGACGGAGAGCCAGGTCCACCGCGAGCTCGCCTCGGGGCTCTCCATGCCGGTCGGTTTCAAGAACGGCACCGAGGGTGGCATCCAGATCGCCATCGATGCAGTGCGCGCGGCCGCCCACGCGCACCGCTTCATCGGCGTGACCGAGCAGGGCCTGGCCGGCATCGTGGCGACGCGCGGCAATCCGGACTGCCACATCATCCTGCGCGGTGGGGCCAGTGGCCCCAACCACGATGCGGCGAGCGTCCGCAAGGCACTCGCTTCGCTTCGCGAGGCGCATCTGTCCCCCCGGCTGCTGATCGATGCGAGCCACGGCAACAGCGGCAAGGACTACCTGCGCCAGCCGACGGTCGCGAAGGAGATCGCGGCGCAGGTCGCGGGGGGCGAGCGCGGGATCGTCGGCGTGATGATCGAGTCGTTCATCGCAGACGGGCGGCAGGACTTGCGGGACCCGAAGCAGCTCGCGTACGGGCAGTCGATCACCGACGCGTGCATCGGCTGGGAGAGGACGGTGCCGGTGCTGCGGGAGCTGGCGGCGGCCGCGCGCGCGAGGCGAGCTGCGCACTGAGAGGAGAGGCCGATGGCGATCAAGATCATCTGCAGACCGAACGGTCCTTACCTCGTGGAGAATGACGGCTCCATCGAGCTGTACGACGCGATAGGCACGAAGGTGGATCTCACCGGCAAGGCGAAGTTCGCGCTCTGCCGGTGCGGCGGGTCCACCACGAAGCCGTTCTGCGACGGGACGCACAGCAAGATCGGATTTCAGGCAGCGGAGGCGGCAGTCGCGCAGCAGAAACCCTGACTCCGACCCGGAGATGGTTGGCCCGTTCGCGCCATGCCTACGTCCCGAGGCGCGGGTCGTCCCAGGCTAGCTGCTTCTCCAGCCGGAACGAGCCGCCGCCCTGCGCGTCCTCGAGAGTACCTTTCATCGTCTCGCCGCTGATCTCGCCATCGAACACCCCCAACTCCGGGATCTCGAACCGCACGGAATGCCCGAGCTCGATCCCGGCCAGCGGGACCGGCGCGCCGACTGGCGTCGTCCCCCAGTACTTCCCGCGATAGCCCGACCCTGCCCGCGAGAACTCCATCAGCACAACGCTCTCGAGCATGCCTTTGCGCACGACACCACGCCACGTCCCGCTCAGCGTATCGTCGCGCGACGCGCCGAGCGCGCCAGGAACGCTCGCGCAGGCGAAAACCGACAGCAAGAACATCATCATCATTCGCTTCTTCATCGCGCGCTCCTTCAGCGGACGGCTTATCGTGTCCGCCCGAATCGATTCCTCGAGCCTCGGCGAAATTCCCGCGCTTCGCGCCCGGGAATAACGACGCGGCGGTCGAAGTCCCGGCTGCAGATCACGCGGAGGGCCTCATGGCTGCGAAGACGAGGCGCGAGTTCATCCAATTGCTGGGAGTCGGCGAAGCGGTGTTCGCCTCCGGGCTCGCCGGGGCATGCAACCGACTGGTGCGGGGTGCGAGCGGCGACGGCGACGACTTCTTCTTCGTCCAGCTCAGCGACACCCACTGGGGATTCCAGGGACCGCCCAATCCGGGTGCGGAGAACACGCTGCGAAAAGCCGTGGCCGCCGTGAATGCGCTGCCGCGCGATCCGGATTTCGTCGTCTTCACCGGAGACCTCACGCACACGACCGACGACGGCCACGAAGAGATGAGCGGCGTGATCGTGGTGAAGACGTGATCGAGAAGCGAATCGCCGGCGTCCTCCTCTCGGGGGCGGCCTTTCTGCTGGTCGAGGTCCGCTTCGAACACCGCGAGGTGCTCGGCGAAACCTGGCGCGGCTGGATCCCGCTGACCTGCGCCGCCCTGCTGGTCGCCGCGGGCGTTCCTGCCTGGCTCGCCTGGACGGGCAGGGCGCGCAAGCTCTTGAGCGCCCTGTTCGCGCTCGCTGCCGCTGTCGGCCTGCTCGGCGCCTGGTTCCATTCCGGCGGCCGCCCGTTGAAGACCCTCGGCCACGTCGCGTCTGCCTGGACGCTGAAGCCCGGAGAGAACGGCGGAGAGAAGCCGGGTACGGCTCCTCCGGCGCTTGCCCCACTCGCGTTCTCGGGACTGGGCCTGCTCGGACTGCTCGTCTGCGCCGGCACGCGCATCCGATGAAAGGCGGAGGCACGGGAATACGCGCGGCGCGATCCGGGTCACCGTATGTGAGGGAGCCGCGTTGACCAGTGCCGCGAAATTCGGCGACTTCGAGCGCGCGATCGGGCCGCATATGCGCGCCGCCTACAACCTCGCGCGCTGGTTGGTGCGCGAGTCCGCGGATGCGGAGGATGTGCTCCAGGAGGCTTTCGTGCGGGCATTCCGCTACTTCGACACCTTTCAGGGCGAGAGGGCGCGCAGCTGGCTGCTGGCGATCGTGCGCAACACCTGCTGGTCCTTCATCGCCCGGCGCGGCGAGCATGAGGAACCCTTCGACGATGAGCGCGACTCCGCGACCGTGCTCCCTCTGCAGCTCACACCCGAGCCGGAGGCTCAGCTTCTGCGCGCCGATCAGGCAAAGCGCATCCAGGAGGAAGTCGCTGCGCTGCGGCCCGAATTCCGGGAGGCGTTCATGCTCCGCGAACTGGAAGGCATGTCCTACAAGGAGATCGCGGAGGTCACCGCGGTGCCCATCGGCACGGTGATGTCGCGGCTGTCCCGCGCGCGCCGCGAGCTGCAGGCGAGGCTCGGCGGCACGGCAAGAAAGGCCGGCGTGTCATGACCTGCGCCGAGGCGAGCCCTCTGGTCGAGCTGGAGCTGGACGGCGAGCTGGATGCGCGCTCCGTCCTCGAGCTGCGCGAGCACGTCGCGCGCTGCCCGTCCTGCACCCGGCACGCGGCTGCGCTGCGGGCGCTCAGCGAGGCAGCGCGCGCGCAACTGCAGAGGTTCGAGCCACCGCCCGGGTTCGAGGGTCGATTGCTGCGGCGCCTTCGCCCGCGCCCGTCCAGGCGCGCCTGGGCTGGCGCGGCGGTCGGCGTTGCCGCCGCAGCCGCCGTGTTGGTCGCGCTTCCGCGCCGCGATGCGCTGGTGGAGGAAGCGGTAGCGGCGCACGCGCGGTCGCTGCAGCTCAATCACGCCATGGACGTGGTCACGAGCGATCAGCACACGGTCAAGCCGTGGTTCGAAGGCAAGGTTGGCTTCGCCGTCCCGGTGCGCGATTACGCGACCGAGGGCTTCGCGCTCGCCGGCGGCCGCCTCGACTTTCTGGACGGACGGCCCGCGGCGGCGATCGTGTATCGCCACGGCAAGCACGTGTTGAACCTGTTCGTCCTCGACGCGGAGGGAGCGCGGGATGTCGCGCCAGGGGGCGAGAGCGTGCGCGGATTCAGCTCCTGGCGCTGGACGTCGGGCGGGCTGCGGTTCGTGCTGGTCGGCGACCTCGCCGGCCCGGAGATGGAAGCGCTAGCGCGGCGGATGGCCGCCGGGCGTGCGTACAACTCGCCGGGAATGGTGCCGTAGGAGCGACGGCGCTGGGTCGCCGTCGCTCCAAACCATGATTCATTCCCCGCGCCGTCCCCCCGGGCGGCGCGATTCTCAGGTACCGCGGATCGACTGCTCGCCGACGTCAGGGAGAGCGTACACGCCCGGCTCGCCCCAGAGCAGCCGCTTTATTCGTGCGAAGACGCACGCAATCGGGCAGTCCCGCCCGCTCTTGACAGCCACCACTCCTCGATTTCGGTTGCGTCCGCGTACCAGCGGCCTGCCAGTCGCCTCGCCGGCAAGGCTTCCCGCTCGATCCACGAAAGCAGTACCCGGCGAGCGTCGAGCGAGTGCGACTGCAAACCCAAGTGATCCGCGATCTCCTTCAATCCCTGCAGCATCCGGCGTGACATCGGCGAAAACCCCCCCCAGTCAACTGAACAACGAACGTAGTCAAACCTCATGACGTCGACCAAGGCCTAGTGCTGGTGCAATGACCTCGTTGCAACCGGTAATCGCACCCTCAGTGTGGCCGTGTACGGCAAATACACGACGCCTCACGCCGGAGTCAATTCCGGCCGCGACGGAATCTGGTCGTCCCGTTGTTCTTTCAACCTCGGCCCACGGTGGGTTCAGGTTTGCGCCGGGGGTGTTACCAACGGCAGTTGCACGTGAAAAACGCTACCTTCTCCGGGCCTTCCGGTGGACTCCACCCAGATCCTGCCCCCGTGGCGCTCCACGATTCCCTTGCTGATGGCGAGGCCGAGCCCCAAGCCCCCGAAGGCCGATCCATGGGCCCGCCCGAAGCGCTCGAAGACGAGCTGCTGGTGCTCCCTGGGGATGCCAAGACCGCGGTCCCTGACCCGGATGTGCACCCCATCTCCGGTGGTTTCGGCATCGACCTCGATCGGTCCGCCCTCTGGTGAATACCGGATCGCATTGGAGAGGAGGTTCGCGAGAACCTGCTCGATGCGGTCCTTGTCGGCGATGAGGGAGAGCTTCTCTGGTGCGTTGATGCGGATGGGATGTCGATCGCCGAGCGGCTGCATCCGGTTGCGCATCTCCTCGAGGAGCGCGCTCAGATCGAACTGCGACGTCTGCAGCTCGACCGATCCGGCCTCCAGGCGGCTCGCCTCGAGCAGGTCGCCCACCAGCCGGTTGAGGCGATCGATTTGTCGCGAGATGAGGCGGAGCGATCGTGCGGTGGTCGCATCCGTGCGGCGGTCTCCCAGCTGGTGCAACGCGAGCTGGGCCTGCGCCTTCGCCGCCGCGAGCGGGGTCTTGAGCTCATGGATCACGTCGGCCAGGAAAACGTCCTTGGCGTCGCTCTCGACGGAGCGCATGCGGATCATCTCTCCGCGCACGAAGAGATCGCAGAAGACGCGCACCTTCGCGCGCAGGATCTCCGGATCGATCGGTTTGAGCAGATAGTCGACGGCTCCCTGCTCGTAGCCCTTGAAGATGTAGGCGGTCTCGCGGCTCAGCGCGGTGATGAAGATGATGGGGATGTGCCGCGTCTGCTCGCGCTGCTTGATCAGCTCCGCGGTCTGCAAGCCGTCGAGGCGCGGCATCTGCACGTCCAGCAAGATCACCGCGAAGGTCTCCCGCAGCAGGTGGAGGAGCGCGTCCTCGCCGGAGCGCGCCTTCACCAGCCGCGCCCCGAGCGGCTTGAGAACGCCCTCGAGCGCGAGGAGGTTCTCGGGCCGATCGTCGACCAGCAGCACCGAGGGAACGATACGATCTGGATCGCTCTTCGCCATCTCTACCGCCATGTCCATTTCGAGAGCAGCGCCGCCAGGGTCTCCGGGCCGACAGGCTTGGTGGTGGCGAAGTCGGAGCAGCCTGCCTCCAGGCAGCGCTCGCGGTCGCCTGGCAGCGCTTTCGCCGTGAGCGCCACGATGGGCAGGGACGCATGCTCGGGAAGCTTCCGGATTCGCCGCGTCGCTTCCAGGCCGTCGATCTCCGGCATCATCACGTCCATCAATACGAGATCGACGCGCCGGTTTGAAGCGAGGAGGTCGAAGCATCCTGCGCATCCCTCGCGGGAAGCACCTGCACGCCATAGCGTTCGAGCAGGCTGGTCACCGCGAAGAGGTTGTGCACGTCGTCGTCCACCAGCAGGACGCGGCAGCCGCGAAGCTTCGCGACCACCTCGGTCGCCGGCGCTGCCGCCGCGGGCTTCTGCGGCGCCGGCTCGGCGGCGTCCTCGCGGGATTCGACGGGGAGCAACAGGGGGAAATAGAGCGTGAAGGTGCTGCCTTCTCCAGGCGTGCTGCGCAAGCGGATCTCCCCGCCGAGAAGGCGCGCCAGCTCGCGGCTGATGGTGAGCCCCAGGCCTGTTCCGCCGAAGGTCCGGCTGGTCGAGGAGTTGGCCTGCTGGAAGGCCTCGAAGATGAGCTCGTGCTTCTCCGGAGGGATGCCGATGCCCGTGTCCGACACTGCGACCGCGAGCACCTGGGGTGCCGCCCGCAGGCCGGCTGCATTGAACCGGGAACCTCCCGGTTCGAGATCGATCCTCAGTTCGACGCGACCGCGCCGGGTGAACTTGAAGGCATTGGAGAGAAGGTTCTTCAGGACCTGCTGCAGGCGTGGCGCGTCGGTCGTCACCGTGTTCGGAACATGTGGCGCGATCGAGACGGAGAACTCGATGCCCTCGGTGAGGGTGGGCTGGAACATCCCCTCGAGGCTACTCGTCACCTCGTGCAGCGCAACGGGGCGGAGCTCGATCTGTAGCTTGCCGGCCTCGATCTTCGACAGGTCGAGGATCTGGTTGATCAGGTTGAGCAGGTCCTGGCCGCTGGAGTGGATGGTCGAGGCTCCGGGGTGGCGCCTCGCCGACCCCCGAGCGGACGCGAACGTAGCCGGGCGGCAGGTCGTCCACGGCGAGAATCCGCTTCTCCACCGCGCACTGGCCGACCAGCCCTTCGCCCGGACCGAACCGTTCGCCCGCGCCCGTGCCGGGATGGCCGTACGCGCTGATGCGCCGCAGCGTCGGCGCGTTCCCCGCGTCCTCGGCGACGAACAGGGCCGCGTACTGCGCGGAAACCTGCGCCGCGAGCTCCCCCAGCACGATGCGGCCCAGCTCTTCGAGACTGCGCCTTCCCTGCAGGAGGCCGGAGATGCGGGCCAGGTTCGTGTTCAACCAGTCCTGGGCCTCGTTGGCCTGCGTGCTCTCGCGCAGGTCCAGGATCATCTCGTTGATGCTGTCGGTGAGGTCCTTCCAGCTCCCCGCCACGCCCGGCACGTTGGCCTGGCCACCCAGCTTGCCCTGCGCGCCGACCTCCCGGGTGACGCGGATCACCTCGGCGGTGAAGGCGCGCAGCTGATCGACCATCTCGTTGACGGTTTCCTTCAGCTCCAGGATCTCCCCCTGGGCGGGGACGGTGATCTTTCTCGAGAGGTCGCCGCGCGCGACCGCGGTGGTGACCAGCGCGATGTTCCGGACCTGGGAGGTCAAGTTGGCGGCGAGCAGGTTGACGGCATCGACCACCTCCTTCCAGGCGCCCCTGGCGGCCGGCACCTTCGCCTGACCTCCAAGCCTTCCCGCCGTTTCCACCTCGCCTGCGATCCGGATCACCTCGCCCCGGATGCCCCGAAGTCTGGAGACCAGCGCGTTCATGCTGCGCGCGACGCGGAGCGCCTCTCGCCGCAGCGGCGCGCCGTCCGGAGCTTGTAGCGGCATCGTGCGCCCCAGCTCACCTTGCTCCAGCGCGCGCGCGACCGCGCCGGTCTCGGCGGCATGCCAGGTGAGCTGATCGAGGAGCTCGTTGAAGGTGGAGAGCGACGAGGCATACTGCCCGCCCAGATTGGAGACGTGCGCTCGCTCGGACAGCTGGCCGTCGACGGCTACGCGCCTGCAGACGCGATTGAACTCCCGGGAGATCTGGACATTGCGCGCGATGAGCCCGTCGGCCGCCGCCGCGATCCGCCAAAGCGGGCTCGATGGATGCAGTCGGACCCGGGCGCTGAAATCGCCGTCTGCAGCCGCTCCCAATGCCCTGGCAATGCGATCGAGATCGCGCCGCACGGAGCGCGCGCGCACCGGCGGCTTCCCGTCGGTCGGCGCCAGTTCATGGACCTGTTCCAAGGCTCCTCCGCGCGGAAGGTCGGGATATAGTGTGCTACTGATGAAACGAGACGGCACATACGACCCCTCGCCTCTCGCCGACTTCCTGCGGCGCAGGGTCGAGCAGATCGTGGAGAACTTTCACGCCGCCGCGCCGGCAAGTAGCCCGAAGCGAGGGCTCGATCGCTTCCTGCGAGCGCTCGACGAGCTCACGTCGGCTGCCGATGCGTTGTCGGCGAAGCGGGACACGGCGTCCGATCGCGAGACGGCCGCGATCCTCGTCGCCGCCGGCGACGCGTTTGTGGATCAGCTCCGGCAGGGCCTCGGTACCGGGTTCCGCGTGGTGAAGACGGAAACGGGGGAAAAGGCCGTCCTGGAGGGGCTGGAGCAGAGGCCCGTGCTGCTGCTCGCGGCGGGACCCGAGGCGCGGGACCTCATCCGCGCCGTCCACGTGCTCCAACCCGGCATCCCGGCCATCGTCGCGGCGCAGGATGCGGACGTGCCCGCGCTCCTGCAGACGTTCGCGGCCGATCCGGTGATGGTCCTGAAGTCGCCGAGCGCATCGGAGTTGACGATGACGATCCAGGCGATCGTCGGCATCGCGAGAGGCGTGCGGCCGCCGCAGTCGGCTCACGGCCCTACCGGCCCGGTCCCGCTCGGCATCGAGCCTCGCTCGTACGCGCATCTGGCGGGCTTGTTGCCTCGGGCGCTCGAGCGCTCGGTGTCGTTCGACGTGGGAGCAGCGGTCATCGCTCGCCCGGGCATGGAGCCTTTGGTGGACGTGCACGCCACCTCGGACTGCCCGGAGCAGACCCGGGAGCTCGTGCGAGAGAGGGCGCTGTCATTGTACAAGGTGATCGCGGGCGGCGTGCGCGAGGAGCCCCAAGGTCTGGCGCCGGTTTCGGGAAACTTCCCGCTGCGCTCCTCGGTGTACTTTCCCCTCGCCAGCGAGGGAGGGGTCGTCGGTCTGACGTATCTGGCTTCATTCCGCGCGGGCGCATTCTCGCAGGACGACGAGCGCGTGCTCGCTGAGTTGGCTTCCCACGCGTCTGGCGCTTACCGCCGCCTCGAGTCCTCGGTGCACCGGCTGCGGCTCAGCCCGAGGCAGTCCCAGGTGCTCGCGCTGATCGCCTCGGGGCTTTCGGACAAGGAAGTCGCCTCGAGGCTCGGCCTCGCCCACCGCACCGTGCGCACCCATATCGACCGGATGTTGCGCGAGCACGGCCTGCGCAGCCGGACCGAGGCGGTGGCGGCGTGGCTGCGCGGGCAGCAGGGCTGACGCTACTCCGCCAGGCCCTTCTCCTTGAGCAGCCGCCACACCTTCTCCGGCGTGATTGGGATGTCGACGTGCCGCACGCCGACGTGTGCGAGCGCATCTACCACGGCGTTTGCGATCGCGGGCGTCGCGCCCACGGTTGCGGACTCGCCCACGCCCTTCGCGCCGAACGGATGGTGCGGCGACGGCGTCACCGTCTTCGCCGTTTCCCAGCTCGGCGTCTCCATCGCCGTCGGCAGCAGGTAATCCATGAAGCTGCCGCCCGTGATGTTGCCGTCGTCGTCGTAGCTGATCTCCTCGAGCAGCGCGGGCGCGAGGCCCATGGCCAGCCCGCCGTGGATCTGGCCGTCGACGATCATGGGATTGATGATGTTCCCGCAATCGTCGACCGCGACGAACCTGCGCACCTTCACCTGGCCGGTGCCGCGATCGATGTCGACCACCGCGATGTACGAACCGAACGGGAAGGTGAGATTCGGCGGGTCGTAGTACGAGACCGCCTCCAGCCCCGCCTCCATTCCCTGAGGGTGATTGGTGTACGCGGCGAGCGCGATCTCCTGGATGGTCTTGCTGCGGGACGGTGAGCCCTTCACCGAGAATTTCCCCGGCTCCCACACCAGATCGTCCGGCGAGCACTCGAGCAGGT
>MNFJ01000191.1 GCA_001918155.1 Deltaproteobacteria bacterium 13_1_40CM_4_68_19
GGCGCGGCGCACGCATCGTGCAGCTCTCGGATCTGCACGCGGGCAGGCACGTCACCAAGGAGCGTCTGCGGGCGATTGCCCGCCGGGCGGCGCGCCTGAACCCGGATCTATTGGTCGTCACCGGTGACATCGTGCACAACTCGCCGCAGTTCGCGCGGCACGCGGCGGAGGCGATCGCATCCATCCCCGCCAAGCACGGCATTTTCGCCTGCCTCGGCAATCACGATTTCTGGGCGGGGCCGGACGCCGTCGAGCGCGAGTTGGAGCAGGCGGGCGTGCGGGTCCTGCGCAACCGTGGGATCCTGGTGGAACGCCTTGGCGACGGGCTCTGGCTGTGCGGAGTGGACGATCCGTGGAGCGGGCGCTTCGATCTGCGCGCCGCGCTGCGCGGGCGGCCGGAGGGCGCCGCAACCGTGCTGCTCTCGCACCAACCGAACACCTGGCGGCGGGCGCAGGAGCTCGGGGTGGAGCTGCAGCTTTCGGGGCATACCCATGGCGGCCAGGTGGCGTTGCTCTGGCTGCACCGCTCGCTCTCGCTCGCACGGTTGATCACGCCCTTCGTCGCGGGCCTGTACCGCGCCGGCCGCAGCTATCTCTACGTGAACCGGGGCGCGGGTTCGGTGATGCCGATGGTCCGCCTCGGCGCGCGCCCCGAGGTCACCGAGCTGACGCTGGTGCCGGCAACCGACAGCGAGGCCCACGACGATCTCGCCATCGCTGCTTCTTGAGCATTGCTAGACTGACACCGATGCGGATCCATCTGTTCGAGCTGACCGGGGCGGCGGCGGCCGCGGAGGAGCGGTTGGTTCGCATGGAGCCGCGCGCACGCGACGAGCTGGCGAGGCAGGCGCAGCGGAGGGCGTCGGAGCTCGGGCTCATGCGCGGCCCGACGCCGATTCCGCTGGTGCTTTCGCCTTGCGCGTTGCCGCGGGAAGAGCTGGCGGCGCTCGGGAGAGGCGCTCATCTGATCACCAGCGCGCTGGTGAAGATCGCGCGCGAGGTGATCGAGCGGCGCCCGCAAAGAGCGCGCCTTCTCTTCTGCCACCTCTCGCCGATGGAGAGCGCGGCGCTCGCCGCCCGCTGGCGGGAGGCGGAAGAGCTATTGCAGTCGCGCATCGACTGGTTCGTCGATGCGGACGGGAACGTGCGCGCGCTCGAGGTGAACGCGACCATCCCGGCGATGCAGGTGTACTCGGACGCGGCTGCTCGTGGTTGGGCGGAAGCCGTGGCGCCGGCGCACGCGCAGGCGCTGCAGCGAAACCCGCGCAACGCGAGCTGGCTGGCCGATGCGCTCCTCGCCGCGGCCCGCCATCGCGCAAAGCCGCTGCACGTCCAGCTCTTGCATCGGGAGGGGGACCCCCAGGTCGCCGAGCTTCGCGCGCTGGCTGCCCTGCTGCGGGATCGCGGCATCGACGCGCACACCTGCACACCCGCGGACGTCGCGCTCGAGGGGGATCCTCACGGCGTCATCTACCGGCACCTGTTCGCCCGGTACGTCGAGCCGTCGTCGTTGCTCGGGCAGGCGTTCCTCGACCCCATACGGCACGGAATCTGGAACCGCGTCGACGGCTGGCTGGAGACGAAAGGCCTGTTCGCCGAGCTGTCGGCGCGGGCCGCGGAAGCAGGATTCCTCAGCAGCGAAGAGAGAGGCGCTATCGCCGAGCTGGTCCCTTGGACGAGGTTGCTCGACGACATCGACGATGCCGCCCTCGGCGACGGCGACGGCTACGTGCTCAAGAAGTCCCACGATTACGGCGGCAAGAGCGTGGTGATCGGTCGCGAGGTCGGCCCCGCCGCCTTCGGGCAGGCGCTCGCACGCGCGCGCGCAGACCAGGCGGCGAGCTGGGTCGCGCAGGAGCTGGTGGACGCTCCGGCCATCGACCGCTTCCTCTGCGCGGAGACAGGGGCCCGCAGGCTCTCCCTGCATCTGGACATCAGCACCTACGCGTCGCTGATCGCCGGGGTCTCGGACGGCGGGAGCGTCTGCCGCGCCGCCCCGGGACGGGTGGTCAACATCGTCGGGGGCGGCGGGGTGGCGCCCCTGTTCGCGGATGACGTGCTCGCGGATCTGCTATGAGCTGCTGCGCTCGCGCGCCCGCCGCCGGGCGATCTCCTCGAGGAAGCTGACCGCGAGGAAGTGCCGTAAGCGATCGATGCAGGGATAATCTGGAGCGTGGCAGAATTCTTCGTGGAACTGACAGAGCGTTCCGTGGCGGTCGCGGCAGAAGGCATCGTATCCGCCCTCGTCGCAGGGATCGTCGATGTAGGCGGCGACTTTCGCGGTGCGCTCGGGCGTGATGAGGAGGCCGTCGTCGTTGGCGGCGGTGTCGGAATCGATGAGCACCTTTTCCGCCATTCGGGCCTCCAAGGACCGCAGGAGTGTAACAGCATGAGCCCGCAGGTCACGTTCAAGAGCAACGAGGACAAGGCGCCGCAGGCGCAGCTGGATTCCGCCGGCCGATCTGTCCCGCTCGCGCCCCGGTTGTGTGACGCGGTGCGTGCGCCTTACACCCCTAGCCATGGGAGTGCTCCTGACGCCATGCCACAGCCGCCGGTAGGTCTCGAGGACCTCGGGCCGGCGCTCGGCGTGCGCGTAGTGGGGCCGGATCGCGAGAAGTGGCTGCAGGGCATGCAGAGCAACGATCTCGCCGCAGCGCCGTACGGTGGTGCGATCGCGGGCGCATTCCTGAACGGAAAGGGACGGCTGGTGGCGATCGGCCTCCTCTGGCGTACGCGCGATGAGGTCATCGTCACCACCGGGCCCGATCGCCTCGACGCGCTGCGCGCGCACCTCGACAAGCTCCTGATCATGGAGGACTGCGAGCTGCAGGAGTTGGTAGGGCTCCGTCGGCTGCGTTACTGGCCTTCGGAGGTTCCGCCCCGGTCGGTGCCCGAGCACATCGCGGGCAGCGCCCAGCCCCTCGGCCTCGAGCTTCTGTTGCCGGAGGCGGAGGCGCAATCGCTCCTCGAGGCGATCCAGGAGCGGCCGCGCCCCGATCTCGCGGAGGCCTGGCGAATTGCGATCGGTGTTCCGAAGTGGGGCGCGGAGCTGGACGAGGAAGCCACGCCCATCGAGGCAGGTCTCGATCCGCTGGTGTCGTTCAGCAAGGGATGCTACGTCGGACAGGAAGTGGTGGCGATGGCGACGTACCGCGGCCGCGTGGCCTGGAACCTCGTACGTCTCCAGATCGCGGGAGCGGCGCCTGCCCCTGGCTCGAGGCTGGGTACCGGAGCGAAGGGACGCATCACCTCGGCCACGCAGGTTGGCGGGACGGCGCTCTTGCTCGGTTACGTTCACAGGGAGCTGATCGTTCCCGCTTCCGCGGTGCCGCTCGAGGACGGCCGCACCGCACAGGTGCTCGGACTGCCGTACGGCTCGCAGCCGGGCGCGGGGGTGTGCGCATGAAGATTCTCGCCGCGATCCACGATCTGATGTTCTCCTCGAAGGTCAACGCCGCCGCCGGCGGACGCCCGATCACCTGGCTCAAGCGCGGGACCAAGGTGGTGGACGAGGTTGCGCGCGAGCAACCCGACGTCCTGCTCATCGATCTCGCCTCGCCGCAGCTCGACGCGATCAACGCAATCCGCGAGATCAAGAAGGGTGGGAACGTCACGGTCATCGGCTACGTCGATCACACGCGCGAGGACGTGATCTCGGCGGCGCGCGCGGCCGGCTGCGATCAGGTGTTGAGCAAGGGGGAGTTCGCGCGCCGCCTGCCCGAGCTGCTCGAGGGGATTTAGCCGCTCCCGCGCCGAAGGCGCGCGCATGAAATGTGTTCTAGAGAAACACTGCGGCGATGGCGCGCGGGCCGTCGTCGCGGGCCACTTCCGGTCCCGCGAGTACCAGCCGCGCCTCCGTAGACTCCCTCACGCGTCTCGCCGCCTCCTCCACCTCGCGCAGCGTGGCGCTGGGCCGGAGCCGGCAGGTCACCAGCACCTCGCGCGCATCGGGCAGCACACGGTCGAGAGAGTCGTCCTGCCAGAGGTGGAGGAGGGCCGTGCGGGGGCGCAAGAGGCCGTGGATCTCGCGCGGGTCGACGCCGACCAGTCCGAACACCGCCAACGGCTCGACGAAGCAGCGCACTGCGTCGGCCCAGGAGGCGGGTCCGACCGGCTGCACCACGCAGCACTTGCTCAGGGTCGCAGCGCGTTCCAACCGCGCGCGGGCCCGAGGTCCCGGCAGGGCGGGCACTGAAGGCAGGACGACGACCGCCTCTCCTCCTCCACGCCGTTCGAGAATGCGGGCGGCCTTCGCGGCGCCGGCCAGTGCCGGATCGTCGGATTCGTCCGCGAGCAAGAGCACCATCGACCCTGCCTCCGCGCGCTTGATGCGGGCGAAGAGATCCTCCCCGAAGGGCAGGAGGTCGCACGCGCCGGCCGCTGCGTCGAGCCGCGCGGCAGCCTTGGTAGGTGCAGCGCCGAAGGCAACGACGGTGCAGAGAGGCTGCATGTAGGAATTGGTAACACTCGGGCGCTCCGACCGAAACCCCCCCTCCTACGCACGGGATCGCGAGCGCATCCCGTGTTTTACCGTCGGCTCATGAATTCCGCCCGAACAACGGCCTGTTGGCGCTGATTCGTGGCGCCTGGCCCAAGTGGTGGAGAGCTAGTACTTGTAGAACCCTTCGCCGGACTTCTTCCCCAGTTTGCCCGCGCGCACCATCCGGCGCAGCAGTTGCGGCGGACGGAAGCGCTCTCCCAGCTCGCTCGTCAGGTGCTCGGCGATCGCGAGCCGCACGTCCAGGCCCACCTGATCCGTGAGCTTGAGCGGACCCATCGGATGCCCGTAGCCGAGCTCGATGGCGCGATCGATCTCCTCGGCCGACGCGACGCCCTCCTCGAGCATGCGGATCGCCTCCATGGCGAGCGCAATGCCGAGGCGGCTGGTGGCAAATCCCGGCGCATCGCGGACCACCACCACTTCCTTTCCCAACCTCGCGCCTACCGCGCGAGCCGCCGTGACCACCATGGGATGCGTCCGCTCGCCCTGGACGATCTCGAGCAGCTTCATCGCCGGCACCGGGTTGAAGAAGTGAAGCCCGATCACGCGCTCGGGACCTCTCGCCGCCGCCGCGATCGCGGTGATCGGCAGCGACGAGGTGTTGCTGGCGAGGATGGTTTCCGGCCGCGCCGCTTTCGAGATCCTCGCGAACACCTCCTTCTTGAGCTGAAGGTCCTCGGGCGCAGCTTCCACGATCAGATCGGCTTGTGCCGCGGCGACTTCCAGGTCGGCTGCCATGGCGAGCCGGCGCAGCGCCTCGTCGCGCTCCTGGGCGGTGCACCGGCCTTTCTCGACCGCGCGCCCGAGCGATTCCGCCACGCGTTCCAACGCGCGCTGCGCGGCGCCCGGAGCGACGTCGAACAGCTCCGTGCGGTATCCGGCGCGCGCCGCCACCTGGGCGATGCCGCTGCCCATCGTCCCCGCTCCGACTACCAGCACGCGCTGCACGTCGATGGCCATCAGACGTTCCCGAAGTAGATTCCGCGGTCCTGCGCGATCGCCTTCGCGAGCAGCACGTCGGTGCGCGCAAGGAGATCCGCCCAGACGTCGCCGATGCTGGGCTCCTTGCCCAGGCGGGCGCGCGCGGCGCCGACCATCGCGACCAGATCCTCGGCGCTGGCGAAATGCTGATCGGAGCGCTGCATTGCGGTTGCGGGGACCGCGCTCAGCTCGTCGAACGCCGTACGAAGGATGGCGCGAAGGTCGCGCACCTGTTGGGAGGAGAGGGGGCGCTCATTGACCAGCGACTCCAGCAGAGGTTCCACGCTTCTGCCGGCGCGCGGGCAGTGCTGCCGGATCTGGTAGAGAAAGATGGCCCAGTCACCGCGGGAGCAGAGGCGCTCGGCGGCCTCCCATGGATGGTCGCGAAGCCAGCGCTCCCATTCCGCATCGCCCCATCTGCTGAATCCGTCGGGCGGCGCGACGCTCAGGTAGACGGACACGGCGACCGTCTAGAACACATTTAATACCGTGTACAGTCTAAACACATAGTCGCCAAGCCGCCTTCGGCGGCCGCGACTACCGCGCCCTGCCGGTTGTGGCGTGCGGACCGCCACCTCCGGACGAATGCGGGGCGGATCCCCCGCCGGAGGCGCCGGAAGGCGCGCCGCCGCCGGAAGGCAGGCTCGATCTGGGCGCCGAAGACCCAGGCTGGCCTGCGGGCACGGCGCGCGGGCCTCCACCCGGTCGCGCTGCGGGCCCGAAACGGCCATACGATCCCGTTCGCGGGCGGGCCTGGACGGGAGAGCGCATGACGGCTGGACCTCTCTCGACGGTGGCCGGCCTCGGACGCACGGCCTGTGCTACCGCCATCGGTCGGATCTGCTGCCCGGTGGCACGCGCGACGCCGGTCACGGGAGGGCCGAAGCTCCCACTGCGGGCGACGGTCGCATGGCTGCCGGACAGCGGCCGCGCCTGCGTGACTACGCCGGACGTCCGTTGGGAAGGCAACGCGACCGCGGCGATCGGGCGGGTGAAGTGGTTTTCGGGGACGGCGATCCATGCCGGATGCCGGTAACCGAACGCGACTCCGGCCGGACCGATGGGGCACCAAGTCACATAACCGCCCCCATACCGCCAGTAGACCCACGCCGGCGCCCACTCGTAGCCCGGAATCCAGTACCAGCCGACTCCGATCCCCCAGTTCCAGCGGCCGTAGTGATAGGCGGCCCAGCCCCATGGGTCGTCGGAGACGAACGTCCAGCCCCAGTCGGTCAGGACCCACTGACCATAGTAGTAGGGACGCCAGCCGTATCCGACCGCCGGGACCCAGACTCGCCCGTAGGGAGCGACGAACATCCAGTATCCGTAGGGCGAGAGCCGCTCGTAGAAGACGGCTTCGCTGGAAACGTCGCTGCCCGCGGGTGGAGGCGGCGTTTCGTTCTGGTAGCTCTGGGGAGCGGAGTAGCCGGAGTCCGTGGAGTAGTCGGCGACGGGCGGCGGCGGGGGCGGCGTATCGATCCGACGGTCGTCGCGCACAGGCTCGCGGCCGTAGATGCAACCGGTCGCCGCCGCGGCGAGACCAACGATGAGCAGGTTCCGATAGCGACGCATGACCGTTCTCCTCGCGTCCATTGGACGGGCGTTCAGCTAGCCGCATTCAAGGACCGGCCGGAGTGTAAAGCAGCCACGCGCCGAAGGCTCGCCGTGGCGCGTACGGACGCACGGGCGCTCGGCTGCCCGCACCCGTTGGTGGTGTCAGTGGCGATAACCGTGCGCAATCGGGAAGCGCCAGCCCTCGCCGAACGCGCGAGCGGTCACCCGCAGGGCAGGCGCCGCCTGCCGGCGCTTGTACTCGCTCTGGACGACGAGCTTGAGGACACGGCGGACCAGTTCCTCGGGAAAGCCGCGTTCGATCAACCGGCGTGCCCCCAGGTGCTCCTCGACATGGCTGCGCAGGACCTTGTCCAGCTCGTCGTAGGGCGGGAGCGTGTCCTGGTCCGTCTGGTTCTCGCGCAGCTCCGCCGTGGGCGGCCGGGTGAGGATGCGCGAGGGGATCAGCTCCGGCCCTTGCCGGTTGAACCAGCGCGCCAGCGCGTACACGGCCGTCTTCGAGAGATCGCCGATCGCGGCGAGCCCGCCCGCCATGTCGCCGTAGAGCGTGCAGAAGCCGGTGGCCAGCTCGCTCTTGTTTCCGGTCGTGATCAGCAGCGCCCCGGTCTTGTTCGAAAACGCCATCAGCAGCGCTCCGCGGATGCGCGCTTGCAGGTTCTCCTCGGTCACATCGGGCCCGCGCCCGGCGAACAGCGGCGCGAGCGCGGTGAGATAGGACTGGAAGATCGGCTCGATGGCGATACGGTGGAACTCCACCCCGAGCCGCGTCGCGAGCACCTCGGCGTCCTCGTTGCTCATCGAGGCGGTGTAGCGCGACGGCATCGCGATGGTGGTGACGTTTTGCGGGCCCAGGGCGCGGGCGGCCAGGACCGCGGTGAGAGCGGAGTCGATTCCTCCGGACAGCCCGAGCACCGCCCTGCGGAACCCCGTCTTCAGGGTGTAGTCGCGGATCCCGAGCGTGAGCGCCTCGGCGAGCTCGCGGCAGGTGTCATCCGACAAGTCGGCTTCATATCCGGCCACGACCGCGAGCGCCCCGGCGCTCGTCTCCGGGGTCTGGTCCGGGATCACGGCAGCGCCCGAGGTGCGAGAGGCCGGACGCGACCGCCGCGCCGTGCCGGACGCGAGGTCCTCGACGATCAGGTCTTCCCGGAACGCGGCAGCTTCCCGCTGGAGCTCTCCGTTCGCCCGCGCCAGGAGCGATCGCCCGTCGAAGATCAGCGAGTCGTTCCCGCCCACCAGGTTGCACATGGCGATGGGCAGCCCGTGGCGGCGCGCGGCCGCGCTGACCATCCTGCGCCGGACTTCCGGCTTGCCCATCGCATACGGCGACGCGGACACGTTGACGAGCAGCTCGGCGCCTTGCGCGGCCAGCTCCTCGATCGGGTCGCGTAGATACCGGGGCTGTCTCCAGAACTGCTTGTCGTTCCACAGGTCCTCGCAGATGGAAACGCCCAGGCGCGTCCCCGCCACCTCCAGCAGCGGCCCCGGTTCCGGCGCCGGATCGAAGTAGCGGCCTTCGTCGAAGACGTCGTACGTGGGCAAAAGGCACTTGCGGACGATCGCCGCGACGCTGCCGCG
>MNFJ01000045.1 GCA_001918155.1 Deltaproteobacteria bacterium 13_1_40CM_4_68_19
GCCGCGACGCTCATGCGACTCGCGCTCGGCGTGGTCTTCTTTGCGCACGGCGCGCAGAAGGTGCTCGGGTGGTTTGGCGGATATGGGGCGAGCGCGACTCTCCAGGGGTTCGCGAAGATGGGCATGCCGCCGGTGCTCACGGTCCTGATAATGGCCGCCGAGCTCGGGGGAGGGCTGCTGCTCATCGTCGGCTTCCTCACCCGCCTCGCCGCCCTCGGAATCGGTTGCGTGATGCTCGGCGCGATCCTGCTCGTGCATTCCAAGGTCGGCTTCTTCATGAACTGGGGGGGCACCCAGAAGGGAGAGGGATTCGAGTACCACCTGCTCGCGCTCGGCCTCGCGATCGCGCTTCTCATCAAGGGCGGTGGCGCGCTGTCCGTCGACGGAGCGCTCGCCGGTCACGACGTCAGCGCGTCGTATCCGGCATCGCCCTCAGTCTAGAACACTTCGTAAACCCAGGCCGGCAAGGGTTTGCGGTCAAGCGTAGTCGCCAAGCCGCCTTCGGCGGCCGCGCGATATCGCGGCGGAGGAAGCCGCACCGCGTCTTGATCTTCGCCGGCGCAAGCCTAGGGTGCGCGCGCAGACCATCGAGGTCTGTGAAGGGGGACGCCATGGCATCGGATTCCGCTCTGTTCGTCGGCTGGAAGCTGCCCGTGGTCGGGCGGGAGGCGGACGCGCTAGAGTTGTTCGGGTCGTTCGTCGGTTTCCTGACCAAGCAGGAAACGGCGGGAGCGATCGATTCTTTCGAGCCCTGCCTGCTCTCGCCGCACGGCGGTGACCTCGACGGCTTCATCCTCGTCCGCGGCGAACGCACCAGGCTTTCCGCCTTGAGGCACTCCGAGGAATTCGAGGAGCTCGTCTCCAGGTGCCTGATGAGCGTCGACGGGTTCGGCGTGATCGACGCGTACATCGGCGACTCGGTCGGCAGGCAGCTGCAGCGCTACGCGAAGAACATCCGTCGCTGAGCTCAGTTCGCGGCCTGCTCCACTGCGCCGCGGCCGGAGAGGAGCGCGCGCGCCGCCTCCACCGCTTCGCCCGTCCCGGCGAGCGCGAGGACATCGTCGACGCGCAGGACCTCGTGTCCGGTGGGAACGAGCACCTCCTCTCCCGCGCGCGCGATCGCGAGCACGGTCGCGCCGGTGGCGCCGCGCAGGTTCAGGCTCGCGAGCGTCCGTCCCACCGCCGGACTTCCCTGCGAAAGCGTGAAGCGCACGGGCGAGCCGAGTCCGGGAAGGACCCGCCCGATTTCCGCCTCCACTGCTCCGCTCCCCGCCGCCGGCGTGCCGCGCGCCTGCGAGAAGGCCGCCGCGAGCACCTGCGCCCCGGCGCGTACGTGGCCCTGGAGTTGGGTCACCGACAGCCAGAGCCGGATGCCGAGGAAGACGAACGCCGCGGCGAACAGCGCCAGCGTCGGGGCCAGCGGCAGGAAGGCGCGCGCCACGGCGAACAGCGGCAGCCCCAGGGCGACGGCGGCGGCGAGTTGCAGGGCGACGACGAGGGCGCGCCGTGGCGCCGCCGCCAGGTCGACCTTGCCGGGCGCTCCCGCGGGCAGCGCCTGCGTGGCGAGCGATAGCGCGAGCGCGCCGACGAGCCGAACGCTGCCTGCGAGAAAAGGAGTCGTCAGTGCGATCGCGGTGGCGAGGGCAATCATCTCAGCCGCCCGAGCGCCGAGACCGCGCGCGCGCAGCCAGTCGACGACGTCGGGAAAGAAGCGCGCGCACAGCACCACCGCCGCCGTGAGGAGCGCCGCATCCAGCAACAGCAGGCGGACGAGCCGTTGCGCGCGGGTCCGGCGCGGTCCCGGCGCTCGCAACCCGTCGATCCAGGATGCGTACAGCGCCACGAAGGTCTGCAATGCGTGCGGCAACTTCCGATCCACCCAGGCTGCCACGGGACCGGAAGCGCGGATCATCCACGGCGTAGTCAGCGTGGTGAGCGCCGAGACGCTCACCGCCACCGGGTAGAAGAAGTCCGGCACGATGCGGGTCGAGGTCCCGACCGCAGCGATGATGAACGAGAATTCTCCGATCTGCGCCAGGCTCATGCTGGCCGCGACGGAGGTGCGGATCCCGGCGCCGGTGAGAAAGGCCGGAATCGACACTCCCACCGTCTTGCCCGCGATCACCACGGCGGAGAGGACGAGGATGGCCGCCCAGTGCTGGCGCACGAGGCGGGGGTCGATGAGCATTCCGACCGAGACGAAGAACACCGCGGCGAAGAGGTCGCGCACGGGCTGGAGGAGGTGCTCGATGGACACGCCGTGCTGCGACTCGGCGACGAGCGTTCCGGCCAGGAACGCTCCGAGCGCGACCGAGTAGCCGAAGCGCTGCGCGAGCAGCGCGAAGGCGAAACAGATCCCGACGGAAGCCACGGCGGTCGTCTCGGGGCGATCGAGCTTGAGGATGGCGCGCACCAGGCGCGGAATGATCAGCAATCCCGCCACGACGACGCAGCCGAGAAAGAGGGCGAGCCGGCCCGCCGTGATTCCGAGCTCGGCGGCGCTGAGGCGGCCGGCCGAGAGCGTCGTCAGCGCGGCGAGCAGAAGGATGGCGATCAGGTCCTCGACGATCAGGATCGAGAGCACCAGCTCGCGCAGCCTTCCTCCGATGCGCAGTTCCGCGAACGCCTTGGCGATGATGGTCGTGCTGGAGATGGCCACCACGGCGCCCGCAAAGAGACTCTCGCGCGGAGACCACCCGAAGATGCGGCCGGCGAGGTCTCCGAGGATGATCTGGATGCTGACCTCCACCGCCGCGACGATGGCTGCAGCCGCTCCCACCCGCAGCAGCTTCTCGACGGTGAATTCGAGACCGATGGTGAAGAGGAGCAGGATGACCCCGAGCTCGGAGAGCCCGCGGATGATCTCGTCGTCCGCCACCAGCGGGAACGGCACGTGCGGACCGACGAGCAGGCCGGCGAGGATGTACCCGAGCACCACGGGTTGGCGCAGGCGCTGGAACACCACCGTAGTGACGGCGGCGACGCAGAGCACGATCGCCAGGTTGGTGAGGAACACGTTGGCGTGGTGTTCCATGGCGCGCGCACAGTAACTCACGCGCGGTAGACTGCGCGCATGCCGCGCGCCGCCAGCCGTGTGGGATTGCTCGGGACGGAGACCGCCCTCGACGTGCTGGTGAAGGCGCGCGCCGTGGAAGCGCGCGGGCGCCAGGTCATCCATCTCGAGGTCGGCGAGCCGGATTTTCCCACTCCGGGGCACATCGTCGAGGCCGGCGTCCGGGCGCTCCGGGACGGGTACACCCGCTACGGCCCGCCGGCAGGCTCGCCGGGGTTGCGTGAGGCGATCGCGGAGCACCTCGCGCAGCGCGGCGTCCGCGCGAATCCCGAGCACGTCCTGGTCACTCCCGGAGCGAAGCCGAACCTCTTCTACGGTTTTCTCGCGACGCTCTCGCCGGGCGATGAGGCGCTGGTTCCCGATCCCGGATTTCCCATCTATGCGTCGATGGTGCGCTTCTGCGGCGCGACGCCCGTCCCGGTCCCGCCGCGCCTCGATCAAGGGCGGGCGCTCGATCTCGACGTGCTCGAGCGGGCGATCACGCCGCGGACCCGGATGGTCGTATTCAATTCGCCCTCCAATCCCACTGGCGCAGTAGTCCCCGAGGCCGACCTGCAGCGGCTGGCGGCGCTCGCGGACCGCCACGACCTGTGGGTCATGGCCGACGAGATCTACCGGCGCATCCGCTACGGCGCGGACGCCCCCTCGATCGCCGCACTTCCCGGGATGCTCGAGCGGACGATCCTGGTCGACGGCTTCTCCAAGGCGTACGCGATGACCGGCTGGCGGCTCGGCTGGGGCCTCTTTCCCCCGGCGCTCGCTCCGCATGCGGTGCGGCTGGTGATCAACTCGAACACCTGCACCGCTTCGTTCGTGCAGGAGGCCGGGATTGCCGCACTGCGCGGGCCGCAGGACGTGGTCGATGCGATGGTGGCCCGGTTCCGCACGCGGCGAGACGCGATCGTCGCGCGCCTTGCGCGGATTCCGGGCGTTCGCTGTCACGAGCCGGCCGGAGCGTTCTACGCTTTCCCGGACGTGCGCGCGCTTCCCCTCAGCGCCGCCGCGCTCGCGGACCGGCTCCTCCAGGAGGAGGCGGTCGCGCTGCTCGATGGAGCGGGATTCGGTCCAGGTGGATCCGGATACCTCCGCCTCTCGTTTGCAACTTCGCTGGAGAGCCTGGAAGAAGCCGCGGACCGGTTCTCGAGCCTGGTCGCACGGCTCTGATTGCAGGCGTCAGGCCGCGTCCTGCCGCGGCCGCAGCCGTTCGTGCAGCTTGATCCGCTGCACCTTGCCGGCGGCGCTCTTGGGCAACTCGGGCACGACCTCGATGAGCTTCGGCCGCAGCGCGATAGGCAGATTCTCGCTGGCGAACTCGCCCAGGCGGTCGGCCACGGTGACGTCGGCCGGGTCGCGTGCGACCACGAAGGCCGCCGGCGCCTCCCCCATCACCTCGTCCGGCACGCCGATCACCGCCGCCTCGACGATGTCCGGGAACGCCAGCAGCGCCTCCTCGAAGCGCTCGGCGCTCATCCGCGTCCCGCCGCATTTGAGGAAGCTCTTCGCGCGGCCGAGCACGGTCACATAACCCTGCGGATCGATGGTTGCCAGATCTCCCGTGTGCAGCCGGTCATCGCGGAAGGTCGCCGCCGTTTCGGCCGGATCCTGGAAGTACCCGCGCGCGATGTTCTCTCCCTCGGCGACGATTTCGCCCATCTCGCCGGGCGCGACGGGGCGGCCCTGCTCGTCGACGATGCGGAGCGTGACGCCCGGGATGCCCTTGCCGATGCTGGCGGGACGTGCATCCACCTCGTCTGGATCGAGGATCGACAGGCGCGCCGTCGCCTCCGTGGCGCCGTACATGAGATAGAGACGCACCGACGGCTTCGCCTCGCGCAGCTCGCGGACGAAGGGCGCCTGAAGCTTGCCGCCCGCCTGTTGCAGCCAGCGCAGATCGGGGAATTCCATCTGCTTGAAGCACGATTTGCGCAAGAGGATCTGGTAGTGGCTCGGAACGCCGGCGAAGCCGGTGCAGCGCGTCTCGATCATCCGTTGCAGCACCTTGTCCGGAAACAGGAACCGCTTGTCGATCACCACCGTCCCGCCCACCGCGAGGTGCGTCTGCAGGACGGAGGCGCCGAACGAGTAATGGAAGGGCAGCACCGCCATCGCGCGGTCGCGCTCGGTGAGGCCGATGGCCGCGACGATCGAGCTGGTATTGGCGATGAAGTTGCGGTGCGACAGCATCACGCCCCGGGGCTTTCCGGTGGAGCCGGAGGAGGGCGCCTCCACCGCGCGGGTCGCACACTCCGGCAGCGTGGCGACGGACGCGCCCTGGAATGAAACCGGACCCGGCTGGTCGAGCACCACATGCGTGGGGTGGGTGAGCCATCTCGCGCACGCAGCGGCCATCCGGGTCTCGACGAACGCGAACCGCATCCGGGTCTGGTCCACGATGGCGCGGCAGTCCCCCGCGGTGAACCCGGGCGAGACGGGAACGGCGACGCAGCCCGCGCGCATCGAGCCGAGGTAGGCAGCGACCCAGAAGAAGGAGTTCTCGGCCGCGATGCCGACGCACTCGCCGTGCCTGGCGCCGTTCTCCAGCAGGAACACGGCGGCCGACGAAACGGCGGCCGAGAGCTGGCCGTAGGAGTGCTCCGCGTCCAGCGTGATCAGCGCGGGACGGGCGCCGTTCCTCCCAGCGAGCAGCCGATCGGCGAAGTTCACGGCTCGACTCCGCGGCGCAGGAGGATCTGCTCGATGGCCCCGAGGTTCTCCATCCGCGCGATGTCCTCAACCTCGAACTGGATGCGGAACTCGGTCTGCAGCGCTTCCACCAGCGCGAGATGACCGAAGGAGTCCCAACCCTCGATGTCCGCCGGCGAGGCGGTAGGGGCGAGCGTCGCCGGATCGATCTGGAAGACCTCCGCCAGGACCGCCTTGATCCGCTGTTGGACCATCGATCGTCGCCTCCAACCGCTAGCCCGTACTGAGAGCGCCTCGGGGCTCGGGATTTGCGGGCAGGTCGCGCACGCCGGTTCCCGCGCCGAGATAGATGAAGTCGCCGCTCCCGCGCCGCGAGATGATCGCGCCCGGAATGCCGAGGACGACGCCGTTCTCCGGAACGTCCTCGACCACCACCGAGTTCGCGCAGATCGCGGCGCCGTCCGCGATGCGCAGCGGGCCTATCACCTTCGCGCCGGAGCCGACGTACACGCGCTCGCCCAGGACCGGCGCGTTCGTCCCCGGATAGCGACCGGTCCCCTCGATGGTGCACATCTGCCCGACCGAGCAGTTCTTTCCGATCCGCACTCCCGGACCGATCCGCAGCGAGACGAAGTGGCCGACGTAGAAGCCGGGCTCGATGCACGCCTCCACGTCGATCGAGATCGAGGTGAGAACGCCGAGCAGCACTTCCGCGATGGTGTAAAGCGCCCAGAGCAACGGAGCAGCCAGGGGATGCGGGGGGAGGGTCTTCAGGCGGCGACCGAAGCGGTACACCGCCATCGCCCAGGATCCGTCGAGCGTGAGTGCAAACCGCAACCGGGTCAAAGCGCCGGCACCGGGGTGATAGATGAGGTGGCGCTCGAGATCGGCCCGATATGCGGGCCAGAAGTGCTCCGGGTACATCGACGCTGCCTCCTTGCGCAGCGAATCGAATCGCTGCGGGGTGGGAAGGGCGATCTTCGCGGCGGGGACCGGTTTCGGTGGAATGCCGGTCCAGCCGTGACCGCGCGGCAGCGAGCGGCCCACCAGCGTATTCGCCGCGATCACAGAGCCGTCTGGGAGCTGCACGGGCCCGACGGCGGAAGCGCCGGGAGCCAGCACCACGCGCTCGCCCAGCTGCGGATGCCCGCGGGCTCCGGGCCTGCCGCCGACGCCGAGGGTGTTGCCGCCGTGAAGCATCGAGCCGCGGCCGACGCGCGCCCCCAGCGAGATGAAGACCTCGCCGCGGGGCGCGATCCACACCTCGCTCTCGATCCGGGAGCGCGCGCTGAGACTCGTCTTCGTGAGCAGCCGTCCGGCTTCGAACAGCAAAACGTACAGGGCCCGGAACGCGAGCATCAGCGGGTGGCCCGGGCGCTCGTAGACCCATCTTCCGAAACGGTAGACGGCCAGGGCCCAGAACGCCCGCGACGCCAACAGCAGGCGCAGCCGGGCGCGGAAACCACTTGCTCCGTGCACGCGGGAGAAGTGTGCAAAATCCGACCGGACGCCGCGCAAACCGCTCGGAACGTGACCCGCGCTCGCCACCGCCCACCCCTCCGTGCGAGGAGGTTAGGGACGATCAGGCAGTCAGGCTAGACCTTTCGCGGATACCCGAGCTTCGACAGCACGCGACCCATGTCTTGGAGCGTGACGGGATCTTCGATGGTCGGCGGCGTCGTGTACTCGATCCCGTCGGCGATCTTGCGGATGGTTCCCCGGAGAATCTTGCCGGACCGCGTCTTCGGCAACTTTGCGACAATCGCGGCTTGCTTGAAGAACGCCACCGGGCCGATCCGTTCGCGCACCAGGTCGACCAGCTCCTTCACCAGTTCCTTCTCGTCGCGCTGCACTCCGGACTTGAGCACGACGAACCCGACGGGGACCTCGCCCTTGAGCTGGTCGTTCACGCCGACCACCGCGCATTCGGCGACGTCCTTGTGCGACGCCAGGATCTCCTCCATCGCCCCCGTGGAGAGGCGATGGCCGGCGACGTTGATGACGTCGTCGATCCGACCCATGATCGAGAGGTACCCGTCCTGATCGAAGAACCCGCCATCGCCGGTCAGATAGAACCCCGGATAGCGCGAAAGATATGCCTGGACGAAGTTGGCGTCGTCTTCGTACAGCGTCGGCAGGCATCCGGGCGGCAGCGGCAGCTTGATGGCGATGGCGCCGCTCTGCCCGCGCGGAACGTCGGCGCCGGTCTCGTCGAGGACGCGCACGTCGTAACCGGGCACCGGCTTCGTTGCGGAGCCCGGCTTGACGGGGAATTCCTCGATGCCGAGCGGGTTGCCGACGATGGGCCAGCCCGTCTCCGTCTGCCACCAGTGATCGACCACCGGGATGCGCAGCTTTTGCTGCGCCCACTGCAGCGTCTCCGGATCGCAGCGCTCGCCGGCAAGGAACAGCGCCCGCAGCGACTTCGCCGGCTGGTGCTTCTGGATGAATTTCCCTTCGGGATCCTCGCGGCGGATGGCGCGGAACGCCGTCGGCGCAGTGAAGAGCGTCTGCACTCCGTGCTGTGAAACGACGCGCCAGAAGGCGCCCGCGTCCGGCGTTCCCACCGGCTTGCCCTCGTAGAGGATGGTCGTGTTCCCGTTCAGCAGCGGGGCATAGACGATGTACGAGTGCCCGACCACCCAGCCGATGTCGCTGGCGGCCCAGTACGGCTCGCCCGGCCGGGCATTGTAGAGCGCGCCCATGCTGTACTTGAGGGCGACGGCGTGGCCCCCGTTGTCGCGCACGATTCCCTTCGGACGGCCGGTGGTGCCGCTCGTGTACAGCACGTACAGCGGATCGTTCGCGCCGACCGACACGCAAGCGGCCGGCTCCGCTCCGGCAACGGCTTCGTTCCAGTCGATGTCACGGCCCTTCTGCAGCTCCCCGGCGAGCTGCGGCCGCTGGAGGAGAATCACGTTGTCGGGCTTGTGCCTGGAGATCGAGATCGCCTTGTCGACCATCGGCTTGTACGGGACCGTCCGGCCCGGCTCCAGCCCGCACGAGCCGCAGACGATCAGCTTGGGCCGCGCGTGCTCGATGCGCGCGGCGAGCTCGTGCGCGGCGAAGCCGCCGAAGACCACCGAATGCACGGCGCCGATGCGCGCGCAAGCGAGCATGGCGATCAACGCCTGCGGAACCATCGGCATGTAGATGACGACGCGGTCGCCCTTCCCTGCTCCGAGCCGGCGAAGCGCTCCGGCGAATCGCGCCGTCTCCTGCAGCAGCTCCCGGTACGTGTACTTCATCGTCTGGTTGGCTACCGCGCTGTCCCAGATGAGCGCGACCTGATCGCCCCGGCCGGACTCCACGTGTACGTCGAGCGCGTTCTCGCAGGTGTTCAGCTCGCCGCCTTCGAACCAGCGCGGGCGCCGCGGATCGTCCCGGTCGAGCACCCGATTCCAGGGCTTCCGCCAGCGCAGCGCGTGGGCCGCCTCGGCCCAGAACGTCTCCGGTTCCTGCAGCGACCGGCGGAAGACCTCATCGTAGCGGCCCATGGTGCCTCCGTGGAACGCACTCTCCGCGAGCCCCACCTGCGAAATCAAGGCCGGGCTTTTCGATAGCGTCCGGCTCTACGAATCTACGAATCGCATCGCCCGGCCGGGCCCTCTCCAGAGGAAAGAGCCGTGGCACGCGGAGTGAAATCAGGTCGCGCAACGAAGGAGACACACCATGACGACCCTGGGAAAGACGCTGTTCGTCACCCTGAGCCTCGCTGTCCTGATCGGTGGCACGCTCGCGCTCCGCGAACGATCCGAGAAGGCGCCGCGCGCACAGCTCTCGCCTGCGCAGCTGGCGGAGATCCAACCTCCGGCAAAGCCCGCCGAGCCGCCGAAGGCGGCCCGTCCGCACGTGGACGAGCACGGCGCGGACACGGAGGCAGAGCCGCAGGATCCCGAGCTCGAAGACGGCAGCGGCTCCTGAGCACGAAACTCGACGGACAGGGCGACGCCCGATACGTTCGGGCAGATGGACGACCGACGCAAGTTTCACCGTGTGAACGCACCCGTCTTCTGCCGGCCGCTGGGACAGCCGCTCTTCGGCCGGCGCAAGGCCGTCGACGTGAGCCTCGGCGGCCTGCGCGTCTATGCCGACGACCCGCCGATGCCGGGCGATCGCCTGGAACTGGAGCTGTTCCTGCCCGACCAGAGCGAGGTGGTTTGCACGGTCGAGGTGGTGTGGGTGGACGGCCTGCCCGAAGGATCGCCGGCACGCTACGACGTCGGGGTGAAGTTCGTATCGATCTCGCCTGCCGACCGCGAGCGCCTTTCCGCGGTCCTGAAACCCGAATGAGGGCCGTCAGCGTGCGTCGCTGAACCCGAGCACGCGCCGGGTCCACTGCAGCTCCAGCGCCTCGTCGGCAAAGACCACCGACTCGCCCTCGGCGCGGCGCGCGAGCGCGGAGAAATCCTCCGCCGTGACCGGCCCGGTGATTCGTGCGCCCGGCAGCGCCGCGCCCAGCTCTTCCGGCTCGCGCAGCGCATCGCCAGCGCTCTGGTCGCGAAAGACCTGCGCCTTCTCCCGCGCCGCATCGATCCAGTCCGGCGGCTGCGGACCACGCAGGACGACGGCGATGCGGCGCTGCAGATCCTCCCCGCGGTGGCCGAGAACGCGCGAGAGGTAGCTTTGCGGCGCATCGCGCAGACGCCCGCGAATCAGATCGAGCAGATCGAGCGGGAACGGCGCGTCCGGACAGAGTACGACATCCAGCGTGGCATACGGGTCGAGGCGCAGCCGCGCGTCGATCGCCCGCAGGATCTCGCCGCGGCGCGTGAACGGATCGGCCGCCCGGAACCAGAGCGCCACGTGCTGCGCGGAAGGCTCCTGCCGCGGGGCGAATCCGTCGAGCCCGCCATCGACGAGGTGCGGCCGGGGCCACTCATCGAGGCGACGGCCCAGGCGGTCCTCCGCGGCGAGCAGCGTCCCGAGCAGTGCCTCCTCGCTGAACGTCGCGGTGCGGCGGACCCGGTAGGGCGGCGCGGCGTCGAAGGCGACGCCGTCCGGCCCGGCCGTGGCCCGCATGGCCGTGCCCGGCAGCAGCGAGAGCGGGAACACCTGCGCCTCGCCGGCCAGGCCGTTCGCGTCGAGAAAGTCCATCCCTCGCAGCACGTCTTCCGGCGTGTCGCCGGGAAGACCCACGATCAGGTCGACGAGCAGCTCGATGCCTTCGCCATGTAGCATGCGCGCGGCCTCCGCCACCTTCTCCGGAGATCCGCCCCGCCGCACGCGTTTCAAGGTCTCGCGGTTGACCGACTGCAGGCCGATCTCCAGGCGATCGAATCCGGCCTGCTTGAGCTTCCGCGCCTGCTGCGCGGTCAGGCCCTCCGCTCGGATCTCGGCGAAGAAGCTCAGCGCGCGCGCGGCGTTCTCCCGGATCAGCGCGTCGAGCAGCGGCTCGAACTCCGGCCTGTGATTGAACGTCGGATCGAGGAACACCACCTCGCGCGCTCCGCGATCGCGCAGTGCCGCGATCAGCGCAGCGCTCTTTTCCACGTCGAGCAGGCGAAGGACGCTCGAAGAGCGGGGATAGAAGCAGAACGTACAATGCGAGCGGCAGCCGCGAACGGTCTCGACATAGGTCGAGCGCTCGGGATCCACCGGGACCAGATCCGCGAGGTATGGCGACGGATAGTCGGTGAGCGGAAAATTGGCCGCCGGCTGCGGCGCGAAGGCGTTGAACCCGAGCGGACCGCGCAGCGCGACGCCCGGGATGCCGTCGGCACTCCTCCCTTCCACGAGGGCGGACATGACGCGCGCGAACGTGTCCTCCGCCTCGCCGGTCACCGCGATGTCCGCACCGGTTTGCTGGAGGATGAACGCGTTGTCCGGGCCGACCTCCGGGCCTCCGATCAGCACGCGCGTGTGCGGCGATCTGCGCTTCACCTCCCGCGCGAGATGCAGGCTTCGCTCGCTGTTCCAGAGGTAGAGGGAGAACCCGACGAGCTCGGGCTCCTCGCGCGCGATGCGATCGGCGAGTAGCGCGTCGCCGAGGACATCGGTCGCTGCGGGCTCGACGACTTCGATCTGGAGCCGCTTCTCCAACCCGTGCACGCGGGCGGCGACGCCCAGGCAGCCGGCCGCAAGCGGCACGTTGCCGGTCGCCGCCAGCGCCGCAGGCGGAGGCACGGGGAGCTGGACGAGGCACAGCTTCTTCACGGCGGCGAGTATAGTGGAGCCGTGTTCGCGCTGACCTTCGACGACGGCCCTGGTCCGTCCACGACGGAGCTGCTCGACGTGCTCCGCGACTCGGGCGTGCGGGTGACCTTCTTTCTGCTCGGCCGCAACGTCGAGGAGGCCCCGTGGTGTGGAGACCCGCGCCGCGCGCGATCGATCGTCGAGCGGGCGGCGCGCGAGGGTCATGTCCTGGGAAACCACACGTACTCGCACCTGCGGCCGGACCGCTGGCGGGAGCTCGCCGCCGACTTGCGGCGCGGCGAAGCGGTGCTGCGCTCGCTGCGGCCGGCGCCGGTCCCGTTCCGCCTGCCCTACGGGATCCAGCGCGTGGAGGGCGCGTTTCCCCTGGGAACGATCGGCGAGCAGATGGATCCGCGCGTGGCCGTGATCGCCTCGATGGGAATCGCGCATCAGCACTGGACCAGCGATTTCGACGACTGGACCCTCGGCGTCTCCGACGGTCCGGCGCTCGCCGCTAAAATGATCGCCCATGTGGAGCAGTGCGCGGCAGCGGGGATCGACGCGGTGCTCGATCTGCACGACTCCGGCACCGGTTCGAGCTTCGGCTACGAGCGGCCGGCGACGGTGGCCGGCGTGAAGCTGTTCCTTCAGGAGGGGGCGCGACGCGGCTGGAGCAGCTTCACCGTGCCATAGGGGCCGTAGGGGTCATCTCCGCGACAACCGGAGCGTCCGTTCGAATCCGTCGTCAAGGACTCGCAAGCTGGCAGTGACCGTCCCGTCGGCGCGGCACTGGTAGGTCTCTTCCACTTCCGGTCCGTGGCCGAGCCGCTGCACGGGAATGGCGCCGAGATCGCGTCCGCGCAGCGAAGGGTCGAACGGGAACAGCACTTCGTCCCAGGCTGCGAGATTGCCCTCGGGGCGCCCGCCGTCGATGCGACCGCACTCGACGAAGCGGTAATGGCCCACGTTGTGGGCGGCGCGGTAGCGGCGTGAAACGTTCGTGGGCAACGGCGTGTCCTTCGGCACCAGCACGTCGAAGGAGATGCGGCCACCGTGCTCGTCCTCGCGGAAGACGCCGAAGTGACGGGTGAGCCGCTCGGTCAGCTTGTATCCCGCGCCCTCGTCGAGGTGGATGGCGAGACCGATGGCGCAGGAGCCGAACGGGTGCGGCGAGCGCCGCACGCGGTGCGAGCCGAACTTGTCGCGCAGCCTCCGATAGACGGGGGGAAACGAGGATGCGCCTCCGACGACGTAGATGCCCGCCAGCTCGGTCCAGGCCACCTCGTCGGCGCCGCGGCGTGGATCGCGCATTGCCGGCTCCATGGCCGCGAGCGTCTGCTCGATCAACGGGGAGCAGGCGTCGTAGATCTCGTCCACGGCGACCACCGTATCGTCGACGACGAACTTGCGCGTGTTCGGATTCAGCGACTCCTTCTGCTCCCGCACCTCATCGAGCAACTGGGGGGTGAGCGAGCTGCCGCGGCGTTTCGCCAGCACCAGGCGGGCGATGGCTTCGTCGAAATCGTCGCCGCCCAGCCGGGAGACCCCATTCGAGGTGATCACCTCGTTGGTGCGGCCCTCCATGTGGATGAGCGAGGCGTCGAAAGTGCCGCCGCCCAGGTCGTAGACGAGCACGTACTCGCGCTTGGCGGTCACCGTCTCGCGGAAGCGATGGGCGTACTCGAACCCTGCTGCGCTCGGCTCGTTGAGCACCGCCTTCACGTCGAATCCGGCCCGCCGGTAGGCGTCCATCGTGATCAGCCGCTGCGCGGTGGACGCGTTCGCCGGAACGCTGACCGCCGTCTCGATCTTGTCCTTCTTCCGCAAGCCGGCGTTGGAATGATGGAACAGCTGTTCGCGGACGTGGGCGAGAAAGCGGGTCAATAGATCTGCGAGCGTGAGGGAGCGGTTGCCGATCCGGACCTCCGCCTCCGGATGCCCCTCGTCGAGGAGCCGCTTGAACGACCGCAGCACCGTCCAGCCCGCCTCGCTGCGCCCGAAGTGCACTTCGCCTTCCGGGTCGAGTGAGACGATGGAGGGGATGGCGTCCGTGTGCTCGAAGGATACGATCGGGTAATTCCCCCGATCGACCACAGCTACGACCGTGTGGGTGGTGCCGAAATCGATGCCAAACCGCATGCAGGCAGTGTACCAATAGATCCGGGGACACCCTACGCAATTCCCCATGCCAACGGGGTCTGGCAGGGAGTGTCCCCGGATCAGCTGAAGCGGGCTGGCTGGTGCAGGGCCTCGCGGACGCGGGAGCGGTACTCGGCACGCGGGATCTCGCGGCAGCCGAGCAGCGACAGGTGCGGCGTAAGCACCTGCACGTCGAAGATCCGGAACCCGCGGTCGCGCAGCCGCTCTGCGCAGGCGGCAAAGGCCGCCTTGGATGCGCCGCTGACCCGGTGGAACATCGACTCCCCGGCGAACAGCCCGCCCAACGCGATGCCGTACAGCCCTCCCGCGAGTGTCCTCCCCTGCCACGCCTCGACGCTGTGCGCCCAACCCAGGCGGTGCAGCTCCGAGTACGTGGAGAGGATGTCCGGCGTGATCCAGGTGCCCTCGCCAGGGCGGTTGCCGCAGGCGCGCATGACGTCGTCGAACGCCTCGTCGAAGGAGACGCGGAAGCCGGCCTTCAGCGCGCGGCGGACGGTGCGCGGCCACGGCTCCATCGCCTGGAGCGGAAAGATCGCGCGCGGATCCGGCGAGGCCCAGGGAACCAGTCCCTGCCGCACCGGCCAAGGAAAGATGCCTGCCTTGTACGCCTCCAGCACCAACGCCGGCGAGAGGGTCCGGCTCACCGCCACCACGTCCTCACCCTGCCGCGGCTCGGGAAAGCGCACCCCCACAGGCGGCGGCTCGATCGGCGGATACGGGATCACTGCCGCTCTTCCATTACGCTGCCGATGACGAGTCGCCCACCGCAAAAGTTACCGTCCGCCCTCGCGCTCTCCAATGAGGCGGGCGAGCTGCATCGGGCGCACCTGCGGATCGCCGAAGCACTCCCGGTAGTCGTCGAGGCTCCGGCGGATCACCTCCACCGCCTCGACGCGGTCGTACACTTCGGGGATGCGGACAGTGCGGGCGGGCTCGCCCGGCATCTGCTTGTAGGTGAGGAAGTAGTGCCGCAGGCGCTCGATCAACCCCTCCGGAGCGTCGGCGACGTCGCGCAGGCGTCCATAGGCCAGATCGTTCTCGAGCACCGCCACGATCTTGTCGTCCGCTTCGTCGCCGTCGATCATGCGCAGCCCTCCGATGGGCCGCGCGCGGAGGAAGAAGTTGGCATGCGCCATCGACTTCTCTGAGAAGATGCAGATGTCCATCGGATCGCCGTCGCCGCGGATGTTGTCGACCCCGCAGCGATCAGAACAGCGCTGCCCGACCCGGGTGCCGCAGTACGTCTGCGGGATGAACCCGTAGAGCGTCGGGGGCTGGCTCGAGTAACGCTGCGGGCGATCGACGCGCAGGTGCCCGCTCTGCTTGTCCAGCTCGTATTTCACCGTATCGGTCGGGACGATCTCGATGTACGCCTGTATCACCCCGGCCGGATCCCCCGGCGCCACGCCATGCCAGGGGTGCGCCTGGAACATGGTCCGGACCAGTTTTTCCAGCTCGTCGGTCACCACCCCGTGCGCGTATCACGGCGACAATGCGTGGTAAACAGACGCCGCCATGGCCAGCACGTTCGAGACCAAAGGACGCCCGTCACGGCAAGACGCGCTCGACTACCATTCCGGCGGCCGGAAGGGAAAGATCGAGATCGTCCCGACCAAGCCGGTGGCAACCTCGCGGGACCTGTCGCTCGCCTACAGCCCAGGGGTCGCAGAACCTTGCCTGGAGATCGCCCGGGACCCGGACCTCTCCTACAAGTATACGGTCCGGGGAAACCTGGTGGCGGTGATCTCCAACGGCACCGCCGTCCTCGGGCTGGGAGACATCGGCGCCTACGCGTCGAAGCCCGTGATGGAGGGCAAAGGAGTCCTCTTCAAGAAGTTCGCGGACATCGATGTCTTCGACATCGAGGTGGACGCGAAGGACATCGAAACCTTCTGCAAAGTGGTGAAGGCGCTCGAGCCCACCTTCGGCGGCATGAACCTCGAGGACGTGAAGAGCCCCGAGTGCTTCATCATCGAGCGGCGGCTGCGCAGCGAGATGCAGGTTCCGGTGTTCCACGACGATCAGCACGGCACCGCGATCATCACCGGCGCCGCGCTGATCAACGCGCTGGAGCTCGCCGGCAAGCGGGCCGCGGACGTGAAGGTGGTATTCGTCGGCGCCGGGGCGGCAGCGGTGGGCTGCGCCGAGCAGTACGTGAAGCTCGGGGTGCCCCGTGAGCACATCTTCATGTGCGACAAGTTCGGCCTCGTCTACCACGGACGGCCCGAGGACATGGACGAGTGGAAAGGGGTCTTTGCGCAGGGCAAGCAGCCGCGCACGCTGACCGAGGTGATCAAGGGCGCCGACGTGGTGGTCGGACTCTCGACCAACGGCGTGATCTCGAAGGAGATGGTGGCGACGCTGGCGCCGAATCCGATCCTCTTCGCGCTCGCGAACCCGGTGCCGGAGATCCTGCCCGAGGAGGCGCAATCGGTGCGCTCGGACATCATCATGGCGACTGGACGCAGCGACTATCCCAACCAGGTCAACAACGTTCTCGGATTTCCCGGCATCTTCCGCGGCGCGCTCGACGTGCGGGCCAAGGCGATCAACGACGAGATGAAGCTGGCCGCCTCCCGGGCGCTGGCGGAGCTGGCGCGGCAGGACGTTCCCGAGAGCGTCAGCGCGGCGTACGGCGGGCAGACCTTCAGCTTCGGGCGCGAGTACATCATTCCCAAACCGTTCGACCCGCGCGTCCTGATCGCGGTGGCCCCAGCGGTTGCGCAGGCGGCGATCGACTCGGGAGTGGCGCGCGTGAAGGTCGATCGGGCAACCTACGCGGAAACGCTGCGCCGCCGGCAAGGGCGCACGTACGAGGTGATGAGCGTCGTCGTTTCGCGCGCCCGGCGGCGCATGACCCGCATCGCGTTCCCCGAGGGGAATCACCCTCGCATCCTGCGGGCAGCGCAGGAGCTCCTGGAGGAGCGCATCTGCACCCCGGTGCTGCTGGGCAACTGCGACCACATCCGCGAGCAGGCGCGGGAGGCGCACCTCGCCGCCCTCGACGACGTCGAGATCATCGATCCGCTTCACAGCGACCGGCTCGAGGTGTACGCGCGCGCGTTCTACGAGCTGCGGCAGAGGTCGGGAATCTCCTGGGCGGAGGCGCTGTACCGGATCCGGCAGCGGAACACGTTCGCGGCGATGATGCTGCGCGATGGGGCCGTCGACGGGTTGGTCACCGGGCTGACCCGGACGTATCCGGAGGCGATCCGGCCGGCGCTGGAGATCGTACGCACGCAGCAGGGCCGGCGCGCCTCGGGCACGTACATCGTCGCGTTCAAGGAGTCGCTGAAGCTGTTCGCGGACTGCACGGTCAACGCGGATCCGACGGCGGAGGAGTTGGCGGACATCGCGATCTCCACTGCGGAGCTGGCGCGGGCGTTCGAGCTGACGCCGCGGATCGCGATGCTGTCGTATTCGAACTTCGGCACCGATCGGGGCGGCTCGCCGGCGAAGGTGCGGCGGGCGGTGGAGCTGGTGCGGGCCCACCGTCCGGACCTGGAAGTCGAGGGCGAGATGCAGGTGGACCCGGCGGTGGTGCGCTCGGTCCGCGAGACGGAATTCCCCTTCGCGCGCCTGAGCGGGGATGCGAACGTGCTCATCTTCCCCGATCTGAACAGCGGGAACATCGGTTACAAGCTGCTCTGGCGGCTCGGCGGGGCTGAGGTGATCGGGCCGGTGTTGATGGGGATGGCGAGGCCGGTGAACGTCCTGCAGCAGGGCGCTTCCGTGCAGGACGTCGTGAACCTCGCAGCGATGACCGCCGTCCGCGCGCAAGGCGAGCTCACGTACTGACTAGAACAGATTTCCAACCCATGCCCGCAAAGGTTCGCGCTCAATCGTAGTCGCCAAGCGACTAATTATCTCCGCCCGCATGCGGGGCCCTGCTGCTCTCCGCCCGCCGCACGGCGTCCTGGGTTCGCGCGCGGTGCTCGTCGCTGTCCGGATCGTCGTATCGGCAGACCTCCTCCGCGATGTTGCTGCCGGTCGAGCGCTCCCTTTCGCAGATGAAGCGCGGGTCGTGCCTCACGTCCACCTTGCCGCTTGCGGCATTCGCTTGCGTTCTGTTCAACTGCTTCCTGCTGGAGGCGCAGCCGGTCAGCAAGAGAACCACGACCGCTCCGCACACCCTTGAAGGCGACATTCCCCCTCCTCGTTTTCCGAACGGCGCCCAACCTATTGTGCGCGACGCCCGGATGCAAATCGCGACTGTGTCCGGCTATAGGGAACGCGACGGACTGACGGAGGGCACGCGCCACGTGACCGTCCCCGCCGGGCAGCGTAGTACCCTGCCGAACATGTTCCGGAGGTTGGCACAGGCCGCGATCGTTCTCGCCGCCCTGGCGCTCCTGGCGTTTACCTGGCACTGCGACGAGGCCTGGTTCGACAAGCACGTCTTTCTGCCCCAGCAGTTTTTCATCCCGGCGAGCCGCGGCATCGTCTTCTGGTCTCGCACCATGGCGGCCGTTTCGGCCTCGCTCCTGTTGCTTTTGGTTCCCTTCTTGCCGCGCGGCGCTTCGGCGCGCCGCCTGCTGGTGGCCGTGCTGCTGACCCTGCCCGCCGCAGAAGGCCTGCTTCGATGGCGCATGGACCGGCTGATCCGCCCTGACCTGCTCACGGCGATGGACGCGCTCACCGCCTCGCACCCGCGGTACGGCATCACTCTTGCCGCCTCCATCGATCGCGTTCAGCCCCTGTCGGGACGCCCGATCCGCTTCCGCACGGACGGCGAGGGCCGGCGGATCTCCGATGCCGCAGTCGATTCGGCATTGCCGTCGCTGGTCTTCATCGGCGAGTCCACGGTGGCGGGGTTCGGCCTGCAGTGGGAGGAGAGCTTTCCTGCGCTGCTCGGAGCGCGACTCCACCTCCAGGTGGTCAACCTCGCCAGCCCGGCCTATCGCGCGGATCAATCCTGGTTGCGGCTGAACGACGCGCTGCCGAGCCTCGAGCATCCCGTCGCGGTCGTCGGGATCTTCATGCCCGGCCTCATCGGCCGCAGCTTCGCCGGCCAGCGCCATCCGCGAGCGCGCCCATCGCCCTCGGGAGGGGTCGAGATCGTGCCGCCGGAGCCTCCGACCCTCTTGCAGCAGTCGGGCATGTACCGGCTCTGGCGTCACCTCTACTGGTCGGACGCAGAGGTCGACGAAGCGCTGCAATCGCTCGCGGCGGTCCTGCGCGACATGGCGGCTCTCGCCAATGCGCGCGGAGCGGCATGCATCTGCCTCGTCACCGGGCGGACCCCGCAGTGGATGCTGCGCGAGCTGTTCGAGGGGCCTGCGCTCGACTACGTCGTCGTCGAGGTGCCGGAGAAGGAGTTGCTCGCCGAGGGCCACCCCGGTCCAGCAGGCAGCATCCGAGTCGCTGATGCGCTGGAGGCGCGCCTGCGCACAAGGATCGCAAACCAATGATGGGCGGCGCTCTGGAGTTGGCGTTATCTTGCGCCGACCCACCAAGGGGGAACGATGCTCTTCCGCAAGCTCTTCCGGATGCTCGTGCTCGGCGGCGCCGCCATCGGTGCAAACGCGGGCTGCTCCGCTGCGCACGGCCAGCCGGTGGCCGAGAAGAAGCAGGACGCCCGATCGGCAGCCGACGGCGGGACCGCCGCATCCCAGGGTTCCGACGCCAAAGCCGACGCCGGCTCCGGGGTCGAGGGCTGGTGACGGGGACGCAGCGCCGCAAGGCGGCGGACGCGTGGGCCTTCCGTACCCGGGTCGAGCACGAAGCGGCTGCCAGGTTCAGCAGGCTGGCGACGGAGATCTCGCGCTTCGACCCGCTCTCGCCCGTGCCCGCGCTGATGCGGCGCGCGGCCGAGGACGAGCACCGGCATGCGACGCTGTGCGCCGGGCTCGCCGCCGCCTACGGCACTCCCGCCACCGCGTCCGCGAACGAAGTGCCGATCGCGCCGCGGGCCCTGGGAGCGCGCGCAGCAGTCCTCTACGAAGTGGTCGCCGCCTGCTGCATCACGGAGACCGAGAGCGTCGCGACCCTGACCTCTCTGCTGGCGGAAGAGATCGACCCCGGCGTGGAGAAAGTGCTTCGGGCGATCGCCAGGGACGAGGTCGTTCACGGCAGGATGGGCTGGGCGCACCTCGCGCGCGAGGCGGCCCGGTACGACGTCTCGTTTCTCTCCTCGTGGATTCCGGAGATGCTCTCCGGCTCGGTCGAGGAAACCCTCTTCTCCCATCTGGATGCGACCCCGGAGGATCGGGATCTGTTGCGCCACGGCGTCCTGCCGCCTTCGCAGAAGAGGACCATCTTCGCGCGCACGCTGGAGGAAGTCGTCGTGCCGGGGCTGGAGCAGTTCGGCATCGACGGCAGTCCGGCCCGCGCCTGGCTCTGCGCGCGTATCCGCTGATCGATCGCAGGACGTCCGGCCAGGAGCAATCCTGTCCACAATCGGCGGCGCCGCACGACCGCTCGTGTTAGCGTCCGCCGCGTGCGTCCCGTCCCCTCCAGGCTCGACCGGATGCTCAAGCCGCTGCATCGCTGGATCTGGGCTGACGCCCGGCGCCGCGGACGCAAGTTGCTGCGGTTCGCGGAGACCGAGGCGGACGGCGGCCGCGATCTGGCGCGCGCCGCCGAGCTGACGCGCGACGCGGTCTTGCGCCGGCTCTATTTCCGCCACGCCGGCGACGAGCAGCGGCATGCCGATCTGTTCGGGCGCCGCGCCCGCGAGCTGCTCGCAGTGCCATGCGGCGCTACCGCCTTCGAGGCGAACTGGCTTGCTCCCGGCGAACGCGGGCTCGATGACCTGCGGGTGGAGGAGGAAGCCGATGAGACGCTCCTCGCATTCCTGCATCTCTCCGAGCGCGCGGCGGCAGGCCGCTTCGCGGCCTATGCGGAGGTGCTGGAGGCCGATCCACAGACCCGAGCGCTCTTCGCCCGCATTCTCGAAGACGAGGCGTTTCACATGACGTACACCCGCAAGCAACTGGCGCGGCTCTCTCCGCACAAGCAGGGCCTTCGTCTCTGGCAAGCGCGCGCAGCCAGGCTCTGGAGCGCATATCTGCGCCTCGCGGCGAAGGTCGCCGCAATGCTCGGTCACCTCTTCCTGCTGCTGCAGTACTTCCTGCTCCTGCCCCCGTTCGCAGTGCTCGCCAAGCGCGCCGCGCGGTCCGAGCCACAGGGCTTCGCCGCGGCGCGCCGTCCGACGCCCATGAAGAGCCAGTACTGATGCGCATCCTCGGCATCTCCGCGCACTACCACGACTCGGCGGCCGCGCTGCTGGTCGACGGCGCGCCGATCTGCGCGGTGCAGGAAGAGCGCCTCTCGCGCCGCAAGAACGACCCCGCGTTCCCGCTCTGCGCCATCGAATGCTGCCTCGAGCAGGCGCGCATCGAGCCCGAGCAGCTCGATGCAGTGGTCTTCTACGAAAAGCCGATGCTCAAGTTCGATCGGATCCTGACGATGGCCCTGCGCGGGTTCCCCCGCACCTGGCGCAGCTTTCCGCGCGCGATGCAGAACTCGCTGGGCGGCAAGCTCTGGATCAAGGGGATCATCGCCTCGCGGCTCGGCGTCCGAGCGGAACGGATCCTGTTCTGCGAGCACCATCAATCCCATGCCGCGGCCGCGTTCCTCACCGCTCCGGTGCAGCGAGCCGCCATCCTCACCGCCGACGGCGTCGGCGAGTGGGCGACGCTGACCCTCGGCCAAGGTGAAATCGACGGCCGGGGACAGGCGCGACTGGAGATCGCGCGCGAGCTGCGCTTTCCGCACTCGCTCGGGATGCTCTACTCGACGTTCACCGCCTACCTCGGCTTCCCGGTGAACGAGGGCGAGTACAAGATGATGGGCCTCGCCGCGTACGGCCGACCGGCATACGAGGAGCTGCTCTGGCGCATCGTGCGCCGCACTGCGGACGGCGGGATCGCGCTCGATCTCTCGTACTTCGACTTCCACGAGGGCGCCCGGCAGAGCTGGTCGCGCAAGCTCGTCGCCGAGCTGGGACCTCCACGCCATGCCTGGCAGGGCATCGACCCGTCGACGGCGGAGGGCCAGCGCTACGCCGATATCGCCGCGAGCGTGCAGCGGGTACTGGAGGAGATCCTCGTCGACCTCGCCCGGCGCCTGCAGCGCGAGACCGGCCTCGAGGATCTCTGCCTCGGCGGCGGCGTCGCCCTGAACGGCGTCGCCAACGCGCGAATCCTGCGCGAATCCGGATTCAACAATCTCTACGTCCCACCCGCGCCGGGCGATGCCGGATGCGCCTTGGGCGCGGCGCTCTACGCCGACCGGATCCATTTCGGGCGTCCGCACGTCACGCTCCCCGATCATCCTTATTGGGGACCGGTGGTGGACGACGGTGAGCTGGCGCGCATCGCCGCCGAGGACGGCCTGGAGGCGCAGCGTCTCAGCGAGCCGCAGCTGCTGCGGCGGGTCGCCGCAGAGCTCGCGCAGGGCCGGATCGTGGGGTGGATGCAGGGGGCCTGCGAGCTGGGGCCGCGCGCGCTCGGCAACCGGAGCATCCTTGCGGCTCCGCACGAGCCCGCGATGCGCGAGCGGCTCAACCGCTCCATCAAGTACCGCGAGGAATTTCGTCCATTCGCCCCGGCCGTCCCGATCGACCAGGCGGATCGTTATTTCGAGGTTCCGCCTGGGGGGCTGCGGCTGGGGCGCTACATGTCCGGCGTCTTTGCCGTGCGGCCGCAATGGCGCGAGAAGCTCGCGGCGATCACGCACGTGGACGGCACCGCGCGTCTGCAGGCCGTCGATCGCGCGATGGCGCCGCGCTTCCATGCGCTGCTCGAGGCATACGGCGAGCGGACCGGCATTCCCGTCCTGCTGAACACCAGCTTCAACCTGTCCGGCGAACCCATCGTCAATCGAGCCGTCGAAGGCTACTCCACGTTCCGCCGGAGCGGCATCGATCTCCTGGTCGCCGGAGATGCCCTGGTGTCCAAACGTCGCGCCGCGGAAGCGCTTCCGGAGGTCGCATGATTCGCCGTCGGAGCAGGCTGGCGCGAACCTGGCTCATGCTTGCGAACGCGGCGCCGACCATCGTCGATGGAGCGCGTGGCTTGTGGCGCAGCGGTTCCGGCCGCAAGTGGCTCACGCCGCTGCTCGTCTTCCTCTGCGCGACGGGATTGATCCTGATCGTCAGCGCCACGGTGGAGGCGCTGGCCCCGTTCCTCTATGCCATCTTTTGACGATCTCCTCGCCTGCCCGCGCTGCGGCGGCCTGCTGCGGGCGCTGCGCTGCGAGGCGTGTCCCGCGCAATATGGCGCGCCCGGCGGGATCCCGGATCTCCGGCTGCCCGCCGACGCACGCACGGAGCAGGTTCGCGGCTTCTACATGGCGGCGCCGTTCCCGGGCTACGCGCCGGAAGAGACCTATTGCGGTCTACGGGCTCGCGCCTCGCGAAGCCCGTTTGCGCGCAGCCTCGACGCGGCGATTCCCGGAGACGGCACCGTGCTGGAGATGGGCTGCGGCACCGGGCAGCTCAGCCTGTTCCTCGCGAGCGCGGACCGCGTGGTGGTGGGCGCCGATCTGAGCCGCGCGTCGCTGGAGCTCGCCCGAGGCGCGGCGGAGCGATTCGGCGTCGGCGGCGCGCGATTCGTGGAGACCGACGTTCGCGCTCCCGGGCTGCGCAGGGAGGGTTTCGACGTCGTGATCTGCAACGGCGTGCTGCACCACACACCCGATCCCCGCGCCTCGTTCGCTGCGCTTTCACGGCTGGTGCGCCCGGGCGGCATCGTCGTCGTCGGCGTCTACAATGCGGTGGCGCGGATGCCGGTGCGCGCGCGGAGGTTGGTCGCGCGCCTGAGCGGTTATCGCTGGATTCCCGGCGACCCGGTGCTCCGCGAACGGCAAAGCGAGCCAGGGCGGCGCGAGGCGTGGGTTCGCGATCAATACCAGCACGTCGAGGAGCACCGGCACACGATCGGCGAGGTGCGCGCCTGGTTCCGGGACGCGGGGCTCACCTGGGTGCGCGCGTATCCGAGCACGCTGCTCGGCGGAGAAGCGAACGAGATGTTCGCGCAGGAGGACGACTGGGGCCTCGAGCGGGCACTGGCGCAAATCGTGTGGATGCGGACCCTGGGACGTGAAGGGGGAGTGTTCGCCGCCGTAGGGGCGAAACCCTGCTGATTGAGTGCTGCCGCTGGTGCATGGATTCTCCGGAGGCTTTCCGAGGGCGATCTGCGGAAGGCAGGATGCGTCGCGACTACCGCGATCCCGCGGACCTGCTGGCCAGGCTCGACGAATCGCCGATCGTCCGCTGAGCCCAGCGCGCGAACGTTCGCGCCAGCTCGGCGAGCACCTCCTCATCCGTGCGGCCGCTGCCCTTGCGCACGTGGAACGAATGGTCCGCGTCGTCGACGACGTGGAGCGTCGCACTGGCCAGCCCATCGATCACCGAGCGCAGCAGCGCCAGATCTGCGAGGTCGTCGCGCGTCCCTTGCAGAAAGAGCATCGGGACTCGAACGTTCGCCAGGTGTTCCGCCCGCTCGACGCCGGGCTTGCCCGCCGGATGCAGGGGAAATCCGACGAAGGAAAGGCCCAGCACTCCCGCGAGCGGCGCGAGCGACTGCGCCTGCGAGGTCATTCGACCTCCCATCGACTTGCCACCGGCGAACAGCGGCAGCCGTTCCCTCGCCCCGACCGCGACCGCTTCGCGGATGCTCTCATGGAGAACCGGCGGCCGATCGATGCGACGTTTCCCCTGCTCCATGTAGGGGAACTCGTACCGGAGCGTCGCGACGCCCTCGGCGGCGAGCGCGCCGGACAGCTTCTCCATGAACGGATGGCGCATGCCGGCGCCGGCGCCATGCGCGAGGACGTAGAGGCACCAGGACTCCTCTGGCCGTCGCAGGATCACTTCAGCTTCTCCGCGAGCCGCGCGAGCACGGCTTGCAGGTCCGGAGTCAGCTCGAGCACCGGGGTGAGCGGGTCCTCGCGCAGCCGCTTCATCCGCGCCGGCGCCGTCTCGAGGGTGAACTTGCCCGGGTCCAGCTTGCCGTTCACCTCGCTCCAGCGCAGCGGCATCGACACGGTCGCCCCCGGGACCGGCCGCGCGCTGAACGGGCCGGCGATGGTCTTTCCGTGTCCGTTCTGCAGGTAGTCGAGGTACACGCGGCCTTTGCGCGACGGGATGTGCCGCTGGGTGGTGCCGATCTTCGGATGCCGCGACTCCACCGCCCGCGAGATCAGCTCCGCCAGGGTCGTCGACTGCGCGTGCGTGAGCTGGCCGGCGACGGGCATGAGGACGTGCAGACCCTTCTGCCCGCTGGTCTTGCAGAAGCTGGGCAGCCCGATCTCCTCGCACAGCTCGTGCACAGCGTTCGCCAGCGTCACCACGTCCTCGAACGGAGCGGTCTTCGGGTCGAGATCGATGATGCTCCAGTCCGGGTGCTGCGGCTTCGCCATCCGCGACGCCCAGAGATGGAGCGGAATGGTGCCGAGATTGATCACGTACAAGAGCGTGTCCACGTCCTCGCAGATGAAGAAATCGATGTCGCGCCCGCCCTCCTCGCTCCACACCCGCGCCGTCCTCACCCAGGCGGGAACGTAGTCGGGTGCGTCCTTCTGGAAGAAGCTCTTGCCGGCGATGCCGTCCGGATACCGGGTCAGCACCACCGGACGATCGCGCAGGTACGGCATCAGCCAGGGCGAGATCGCCCGGTAGTAGTCGATCAGATCGCCCTTGGTGTAGCCCTCTTCGGGCCAGAAGACCTTCTCCAGATTGCTGAATGGCACCTCGCGCGGCGCCAGCGTGACCGGCGGCGTGCCCGGCTCGATGCATTCCGTAGCGGCCTTGTCCGTGCGGAACCGCAAGAACGTCGGCTGCCGCAGGAGGCCTTCCTCGGTGATCTCCTTGTAGCGCACCTCGACCACGAGCTTCGGCTGCACCCAGGTATGTCCGGACCCGCCCGGCAGCGGCCCGACGCAGGGCGGCTTGGGCAAGCGCAGCGCCTCCATCTCGGCGCCCGCGGACGTCAGCTCCTTCTCGCTGAAGCCGCCGCCCACTTTCCCGACGTAGACGAATCCTTCCGACTTCTGCACCGCGACGTGGACCGAGCCGAAGCCCGTGCGCGAGCCCTCGGCGCGGGTGAAGCCCACCACGGCGAAGTCGCCGACGCGATCGGTTCGGACCTTCTGCCAGTCGCGGAACCGCCCGCTCCGGTACACGGACTGCCCGCGCTTCGCCACGATGCCCTCGAGCCCGAGCTCGCGCACGCTGGCGTAGAGGGCACGGCCGTGGCCTTCGACGTGCTCGACGGCGCGGATCGGTCCCGCCGCCGGCACCAGGCGCAGCAGGAGCTTCTTGCGCTCGACCAGGGGGAGCGAACGCAGGTCGAAGTCCTCGAACGCGAGCAGGTCGAAGAGGAACAGCGTCGCGGGCAGCTCGGCGGACGCCCGCTCGACGTCCCGCGGCGCCGTCAGCAGCGCGCGCTTCTGCAGCCGCTGGAAGACGGGCCGGCCGGTATCATCCAGCACGACGATCTCTCCGTCAGCGACGAATCGCTCCGCGGGCAGCGCCAGTAGCGCGCGCGCTAGATCGGGGAACACCGCGGTCGCATCCGCGCCGCGACGATAGAAGATGCGCGGACGGGCGCCGTCCCGGCTGACGATGGAGCGAAACCCATCGTATTTCAGCTCGAACACCCATTCGGGATCGTCGAAGGGATCGCTGCGCGGCTCGGCGAGCATCGGCTGCACGTCGTCGCCGGCGACTGGCTGCCGCGGAGCCTTCAGCCGCTCGCAGACGGCGCGCAGCTCGGCCGCCCGCTTGCCGCGCTCGCGCAGCTCGTCCACCGCCAGCCCCGAGAGGATCGATGAATCCTCGTATGGCTGCGCGACGCCGCGGCGCACGTGGCCGTCACCGGTCTCCTTGATCAGCAACCACTCCTTGCCGGTCTCGCCCTTGATCCGGACCAACGTCCACATCCCCTTGAGCTTGAATCCCTTCAACTCGAACAGGATCTTGCCGGCCTTCGCTCCTTCGCGAGGATCGCCGACCGGCCGCCACAGCCCGCGGTCCCAGACGATCATCGGCCCCGCGCCGTATTCGCCGTCGGGGATCACGCCTTCGAAGTCGGCGTATTCGACCGGGTGGTCCTCGGTCTGCATCGCCAGCCGCTTCTCGGCTGGATCCGGATGCGGCCCCTTCGGCACCGCCCAGGACTTCAGGACTCCGTCCCACTCCAGGCGCAGGTCGTAATGCATGCGCGTAGCGCTATGTTTTTGCACGACAAAAACACCGGGCCGCGCCGCGCCGGAACCCATCGGCTCCGGGGTGCGATCGGGCGAGCGCTTGCGCCGGTATTCATCAAGGAAGTTGGACATTCCCTCGGCCACGTTATCATCCGCGGCCCATGAGACCACTCGCTACGGGGACCATTTCCTTCGGGCTGGTCTCCATCCCCGTGAAGCTGTTTTCGGCGACGGAGGCCTCGGCCGCCATCTCCTTCAACCTGCTGCACGCGAAATGCGGCGGCCGGGTGAAGCAGCAGTACATCTGCCCGCGCGAGGACAACGTCGTCGTGCCGCGGGAGGAGATGGTGAAGGGGTACGAGTTCGCCAAGGACCGCTACGTCACCTTCACGCCCGAGGAGCTGAAGGCCCTCGAGGAGAAGGCGTCGCAGCAGATCGAGATCGCCGAGTTCGTTCCCAGCGAGAAGATCGATCCGGTCTATTTCGACAAGGCCTACTATCTCGGCCCGGAGAAGGGCGCCGATCGCGCCTACGCTCTCTTGGCGGAGGCGATGCGCCGCAGCGGCAAGACGGCGCTGGCGCGCTACGCCGCCCGCGGCAAGCAGTATCTGGTGCAGATCCGGCCGCTGCCCGAGGGCGGCCTGGTGATGCAGAACCTGCTCTACGCGGACGAGGTGCGTGCCTTCAAGGACGTCGGCATCGAGCCGGTCCAGGTGAAGGAGCCGGAGCTGCAGCTGGCGCAGCAGATCATCCAGCAGATCACCACCGACGAATTCAAGCCCGAGAAGTACGAAGACGACGTGCGCAAGCGCATCCAGGAACAGATCGACCGCAAGGTGCAAGGGCAGGAGATCCAGATCGAGCGGCCCGCTGCGCCGCAGACGCAGATCATCGATCTGATGGAGGCGCTCAAGGCATCGCTGGCGGCGAAAGGCCTGGCCCCGGCGAGGGAGAGCGCGGCCGGGCCCGATTCCGTCGAGGAGCGCAAGCCGGCCAAGCGCGCCACGCGCGAGGCGAAAGCGGAGAAAAAGGCTTCTTCCAGGAAGTAGCCGGTCATGCGATCTTCGGCCGCGATGGGCGGCTACGGCGCGCGCGAGGTGGCGAAGATGGTCGGCCTCTCCGTGTCCCAGGTGCGCGCATACGTGCGCGCCGGATTCCTCGAGCCGACGCGCGGTCCCCACGGAGAGCTGCGGTTCTCGTTCCAGGACCTGGTGCTTCTCCGCACGGCGAAGGGGCTGGTCTCCGCGCGCATAGCCCCCCGCCGTGTCCGCAGCGCGCTGCGCAAGCTCAAGGAGCAGCTTCCGGAGGGCAGGCCGTTGCGCGGCGTGCACATCCGGGCCGTGGGCGATCGCATCGTGGTGGGCGACGGCCGCGCGTCCTGGAGCCCCGAATCGGGCCAGGTCCTGTTCGACTTCGAGACGCAGGAACTGGCGCGGATGGTGGCGCCGCTGCAGATCCGCGCGCGCGGTGGCGACGCCACCGACTGGTACGAGCGCGCCTGCGACCTGGAGGAGACCGCGCCGGACGAGGCGCGCGGTGCGTACCGACGCGCGCTGGAGATGGATCCTTCGCACGGGGACGCGTGGGTCAATCTGGGCCGTTTGCTCCACGAAGCGGGAGACCCGCGCGCGGCCGCGCAGCACTACCGCAAGGCGATCGAGCTGAACCCTGACAACGTGGTCGCGCTCTTCAACCTCGGCGTGGCGCTCGAGGACCTGCGCATGCCCGAGGAGGCGATCCTCGCCTACCGCACGGCGCTCGCGGCGGATTCGGGTTGCGCCGACGCGCACTACAACCTCTCGCAGCTCTACGAAGCGCGCGGCGAAGGGGCGGCGGCGCTGCGGCACTTGCGCACATATCGCAAGCTGGTGCAGGCGTGATCGTGCACGTCGGGACCAGCGGGTACAACTACGAGGCCTGGCGCGGGAGCTTCTATCCGGAGGACCTGCCGTCGAGGGGCATGCTCGCGTACTACGCGGAGCGGTTCGACAGCGTCGAGATCAACTACTCGTTCTACCGGAAGCCCACGCCGAAGATCCTCGAGGGGTGGGCGGCGCAGGTTCCGGAGCGGTTCCGCTTCTCGCTCAAGGCCTGGCAGCGGATCACGCACCAGAAGCGGCTGCGCGACTGCTCGGATCTGGTGGAATCGTTCGCGGACGCGGCCCGCACACTCGGCGGACGCCTGGCGCCGGTGCTCTATCAGCTGCCTCCGAACTTCAAGGCGGACCTGCCGCTCTTGCGCGATTTCCTCCACCAGCTCCCGCGCGACCTGCGCTCGGCCTTCGAATTCCGCCACGCGAGCTGGTTCGCGGACGAGACCTATGCGGCGCTGCGCGATGCCGGCGCGGCACTGTGCATCGCGGAGAGCGACGATCTGGCGACGCCCCCGGTGCAGACGGCGAGCTTCGGTTACCTTCGCCTGCGGCGCCTCGACTATGACTCCGCGGCGCTGACGAAATGGGCAGACTTCGCCCGGACGTTCTCCGGCGAGGTGTTCGTCTATTTCAAGCACGAGGACGAAGCGCGCGGCCCGGCGTTCGCGAAGGAGTTCCTGCCGCTGGTGAATTCCTAGTCGGCGCGATCCATTCGGCTTGATCAACAACGCCTGATCCCCGGCGTGCGCCCGATCGCCGGGCGGCTGATGTCGAACGCCACCACGACGGTCGCACGAACCGTGAGCCCGCTGCGAACGGAGCCGAGCAGCACCGTGAGTCGGTTGGATGAAACAGGCCGACGTCCGGCCATCTGCGCTGGCAGATTACAGGTGGGCCTCCTCGATGGGTGGACGCTCAGCACGGCGCCCGTCGTTGCTCTGCCTTGCTTGGATGAGTCCGCAAATTTGGATAAGTGCGCTTTGAAGATCCAATTTCATCAATAACGAAACCTTCAAGTGGGCTCCGATTTGAGACGACCCGTTCTGTCGTCAATTTTGCCGAATGGCGCTTGCGGCGAAACGCCCCATGCTGGCTTTGGCCACCGCTGCTCTCGAGCAGCTGGCGAAGAGAAAGGGGGTTGCATCTGTGGCACAAGAGAAGACATGCCGTGCTTCGCGCTGCTTCATCCTCGCCGCCCTGATGTCGCTGTTCGCTGCACCCGCGGGCAGCATCGCGCAGACGTCCTCCACGCCCGGTTTCAGTGGGCAGGCGTACGTCGTGCAGGCCACGGTCCCGCCCCTCTCGCCGATCACCGTCGACGATACTGGTCCCCTGCCTTCCAGTGGAGGTGCGCAGGAAGCTTCCCTTCTGGATGTCCCGCCGATTTCACTCGGCACCGTCGGGGCGCTGAATGGGGGTGACGTCGCCCATGCGACCGCGATCGGGCGGGGGAACTCGAGCCGGTCAGAGGCATCGGTCGCGGATCTCAGCCTCACTGTCGCCGGAAACACGATCGCCGCCGACTTCTTGATGTCCGATGTCACCGCCCAGTGCAGAGGGACCAGCCCATCCGTCAGCGGCGGGTCCGATCTGGCCAAGCTCGTCATCAACGATCAGAGCATTGACGTTTCCGGAGCGACCAACCAGACGATCCAGCTCCCTCTCAATGCAGGGTCAGTCGCGATCAACGAGCAGTCGAGCTCGGTCAACGGCCAGTCGGGCACGATGGACGTCAACGCCCTGCACGTCGTCGTCAACAACCCGACGCCGGGCGGGGCACCGCTCGCCGACGTGATCATCTCCCATGCGCACGCCGACATCACCTGTCCGGCGTCGCCGCCCCCATGCGACGCGACCGCCGCCGACTTCGTCACTGGTGGGGGATGGATCGTGTCGCCATCAGACCCGAATGCCAAGGCAAACTTCGCCGTCGCGGGCGGCGTCAAGAACGGGTCGTTCTGGGGTCACCTGATGTACCTCGACCACGGCAATCAGTTGCGCGTCAAGGGAACGGGAGTGACCGGCTACGACGTGTACCCTGCCTTCGGACCAAACGGACGGAAGACGCTCGGCTCGGCGGACGTGGGTGGCGCGACCGACTCATACGAGGCGGATGTCGCCGACGATGGTGAGTCCGGCCGGGGAGTCGACCAGTTTCAGTTGCGGTTGAACGGGGTCCAGATGGCCTCTGACTACCTTGCGGGCGGCAATATCCAGCTTCACAAACCACAGTGCCAATAGACCGAAGCGCGACCCGCGCCTGCCGGGTCGCGCTCATTCGACTCCACCAACCCGGTGCGTGAGGCGGCGCTCGTGGGCAATGATGCGCTCCGACCCGCCGTGGTACGGTGCGCGCGCTGGCGGATGACGAATGCTCCTCGCGCTCATCGCCGCGGTGGCGGCGACCCCCGTCGAAGCAGAAGCTCGCCAGATTCTCGACGAGATCCTGCGCGTGGACACGAGCCACGGCAACGAGACGGCGGCGCTGCAGCCGCTGCTCGTCCGCTTCCAGCGTGCCGGCGTTCGGGCCCAGATCCTCGAGTCCGCCCTTCATGGCGCCGACGAGCGGCGCCCGATCCGGTGGCTCGGCGAGGGCGTCCGGTTCCTGGGCGAGGTCACCCTGCGGCTCGCGCGCTCACCGTGATGCGCACCGGATCCATATACTTGGGCTGCTGAGGAGTCTGCACCTCGGTCTGGAACGCGCGGCGGTGTGCTAGAACGAGTTCCAGTTGGGTAGCGTATGGACACCATGCCCGCGGGGCCCGGCTACGTCTCCCACTACCGGCTGCTCTCGAAAATCGGGGCCGGTGGCATGGGCGAGGTCTGGCTAGCGGAGGATACCCAGCTTCCGCGCAAGGTGGCGGTGAAGCTCCTTCCAAGGGACGCGGCGCGCGATCCTCAGGCAGTTGCGCGGCTGCTGCGCGAGGCGCAGGCCGCAGCTACCGTCGACCATCCGGCAGTGGTTACGGTCTACGAGGCGGGCGTGTCGTCGGGAGCGCCGTACCTGGTCATGCAGCGGGTGGAGGGCGAGACGCTTTCCGAACGGCTCACCCGGGGACCGTTGCCGGTGGCCGAGGCAGTGACGCTGGCGGAGCGCGTCGCGGATGCGTTGGCCGAAGTGCACGCGCTCGGGATCGTCCACCGCGACCTGAAGCCTTCGAACATCATCCTGGGCCCGCGCGGTCCGAAGGTCGTCGACTTCGGAGTGGCGAGCCTGAAAGGGGCCGCGGAGCTGACCAGCCCGGGCTCCGTCATCGGAACCCCGTTGACGATGAGCCCCGAACAGGTGACGGGCCGACCTGCGGACAATCGATCCGACTTGTGGGCGCTCGGAGTCGTACTCTACGCCGCACTCACCGGCCGGGAGCCCTTTGCGGGCGAGACGCCCTTGCAAGTCGGATATTCGGTCGTCGTCTCGCAGCCACCGCCACCGAGCTCGTTCCGGCCGGAGGTCACGCCCGCTCTCGACCAGGTCGTGATCAAATTGCTGCGCAAGGACCCCGCTCAGCGGTACGCGCGGGCGGAGGATCTCCTCGCCGACCTTCATGCCTGCCAGGCCGAGTTGAAAGCCCCGGCGCCCGCGCAAGCGAAGCCCCCCGTACCGCGCGTCGCGGTGCTTTACTTCGAGGTGCTCGGCTCTTCACCGGAGGATGGCTTCCTCGCAGCAGGTTTGACCGACGATCTGATCGTCGATCTGACACGCCTGGGCGGATTGCGCGTCGCCTCGCGCGAGGACGTCCGCGTTTATCGCGACCGCGCCGTGCCACCGCGTACGCTGGGACGTGAATTGGACGTGGACTACATCCTGCTCGGCAGCGTCCGCCGGGCGGGGAACCGGATCCGCGTGGCGGCCCAGCTCGTGCGCGCCTCGGACGGGCAGACGCTCTGGACGGATCGGCTCGATCGGACCCTGGAGGATTTGTTCGGCCTGCAGACGGAAGTGTCCCATCGCATCGTCGAGGCATTGCAGGTGGCGCTGCAGCCAGGCGAA
>MNFJ01000131.1 GCA_001918155.1 Deltaproteobacteria bacterium 13_1_40CM_4_68_19
GAGACCTTCTTCATCGATCCCGAAGGGCGCATCGTCGAGAAGTTCGTCGGGCCCCTCGACCGCGGCACCATTCTTTCGCTGGTGGCGCAGGCGAGAGGAGGTGGCCGGTGACGGTCGCCGCCTTCGCGCTGTCGGTGCTGCTGGCGGCCGCGACCCCTCCGCCGCCTGCGACGACCTCGCGGCCTGGAGATGCCCCGCGGGGACAGCCGCTCTCCGGAAAATTGCTCGATGAGCGGACCGACGAGGTCGGGGCGCTCTTGCGCTGCCCGGTCTGCCAGGGACTGTCCGTCGCCGATTCGCCCGCGACCATGGCGCGCAACATGAAAGCCGAGGTGCGCGAGAAGCTGGCCGCCGGCTACGACCGGGAGCAGATCCTCGCCGACTTCGAGCGATCGTACGGCGAGTTCGTCCGCCTCGAGCCGCCCATGCGCGGCGTGAACTGGCTGGTCTGGTTCGGGCCGGCCGGTGTTCTCGTCGCGGGTGGCGCCGTGATTGCCTGGGCACTGAGGCGATCGCCGCGGTCGGGGGGAGAAAAAGGCGCCTCGCCGCTCCCGCGGGATTCCGACCTGCCCTCGCGCGATACGCTTCCCGCCGATCCGCGGCTCGCCGCGGCTGTCCGGCGGGTGCGGACGCTAGCCTACGGCTGGCCCGACGGCATCGCCCCGAAAGAGCGGTCATGAACGCCGAGACCTCCGTCCAATGGGTCCCCGCCCTGGTCGTTCTCGGCGCAGGCCTGATCGTGGGGTTCGCCCTCGTCTGGCGCCTGCTCTCGGCTTCGCGCCGGGCCGTGAAGGCCGGCGCCGGCGCCCTGGAGGCGCGCGATCTGGCGGGGAAGAGTGAGATGCTGTTCCGCCAGCTCCGCGAGCTCGAGGACACAGCCAGCAAACGGACTCCCGAGCAGCTCGCGAGGGAGCGCTATGCGCTCGAGTTGGAGGCGGCGAAAGCCCTGCTCGAGCTCGAGAAGAAAGGACCGGCCGTGACGGAAAACGCAGCTTCAGCCAAGGCTATGGCGGCAAACCCGGAACCGTCTGTTGCAACTCGCGACCGCGCGGGGATGCGCGGGTTTCTCTGGGGCGTAGGGAGCGCTGCCGGCGTGCTGCTCCTCGGTTTCTTCGTCTACCAGTCGGCGAAGCCGCGCGAAGCGGGCGGCTCGGTCACCGGCAACACCCCGATGGCGAGCAAGCCTTCGGGCGGAGAAGCCGCCGACGGCGAAGAGGCCCAGCTCCAGGCAGCGGTGGCGCGCAATCCCTCCGACGTCGAGGGCCACCTCGCGCTCGCGCGGCTCTACGTCGAGAAGCAGAACTGGATGGGCGTCTGGAACGAGACGGCGCGAGTGCTCGAGCGGTCTCCCTCCAATTCTCAGGCCCTCGGCTACCAGTCCCTGGTCCGGCTGGCGATGGGCCAGACGGACGTCGCCGTGACCCTGCTGACGAAGGCGCTCGCTTCCGACCCCGACATGGTCGACGGCTACGCCTATCTCGCGCTGGCGTACACGCGGATGGGCCGCGCGCGGGATGCGGACGCCACCATCGCCAAGGCGTCGAAGCGGTTTCCCCAGCGTGCCGCGGATTTCCAGAAGTACCTGACGGATCTCAGGGAGAAGGAAACGCCGGTTGCCCAGGCCAGCGCGGCAGGAGCCAACCCCAATCCGCACGCGGGTGTGAAGACGCCCGGCGGCGACAAAGGGGCTCCCGCTCCCCAGCAGACTGCGAGCACGGTTCGCCACGTCGCGGGAACGGTCGACGTCGATCCGTCGATCCGGGGCAAGCTGCCGGCGGGCGGGATCCTGTTCGTCTTCGCGCGCCCGGCGGGCGGCAGCGAGGGTCCCCCGGTGGCGGTGAAGCGGCTTCCGGCACGGTTCCCGGCGACGTTCGAGCTGAGCGAGGCGGACTCGATGATGGGGCAGCCGCTGCCGGATCAGCTGCTCATCGAGGCGCGGCTCGACGAGGACGGGGATCCGACGACGAGGCCGCCCACCGATCCCAAGGCTCGCCTCGACGGCGTCAAGGTCGGCCGCACCGATCTGCGGCTCGTGCTGAAGCGGCCCTGATCGGGAAGAGTCTCACTGGCAGGTCCCGGCGCTCCGCGATGAGCCGTGACAGGCGGTGCAACTCGCCACGGGCCAGTTGCGCGCCCAAGGAGTGTTTCCCGAACCCACCGTAACGTTGTGGCAGACGAAGCACATGGGCACGCCGTTGAGTGCCTGGTCGACACGATGATTGCCGGCGGTGTCGATGCTCTCCTCGCCCATGCAGCGATATGCGTCATGGTATCGGGATGTTGTCGCCGTGGCACATCTTGCAGGTGTCGGGATTGGTCATCATCGATTGATAGTGCGGGAAGGCCCAGACTCCGGTCGAGCTGGTGCCGCCGCTGCCGATGTGGAGGTACTCGCTCCCGCTGGTCGTCGCGCCGTACAGCGGCGGGACGACGTGGCACTCGCTGCAGTCGACGATCTTCGTCCCCGAGTTGTAGAAGTGGTTGGGCCAGGTGACGATCATGAAACCGTTCCTGTACGCCGCGTAGACGCTGGGGAGTGTGAACGGCCGCGTGTCGCCCGCGCCCTGCGATTCCCCGGTCGCGCCGTTCCAGACCGTGCCGACGAGATTACTGCCCGCCTCGTGGCACGCGTTGCAGCTCGTCCAGCCCTCGGCGGCGGCGTGGTCGTACCCGATCGCGGGCTTCCCGCCGGTCTCCGAAGTGTGGCACGCGGTGCAGGTGCCGGCGGTCACGGTCGGGTGCGGCAGGTTGGCGACGCCGCCTTGGAGCAGCGGCGCCGGCGCGGGCGGCGCCGGGACGGTGAAGCCACCCACCGAGATGTACAGAGGGAAGCCGACAGCGCCGAGCCAATTCGGCGCGGACGGAGTGCCGGTGCCCGGCCAGGAGTGGCACGACGAGCAGTCCGGCGTTCCCGGCTCCGCCGACAACGCGCTGTGGTCCTCGACAGTGAAGCCCGGCGGCGGCTTCACGTTCATGTGGCAATTGCTGCAGCGCCCGATGGTGCCGTCGATCGTCAACGGGTTGCCCGGGCTGAAGCTCGCGTGGAAGGACGCCTGCGCCCACTCGCGGCCCTGCACGCCCGGTTCCGTCGAGGCGCCCGCCTGCGTGTGGCAGATGTTGCACTCGTAGAGGATGACGTTGAGGTCCCCGTGCGTGATCTGATCGTGCGTACCGGCGGGAACGCCGCTCCCGCCGTCGCCCGCGGCGCTGCTCACCATCGACGAGTCGGTGAGCCCCGCGGGCATGTTGCCGAAGCCGTGGCATTCGCTGCAGCTGGTCACGCCGGGCACCGCGGCGTGGAACGAAACGGAGTTGCTCCACGCCGTGGCGCCCGGTCTGGCGTCTGCGGCGTGGCAGGCGACGCAGTCCTTGCCCACGACCCAGCCGGAATCGTGGCTCATCCACTGCCGCTCGTTCGACACCGTCGCGCCCGCGGCGAGCGCATACGAGACCGAGCTTTGCGTTGGCCCGGCCGGCAAGGAAGACGCGTGGCAGTCGAGGCACGCCGTCGGCTGCGCAGCGACGCTCGAGTGCAACGCGCCCGGGCTCCACAGCGGGCTGCCGAGCGGCGTGGTCGTTGCGTTCGCGAGAGCGGAGACGTGGCAGACCTGGCAGCTCTGGAACCCGAGCTGCGAGGACTGGTGGCTCATCATGTAGCTCGAGCCCCACATGACGTCGGAGACCGACGCGTCGGCCATCAGAAGGTAGTGGCATACCGTGCAGTCCTGCGGCACCGCCCGCGCGATGGGCGCGTGGAAAGCGCCGTCGGTCCAGGTGCTGCCCGGCAGCCGATGGCACGACGAGCAGTCGATCTGGTTCGCCGACGCGCCCGAGATGAAGACCGCATCGTGGTCCATCGGCTGCAGCTCGGATCCGCCCCACTCCACGATGCCGCTGGGCCGCGTCAGCGAGTGGCAGTCGCTGCAATATCCGGTCGGCTGTGGAAGCGGCGTCACCGGCGCGCCCAGCGTCGCCTGGTAGTTGTCGAGCGACGAGTGGTAAAGGCCGTTGGTGTAGGAAGTGACGACCCCGTTCGTATTGGTGTGGCAGTGCCAGCACTTCGTCGGGTCGGGGTTGTCGGTCGGTCCGGCGTTCAGTGCGGGCGGCAGCGCCGCCGAGACGTGCAGCATGTCATCGTAGAGCGTCGCCAGGATCGTGCTCGAGCCGGTCACGAGCCCCGTGTCCGGCGAACGGCTCAGGAACGTCTCCGGCACGAAGATGACCTGTCCCGGCGCTCCGATCAGCGTCGACCCCGGATAGCTGACGCCGCCGCTCCAGTCGCCGCCGGGCAGCGTGCCCGAGGCGTTGAAGTAGTGGACGTAGGCATTCGCCGCCACGGTCGCTTCGTGGCAGCCGCGGCAGTTGCCAGTGCCTCGCATCGAGTGATCGAAATCCAGCAGCGCTGCCGCGGTCGCCGCGCCGAGGACCAGATCCGGGCGCTGCGTGCTGTGGCAGGCGATGCAGGTATTGCCCGCGACCGGCGACGCGGCGTGCGCGAAGTAGCCGCCTGCCCAGTTCTGCGTTCCACCCCAACTGCCGGTGCCCGGCCCCGCGTGGCAGGTGACGCAGTCCTGGCCCGCGCCGTGGGTGACGCCCGCGGCGTTCGTGACGTAGTCGAAGGGAAAGCTCTGGTACGTGGTGCTGATCCAGCCGGCCGTCGACGTCGGCCGCTCGCCCTGGTGGCATGGCAGGCAGGTCGACGGCGTGGTGCCGCCGACGAGGTGGAACCCCCCGCCGGTCCAGGAGGTGAACGATCCCGCATGGCAGGCGGCGCACTCGCCGAGGGCCGCCGGCGCCGAGTGATCGAACTGCACGCCGGGCGGCAGCGCCGCGTTCGCCGACGTCAGCACCACCGCGGGACGAGAGTTCGCGTGGCAGTCGAGGCACGAGGCGGGGCGTACCGAGGCGTGCAACTTCTGCGAGGTCGCCCAGCCCTGCGGCTGATGGCACAGCGAGCACTCCTGCGGCACCGCGGGCGTCGCCGTCGGCGATCCGTTGCTCCAGAGCACGGCATCGTGCTTCATCGCAGGCGATGGCGGCGTCCGCGCGGCATCGGTCGGGCCGACGAATCCCCCGGGCGCGGACGTCGCATGACAATCGGCGCAGGTCGAAGGCTGCGCGAGGCCGAGCGTCGTGAGCGCCGAGTGCAAGCGGCCCGGGAAGAAGACGCCCGCGCTCGCGCCCGCGTGGCAGGAGGAGCACGCGATCGCCTGGGGCAGCGCCGGGCTGCTGTGGAACATCGGCATCGGCAGCATCTCCAGGCGCGCGGTCAGCGCGGTGATCGAGGTTGACGTGTACGTCGGAATCTGCGCCGTGACGGCGACGTCGCGCGACCGATCGCGGACGCCGTCGGGCGCTCCGACGCCGCCGCCCCAGTCGCCGCCGGGGAGCGTCCCGGCGCTGTTGAAGTACTTGACGAAGGTGTTCGCCGCGACCGTGGCCTGGTGGCACGAGAAGCAGTCCGCGGTTCCTTTGATGGCATGGTCGAAGTTGCCGGGAAGCAGGCTCGCCGCATTGGCCTCGCCGAGGACCAGGTCGGGCCGCTGCGTCGCGTGGCAGGCGATGCAGGTGCTCGCCGCGAGCGACGTCGCGGAGTGGCTGAACTTCCCGCCGGTCCAGTTCTGCGTCCCTCCCGAGGCGCCGCTGCCCGGTCCCGTGTGGCAGGTCGCGCAGTCGAGACCCGCGCCGTGCGTCGCGAAGTCGAACGGAGAGGTCCGGTAGCTGGGGTCGACCCAGCCGGCGGTCGACGTCGGCCGCTCGCCCTGGTGGCACGGCAGGCAACTCGACGGCATCGCGCTGCCGGCGAGGTGGAATTTGCCTCCGGTCCACGAGCTGAACGAACCGCTCGCGTGGCACGTGAAGCAGTCGGCGGTCGCGGTCGAGTGATCGAACTGCACGCCTGCCGGCAGCGCAGCGTTCGCCGAGGTCAGCAGGACGGTCGGGCGCGAGTTGGCGTGGCAGTCGAGGCAGGAGGTCGGCTGCGCGGCCGCGTGGAACTTTTGCGACGTCGCCCATCCCGACGTCTGGTGACAGAGCGAGCACTCCTGCGGGACGGCGGACGTGGTCGTGCGCGTGCCGTTGCTCCAGAGCACCGCATCGTGCTTCATCTCGCCGGTCGCGGGAGAGCGCCTCGCGTCGACGGGCCCGACGAACCCGGTGGGGACCGAGCCCGCGTGGCAGTCGAGGCAGGCCGACGGCTGCGTCGTCAGCGACGCATGCAGCCGACCGGGGAAGTAGGTTCCCGAAGCGGCGCCCGCATGACAGGTCGTGCAGGACGTCGACGGCGGAACGGTGGCGCTGCTATGGAACATCGGCATCGGCAGGGCCTCGGCCTGCGCCGTCACGGACACGATCGAGTTGCCCGAATACGTCGGGACGGCCGCGGTCAGGAGCACGTCCTGCGAGGGGTCTCGCACGTTGTCGGGCGTTCCGATCCCGCCGGCCCAGTCGCCGCCCGGCAGCGAGCCCGATGCATTGAAGTACCTGGCGTACGACGTCGTCGACCGGTGGCACGAGAAGCAGTCGGCGGTGCCTTTGACGGCGTGGTCGAAGTTCCCGGGAAGCATGCTCGCCGCGGTCGCCTGGCCGAGGACGAGGTCGGGCCGTTGCGTCGCGTGGCAGGCGATGCAAGTGAGCCACGCGAGCGACAACGAGGAGTGGCTGAAGTTGCCGCCGACCCAGTTCTGCGTGCCGCCCCACGCGCCGGTCCCGGGGCCGGTGTGGCAGGTGACGCAGTCCAGCCCCGCTCCGTGCGTGGCGAAGTCGAAGGGGGCGGTCCGCCAGGCGCTGCTGACCCAGCCGGTGGTCGAGTTGGGCCGCTCGCCCTGGTGACAAGGCAGGCAACTCGAGGGCGTCGCGCTGCCGGCGAGGTGGAACTTCCCGCCCGTCCATGCGGTGAACGATCCTACGTGGCACGTGAAGCACTCGGCGGTCGCGGTCGAGTGATCGAACTGGACGCCGGGCGGCAGTGAGGCGTTCGTTGACGTCAGCAGGACTGTCGGGCGCGAATTGGCGTGGCAATCGAGACAGGAGGTCGGCTGCGCCCCGACGGAGGCGTGGAATTTCTCCGAGGTCGCCCAGCCGAGGGCGGTCGGCGGAGCGAGATGGCAGAGCGCGCACTCCTGCGGAGCCGCAGGCGTGGTCGTGCGCGCGCCGTTGCTCCAGAGCACCGCGTCGTGCTTCATCTCGCCGGTTCCCGGAGACCGCCTCGCATCCATCGGTCCGACGAATCCCGTCGGCGCGGACGCCGCGTGACAGTCGAGGCAGGTCGACGGCTGCGTGGCGAGCGAGGCATGCAGCCGTCCGGGGAAGAAGGTCCCGGTCGCCGCACCCGCGTGGCAGGCGCTGCACGACATCGTCTGCGGGACGGTGCCGCTGCTGTGGACCATCGGCATTGGCAGCGACTCGCGCTGCGCCGTGACGCTCGCGATCGACGTTCCCGCGTACGCCGGCACCTCCGCGACGACGACGATGTCCTGCGCCGGGTCCCGCACGCCGTCGGGATCTCCGGTGCCGCCCTGCCAGCCACCTCCGGGAAGCGTGCCGGAAGGGTTGAAGTACTTGGACGTCGGGTTCGCGCTCTGGTGACACGAGAAGCAGTCCGCGGTCCCCTTCACGGCGTGATCGAGGTGGCCGGGCAAGAGCGCCGCGGCCGCCGTCCGCCCCAACACGAGATCGGGGCGTTGCGTCGTGTGGCAGGCGATGCAGGTCGCTCCGGCCATCGACGACGGCGCATGCGCGAAGCTGCCGCCCACCCAGTTCTGCGTGCCGCCCCACGCGCCCGTCCCCGGACCGGCGTGGCAAGTCGCGCAGTCCAGCGCCGCGCCATGCGTCCCGTAGTCGAACGGGAAGTCCGGATACGTCGCGCTCTTCCAGCCGGCGGTCGAGGTCGGCCGCTCGCCCTCGTGGCACGGCAGGCAGCTTGACGGCGTCGCGCTGCCGGCGAGGTGGAGCTTCCCTCCGGTCCAGGAGGTGAACGACCCCGTCGCGTGGCAGGTGAAGCACTCGCCGGTCGCAGTCGAGTGATCGAATTGGACCCCGGGCAGCAGCGCCGCGTTCGTGGACGTCAGCAGCCCGGTCGGCCTTTGCGTCGAGTGGCACGCGATGCAGTTGCTGGCCGCGAACGGCGACACCGAATGGACGAAGTTGCCGCCGACCCAGTTCTGCGTGCTGCCCCACGCGCCCGTGCCGGGGCCGACGTGGCAGGTCGCGCAGTCCAGCCCCGCACCATGCGTGGCGAAGTCGAAGGGAGCAGTCTGCCACGTGCTGCTGACCCACCCGGTGGTCGAGTTTGGCCGCTCGCCCTGGTGGCAGGGCAGGCAACTCATCGGTGGCGTGCTGCCTGCGAGGTGGAACTTGCCTCCGGTCCAGGAGGCGAACGATCCAGCATGGCAGGTGAAGCAGTCGGCCGTGGCTGTCGAATGATCGAACTGCACGCCTGCCGGCAGCGCAGCGTTCGCCGACGTGATCAGCGCCGTCGGGCGCGAGTTCGCGTGGCAGTCCAGGCACGACGAGGGCTGCGACGCGATCGCGGCGTGGAACTTCTGCGAAGTCGCCCAACCCGACGTCTGGTGACACAGGACGCAGTCCTGCGGCACTGCAGGTGTGGTCTTGGGCGCACCGTTGCTCCAGAGCACTGCGTCGTGCTTCATCTCGCCGGTCGCAGGAGAGCGCCTCGGGTCCATCGGCCCGACGAAGCCCGCGGGCGCCGAACCCGCGTGGCAGTCGAGGCACGCCGTCGGCTGCATCGTCAGCGACGCATGCAGCCGCCCGGGGAAGTAGGTTCCCGAAGCCGCGCCCGCGTGACAAGCGCTGCACGACATCGACGCCGGCACGGTGGCGCTGCTGTGGAACATCGGCATCGGCAGCGCCTCCGCCTGCGGCGTCACGGAAACGATCGAGGTGCCCGAATACGTCGGGACGGCCGCGGTCAGGAGCACGTCCTGCGAGGGATCGCGCACGCCGTCGGGCGTCCCGATCCCGCCAGCCCAGTCGCCGCCGGGCAGCGAGCCCGATGCGTTGAAGTACCTCGCGTACGAGGTGGTGGATCGGTGACATGAAATGCAGTCCGCGTTGCCTCTGACGGCATGGTCGAAGTTGCCAGGAAGCAGGCTCGCCGCGGTCGCCTGGCCGAGGACGACGTCGGGACGCTGCGTCGCATGGCAGGCGATGCAGGTGCTCGCCGCGAGCGACGACGAGGAGTGCCCGAAGTTGCCGCCGACCCAGTTCTGCGCACCGCCCCACGCGCCGGTCCCGGGGCCGGTGTGGCAGGTCGCGCAGTCCAGCCCCGCGCCATGAGTGGCGAAGTCGAAGGGGGCGGTCCGCCAGGTGCTGCTGACCCAGCCGGTGGTCGAGTTGGGCCGCTCGTTCTGGTGACAGGGCACGCAACTCGAGGGAGTCGCGCTGCGGGCGAGGTGGAACTTGCCTCCGGTCCAGGAAGTGAACGACCCATTCGTGTGGCAGGTGGCGCACTCGGCGGTCGCGGTCGAGTGATCGAACTGCAAGCCTGCGGGCAGCGCCGCGTTCGTTGACGTCAGCAGGACCGTGGGTCGCGAGTTGGCGTGGCAGTCGAGGCAGGAGGTCGGCTGCGCCGCGATCGAGGCGTGGAACTTCTGCGACGTCGCCCAGCCGAGCCCGGTGGGGGGAGCGAGATGGCAGAGCGCGCACTCCAGCGGAGCCGCAGGCGTCGTCGTGCGCACGCCGTTGCTCCACAGCACCGCGTCGTGCTTCATCTCGCCGGTTCCGGGGGAGCGCCTCGCGTCGATCGCTCCGACGAATCCCGCCGGCGCGGACGCCGCGTGGCAGTCGAGGCAAGCCGTCGGCTGCGCGATCCCTGCCGTAGTCAGCGAGGCATGCAGCCGTCCGGGGAGGAAGGTGCCGGTCGCAGCGCCCGCATGGCACGCACTGCACGACATCGACTGCGGGATGGTTCCGCTGCTGTGGACCATCGGCATCGGCAGCGCCTCGCGCTGCGCCGTGACGCTCGCGATCGACGTTCCCGCGTACGTCGGCAATTCGGCGAGCACGACGATGTCCTGCGTGGGGTCCCGCACGCCGTCCGGATCGTCGATGCCGCCGGCCCAGCCTCCGCCGGGAAGCGTGGCGGACGCGTTGAAGTACGCGGCGGACGTGTTTGCATTTTGGTGACACGAGAAGCAGTCCGCGGTGCCCTTCACGGCATGATCGAAGCGGCCGGGCAGCAGCGCCGCCGCCGCCGTCTGGCCGAGGACGAGATCGGGCCGCTGCGTCGCGTGGCAGGCAAGGCAGGTCGCGCCCAGCGACGAGGGCGCATGCGAGAAGTTCCCGCCGACCCAGTTCTGCGTGCCGCCCCAGCTTCCGTTGCCGGGGCCGGCGTGGCACGTTTCGCAGTCGAGCCCCGAGCCGTGCGTGCCGTAGTCGAACGGGAAGTCCGGATACGTCGAGCTCGTCCAGCCGGCGGTCGACGTCGGCCGCTCGCCCTCGTGGCAGGGCAGGCAGCTCGACGGCGTCGCGCTGCCGGCCAGGTGGAATTTCCCGCCGCTCCAGGAGGTGAACGATCCCGTATGGCAGGTGGCGCATTCGCCGAGCGCCGCGCCCGCCGAGTGATCGAACTGAACTCCGGCGGGCAACGCCGCGTTCACCGAGGTCAGCAGCGCAGGCCGCGAGTTCGCGTGGCAGTCGAGGCAGGAGGCAGGCTGCGCGCCGACCGAGGCGTGAAACTTCAGCGACGTCGCCCACCCCGCCGATGCCGGCGGCGCGCGATGGCAGAGCGAGCACTCCTGCGGCACCGCGGGCGTCGTCGTCCGCGCGCCATTGCTCCAGAGCACGGCGTCGTGCTTCATGGCGCCGCTCGCGGGTGCGCGAGCGGCGTCGATCGGCCCGACGAATCCGACGGGCGCGGAACCTGCGTGGCACTCGAGGCACGTTGCCGGCTGCGTCGAGAGCGAGGCATGGAACCGCCCGGGGAAGAGCACGCCGCTGCTCGCCGCCGAATGGCACGTCGCGCAATCGACCGAAGCCGCCGCCGGGCTGCTGTGGAACATCGGCATCGGCAACGTCTCGTTGCGCAGCGCGAGCGCGGTGATCGACGTCCCCGCGTACGACGGCACCTCGGCCGCGACGACGACGTCTTGCGACGGGTCGCGCACGCCGTCGGGCGCTCCCGCTCCACGCGCGCCCACCCAGGTCGCGATGACGTGGCACGCGCCGCAGTCGTTTCCGCCCTTGTCGGGATGGACGAAGCTTCCGCCGTCAAGCCCGCGCCCGGCGACCGGCAAGGGATCGAACTCTTTTCCCGAATCGTGGCAGGTCGCGCACGCCGAGGTGACGCCGCGGTGGTCGAACGCGACGCGCGCTCCGGTCGCGTGGCAGGACAGGCAGGAGTCGCTGGCGTAGGCGTAATCGGGGCCGACGCTTCGGTGGAGCTCGTCCGTCAGCGCTCGACCGTGCGCGTGGCAGTTGAGGCAGGTGAACTGCTGGAAGCTGGCGAAGCCCCCGTGGCAGCTGTCGCAGCTGACGGCGTGCACGCCGGACGCGATCGGGAATTTCGTGTGCGTCGCAGGCGTGACCGGGTTGTTGGGCGTGGCGAGCGGAACGTCCTGCTGTTTGCACGCAGCAGCGACGAGGACGAGCATGAGCCCGCACCGGTTCCGCAGCAGCAACGTACAGCCCCCCACCAAAGCGGTTATTGCTTTGTCGCAGCGTTGACAAGGCGAGCGGAAAGCATCGTTTCACTCCAAAATTCTTTCGTCTTTCAGTGCGTTACGAGAGTTCGGAAACCAAAGGGGGTGCGAAGTGGTGCAGTCGAAGACCTGGAACGACTGCGTGCCCCCATGGCACGCATTGCAGGCGAGCGCGTGCGGCCCGGTCTGGATGGGGAAGAACTTCTCCGCAGGACTGATCGCGTTGACCCAGGGCGCGCCCGGTCCCTGTTCTCTTCGGGAACAGGCGAAGAGGCCCAGCACGATGCAACAGAGCCTGAGGCGATGCATCTCCTCAGCCTCCCCATGGTGTCAGCGTGAGCTAATCGGGTGACCGTAGCGCGAGACGGCACGACACTGCTTGTCCGCAAAAGAACCGATGACGATTCATGGTGTCCCCCTCGACGAAGGGAACACTAGGCGTGCATTGGAAACCGAGTCAATCGCGCCGGCACCGAATCTATCGGTCCCATGCTGATGACTGCAGGTGGCCCGTGAGGAATGCTCGTGGCATGCAGGGCAGCCCTTCGGCGGCGTCCAGCTTCGCGCTCAAGGCGCTGCCGATGCACAAGATAGCGTTATGACAGGCGAAACATGTATTCACGCCGTCGACGTCAGAAAGTCCCGGCGAGTTCCGCGTCCGCTACGAAGATCTGTCCGGTGGCGGCACTGAACAGCGACGTCTGCCCGTTGAGCACGGTCCGCGCCATCGTCGAGAGCCGGAACGCCACGTGCGGTCCCAGTTGCGCCTGGATCGACGTCGACACGCCCAGCTCGTCCAGGTTCCCAGGGGCGATCTGGCTTGTCTGGAACCAGGATAGGCGCGCGAGGACTTGGAGCACGCCCTGCGACCGCGCCAGGATCTGGAGCCAAGCGCTGCGGCCCGGGGCCCACCCGTCCTCCTCGATATAGCCGAGCGAAACCACGCCCCGATCGGCGAGCAGGTGGGTGAGAGCGACCTCGGGGCCGATCCAGCGGCGGGTCTTCTGCGTCACCAGGTCCGTGCTGAGCCCCGAGAGCACCGAGATGCGCAGCGATTCCATCGCTTCCCAAGCCGCCGATAAATCCGCGTGACGCGCTTCGCCTCCGAGCAGCAGGTGGCCGGGGCCGTCGAGCTCCGGAACGGAGCCGCCCTCGTGCCGGAACGAACCGCTCAAGCTGAGCGAATCGAGCGGCCGCGCAGTGGCGTCGACGCGCACCGCGTCCAGCCGGATGGTGTCGAGCGAGCTGAATCCATGCGCCACCCCTGCTCCGATTCGCACGTTCACCGCCGCGTCGAGCCGGCGCGTGATGCGCGCCTCCACCAGGGCCTCTCCTTCCAGCCGCTTTCCCAGATCGTCGGTGTTCACGAAGGCGATGCGCGCCTCGTGCCGCAGGAAGCGAAGGGTGGAGTCCGTCTCGAATACGCGCTGTCCGATCCAGTAGGCGCCGAGAGTTCCGTGGTCGAAAGATGGCGCGAGCGTGACCGAGTTGGGGACGGCGCCGCCGAAGACTCCGGCCTCGCTCCCTCCTTCCAGTCGCCACCCGGCCTGCGCGCCGTCGAGGATCACCTGGCCGGGAACGCGATAGGGGCGCACCCGGCCGATCGAAAACGCCGGACCGCCATCGCCGTTCCTGTGGGAGATCGAGGCTTCCCAGACGTACAGCTGGGTGGGGTCGTCGGGGCGGAAGGTGATCGGGTCCGAGCGCCGCGACCAGCGCCGGGCGCTCAGGTCGAGGTCGAGCGTGAATCCGGCCCCGAGCGAAGCTCCGCGGATTCCGGCGTCGGCGCGCTCCTGGTTCCACGCGCCGGGGCCGCCGGAGACCCACCAGGTGGTATGCCTGATTCCGGCATCGATGCTCCCGCGGCGCCCTTCCACACCGCCGCCGGCAGTCTCGTGGTAGTCGACCGGCGGATACGCCGCCGAGGCGAGCACGCTCCGGCGCTGCTCGAGGACGGCGGGGGAGGCCGGAGTCGGTAGTCGCGTGACGGGCCGGGGCGGCGGGGGCTCCGGCAGCGCGAACGTATCGCCGGCCCGGCCCGAGCCGAGGCAGGTGGCGCGAGTCTCCGAGACCTGCTCGACCCGGCAGGAGCCCGCGCGTTGGAAGCGGATGGCCTGGCCGGGCGCCAGGCCCTCTCGCGAGCCAACGTCGAGATACAGCCGGGTGGTCGTTGCGTAGAGCACCGAACCGACCCTCGGCCGGGCCTCTCCTCGTGCTCCGGCGCCGGCGACGAGTCCGGCCACGAGCAGCGCTCCGGCGATTCGAGCAGCCGCGCTCATCGCTTCACCCTCGTGGTGGCTGGCGGGCGCAGGCCCGTCCCGGCCGTGAACGTGTGGCACTCGTAGCACTTGCGGTTGGTGCACTGGAACCCGCCGACCCTCGCGTGCGTCTGCGTCTCATGGGCGCAGGCGTGGCAGCGCATGCAGTCGGCCGTATTCGTCATGCAAGTCCCCGGCGCGATGAACGAGGTGAGCGAGGTGTGGCAGTCGAAGCAGCTGATCCCCGCGTGCGGTCCGCCGGAGAGCTGGAAGCAGGCATCGTGCCCGGCGAACCGCGCCCCCTTGAAGCGGGTGGGAAAGTGGCAGCTCTTGCAGTCGGTCCCGAAACCGGCCCGGGCGTGATCGATCGACGTCCCCGCCGTGCGGAGGTAGTCTGGCTGGTGGCAGGCGAAGCAGTCGGCGGCGGCGCGCGTGAACCGCTTGTCGCGCTGGTTCTGGTGGCACTCTTCGCAGGGGATGGCGGCGTGGCGGCCGGTCAGGGGGAAGTTCGTGAACCGGTGCGCGTCGGGGCCAAACTGCGTCGCCCAACTGGACGGGTCGTGGCACGAGGCACAGCGGTTGCCGAACTCGCCCGTGTGCACGTCCGGGTGACAAGCGCCGCAGCTGGTCGGGACCGGGGCGCGGAAGTCCGTGGAGGATCCATGGCAAGCGCGGCAGGAGGCGAAAACGTGGCGGCCCTCGAGAGGGAAACCGGTCTTCGAGTGATCGAAGGCTACCGGCGTCCATCCCGCCGGCGAATGACAAGCTTCGCAGCGGGTCTCGACCACGATGTGCCCCGGCGGCTGCATGCGCGGAGCTGGAGGGGGCGCGGCGGCGACCGCGAGCGCCACGAGGAGAGCGCTCATGGCGTGAAACCTCCCGTGAACCCGCGGAAGGCGCCCCGATGCACGTCGAAATGGCAACCCGCGCAGGTGGTGGGAATGCCGCGGTAATGGATCGTGCGCGCACCGCCTCCGACGTTGACCTCGGGGTGACAGGCCGCGCACTCCACGCTCTCGTGTTTCCCGTCGAGCACGAAGTTGGTGAACGGCGGCCAGTGCTTGAACGTCGTGCCCTTCCAGTCGGTGGTCGTGTGGCAGCGGGCGCAGTCCGTCGTCCGGGTGCGCGCATCCGCGAATTGCGCCGCGTGGACGTCGGTGTGACAGGAGGCGCAGTCGGCTGGCAGCGGCTTGTAACGGACCACGCCAGACAGGTCGACGCCATGGCAACCGATGCAGGCGGCGTTCTCGTGCGCGCCGGTGAGCCGGAAGGACGACTCGCGGTTGTGATCGAAGTTCACCTGCGCGAACGACGCCACGCGGTGGCAGTCGGCGCAGCCGGCCTGTTTCACGCGCGCCGCGAACTGCCCGCGATGCGTGTCCGCATGGCACGTATCGCAGCGGCGCGTGTCGCCCGGCACTAGGAAGCGCGTCAGGACCACTCGATCCTTTCTCCGCCGTTTCTCCAGGAAAGCGCGGATGGGGACCGCGCGGGACTCGAGCGCTGCATCAGGCCGATGGCACCCGGAGCAGGGGGTGGCGAAGTGCCCGCCCTCGAGCGGGTACTGCTTGTGCGCAGCGGGTTCGTAGATGGCCGGCCGGAACGCGGCGAGGCTGTGGCATGAGTCGCACGCGCGCGGCGGCGACCCGAGCTCGCCGAGGTGCGCATCGACGTGGCAGTCGGTGCAATGGTCGAATTTGAGTCCCTTGAAGACGGCGCGGATACCCGGGAACGGGCCGTGGCAGCTCTTGCAGTCGACGGTCGTGTGAGCTCCGCGGAGCGGGTAACGGGTCTTCTCGTGGAAGGCGCGCTCGCCGGAGACGCCCTTGATTTCCTTCCAGTCGTTCTCGGTGTGGCAGGCAGTGCAGTTCGCGCCGAGGCGGCCTTCGTGCGGATCCTTGTGGCAGTCGGTGCAGGCGGCGTGCGCCAGGGGCGACATGCGCATGAACGTCTCGGAGTAGGGCGGCATCGGCGCGTCGGCGTGCGCCTTCTCGTCCTTCACGCTCGGATGGCACTTTTCGCACTTCACGTCGGCGTGCTTGCCCAGCAGCGGGAAATTCGTCTTCGCATGGCTGAAGCGCGGCGTAGCCTTCCAGGAGACCTCGCTGTGGCACTTTTCGCATTTGCTGCTCAGCTGCCCGCGGTGCTCGTCGAAATGGCATTGGGCACATTGCGTGGGCAAGCCGAGGAAGGTGACCTGCTTCGGTTTCTTCGCACGGGCGGCGCGGACGGCGGGATCGCGGATTAGCCGGTCGTTATGGCAGTCGGCGCACTTGACCTCCGCATGCTTGCCCTTCAGCGGATAGCCGGTCTTCGCGTGGTCGAAGCCTTTCTGTCCCTTCGGTCCCCACAAGAGATCGGCGTCGCGGCCGAGGTGCTCGGGATGGCACTTCTGGCAGGTCAGCTCGGGGGGCGGGAGGTGTCCGTGGATCCCCTTGTGCTCGACGATGTCCTTCTTCGTCGGCTTGTGGCAGGCGAGGCAGGTGTCGTTGGAGAGCTTGTTTCCGGCGACGTGGCACTTGGTGCAGTTCTTCAGGCCCTCGAGGTCCGCGTGCGACTCCGCAAGCGGGCCCGGCGAGAACACGTCCGCGCGCGCGCCGGCGGCCGCGAGGAACAGCGCGGCCGCCAGGACGCGTTCAACGGAACCAGACATACCCGAGGTACACCGAGACGGCGATGTGCGCTGCGATGGCGATGACCAGGAACCCGGCGAGCGATGCGTGGAACACCCGCCAGCCGCGCAGGAGGTTCTTCAATGAATGGTAGAAGGTCACCTGCATGCGCAGTCTGGAGAGCTGCCGGTATCCCTCGCGGAACTGGCGATAGTAGTGGACGTCACTGAAGTGGAAGCGCGCGGCGAACAGGCGCCAGCGCGTCCACGTCGACCGCAGCGGCCAGGTCGCGAACATCCAGAGCAGCGACCCGGGGCGCACCGGCTTGGCGGCCGAATCGAACATGCGGTGCAGCAGCGCCGGATTGTCCGCCTCGTCGAGCATCGGCTGCAGCCGGGCCCGCAGCCGTTCCCACCGGCCGAGGACGTCTGAGATCTCCAGCGCCTTGCCCCCCGCGGAGGGGACCAGTCCGTAGATGAAGCGGCCGACGATCCCGGTGAGCACCACGATGAGCAGCGCGGCCGCGGTCCCGGTCGCCAGCTGGTTGTTGGACTGGAAGGCGGCGTGGAAGGCGATCACCAGCGGGCTCATGAAGCCGACGAACATGTGGAAGTCGAGCCAGCCGCGGATCGATCCCTTGCCGGAGAGGAACTGCGCCCGCTTCCGCACCGGGTAGAGGAAGTTCGACATCATGAAGAGAGTGGCGACGATGCCCACGCCATGTCCCCAGCGGCCGGCGGGTCGCAGCATCTCGTGCAGCGGAGAGGCCATCCGGTCCGTGTGCGAGAGCAGGTAGTACGACCATCCCTTCAGCGTCAGCCAGGTGAGGATCAGCGTGCCCGTGAGGAAGTAGAAGAGGTGCGCGCGCCGGTGCGAGGACCGCTCGTCCTTCTCGCGCGCCAGGCCGCGCCGGTCGCCCACCGGGCCGCGCTTCGGCTTCTTCCGCTCTTCGCCGAAGTGCTTCTCCAGCGAGATCTGCAGCTTGGAGAGGAACTCGAGCGGGACCTCTCCGCCGATGTTCACGATCACGAAGTCGTTCGGCAGGACCTGCGGCGACCCGTTCACCGTGAGCACCGCCTCGCTCTCGTTGATCAGGTCCACCTCCGAGCTCAGCAGCGACCGCACCCGGCCGGCTTGCGCCAGATCGGAGATCTTCTTGCGGTTCGCATCGCGGCACTTGGAGAAGCTGTCGCCGCGGTACGAGATGGACACCCGGGCGTCGCTCTGTTCCGCGAGTTGGACGGCGGCCTCCACGGCCGAATCGCCGCCCCCGACCACCAGCACGTCGCATCCCTCGTACTGCTCGGTGTCGATCAGCCGATAGGTGACCTTCGCGAGCTCCTCGCCGCGGCAGCCGATCTTTCGCGGCGTGCCGCGCAGCCCGGTGGCGAGCACCACCTTGCGCGCGTCCATCGGCCCGCGGCTCGTCTGTACGCGGAAGGCCCCGTCCTGCCCCTCGATCCCACTGACCTTCACGCCTTCCTCGACGGTGACACTGGCTTTGCGCAGGGCCCGCTCCCAGATCCCTAGCAGTTCCTCCTTGCTGATCAACTTCTTCGACACCTTGCCGAAGTAGGGGACCTGGAACGGCTCGGTCATCACTACCTTCTGCCGCGGGTAGTTCGCGACCGTCCCGCCGAGCGATCCCTGGTCCACCAGGCGGAACGAACGCCCCGCCTCGCGCAGGCGCAGCGCCGCGGCGAGTCCCGCCGGCCCCGCTCCGATGATGAGCACGTCGGTCGCCGATCCATTCCCCTTCGGGGTCGTCTCCGCCAGGCGCTCCGCCGCCTGCAGGCCCTGGGTCACGGCGTTCCTGATCAGGCCCATGCCGCCCAGCTCGCCGACGATGTGGACGCCCCGCCGGCTCGACTCGAAATACTCGTCGATCATGGGGAGATCGATGCCGCGCTCGGATGTGCCGAAGACCAGCTTGATGGCGTCCACCGGGCACTCGGCCGCGCACTTGCCGTGCCCGATGCAGTGGTCGGCGTGGATGAGCTCGGCGGCCCCGTTCACGATGCCGAGGATGTCGCCCTCCGGGCACGACTTGAGGCACGTCAGGCTGCCGATGCAGATGTCGGGGTTGATCACCGGATGCAGCGTCAGCGGGATGCGGACGCCCCGTTCCTTCGCCTCTTCCAGGGCGACGGCAGTCTTGCGATGCCGCCGCCACCGGCGGAAGAGGTGGACGAGCGCAAGCGCAAGGCAGATGACGACGGCAGCGACCAGGATTGTGCTTCCCAGGTCGAATTTGCCGAGATGCAATTTCTTCCACACCGCCGGGGCGCGGAGGAGGACCGCCCTGCCGAGATGCCGCGCGTCGGCGGTGAGTGTTCTGACCAGGTGCTCCACCACGATTCCCTAACACTTGTACCGCCCTCGGCGGTACCTGCGGAAGTGTGTCGAGAGAGCCGGCAGTCGGTGTCGGAGCGGGGGAATCGGTGTCGCGCGCGTTCGCGGACACTGCAAAGTTGCATTTGCGACGCTGGTCGGGGGTGCAACCGTCTTACGCCGTCGCGGGCGGTCGGGTCCACATCATCTTCAGGAACTCGTCCGCCGGCCGGGCGTTCACGACCCGGTCCTTCTCCGTCCAGCCGCGCCGCGCGGTCCCCACGGCGTAGTGCAGGTTCTCCAGCTCCTTGGTGGAATGCGCGTCCACCGAGAGGCAGATCTTCGCCTTGTGCTTGCGCGCCACCCGCAGCAGATCGGCGCTGAAGTCGAGGCGATGCGGGGTGCCGTTGCACTCGATGGTGACGCCGCGCTCGGCCGCGAGCGCGATCAGCTCCTCCCAGCGGGCCGAGACGGGGTCGCGATCTCCGAGGTAGCGGCCGGTGGGGTGCCCCCAGATGGCGCACTTCGGGTGCATCAGGGCGCGGCGGATGCGATCGGTCTGGCGCGGCTCGTCGAGCTTGAAGCGCTGGTGCACGGAGCAGATCACCACCTCGAGCTGGTCGAGGATGTCCGAGGGCCAGTCGAGGGCGCCGTCCTCGAGGATGTCGACCTCGCTCCCGCGCAGGATCCGGATCTGCGGGAACTTCTCCTGCACCCGGGCGATCTCGTCCCACTGGCGCCGCAGCCGGTCCACATCCAGACCGTTCGCGTAGTGCGCCGCCCGGGTGTGATCGGTGATGGTGATGAACTCCGCCCCGAGCGCATGGGCGGCGCGGACCATCTCTTCCAGGGTGGCCCGGCCGTCGGACCAGGTGGAGTGGCAGTGCACGAACCCGCGGATGTCGCGCTCCTCGATCAGGTCGGGCAGCGCGCGCTTCGCGGCCAGCTCCAGCTCGCCCAGGTCCTCGCGCAGCTCAGGCGGGACGGGCTGCAGCCCGAGCATGCCGTACAGCGCCTCTTCGGACTCCGGCTGCAGCGAGGGTCCGCCGTCGAGGCGTGCGAGCCCGTACTCGGAGATGCTGAGGCCCTTGTCGCGAGCGATGCCGCGCAGCTTGACGTGGTGCTGCTTGCTTCCGGTGAAGTGGTGGAGCGCGGTGGCGAACTGCGCCTCGCCCACGACGCGGAGGTCCGCCTGCAGCCCGTCGCGCAGGCGCACCGAGCACTTGGTGCCTCCGCGCGCGAGCACCTCCGCCACGTCGGGCGCGACCGCGAACGCCTCCATCACCGGCTCCACCGGGCCGTTCACCGCCGCGACGATGTCGATGTCGCCGTTGGTCTCGTCGTAGCGGCGGACGCTGCCGGCGATCTCCGCCCGCGCCACGCCGGGCGCGGCGCGCACCCGCGCCACGAGCTGCTCGGCCAGCGGCCGCGTCTCCCACAGCGGCTTGCGCGCCCCCTGCCGCGCGCGCACCTTCGCGATCCCTTCGAGGATCGAGCGCTCCGTCTTCTCGCCGAACCCCTTCAGCCCGCGCACCCGGCCTTCGCGCGCGGCCTTCTCCAGATCGTCGAGATTCACGACGTCCAGCTCGTGGATGAGGGCCGCCGCCTTGCGCGGGCCAAGGCCGGGGATCTGCACCAGATCGAGCGCCCCGCGCGGGAACTCGAGCCGCAGCTTCTCGAGGTAGTCGAGCTTTCCGGTGCTGACCAGCTCGGTGACCTTCTGCTCGATGGCCTTGCCCACCCCCTCCAGCTCGCAGAGCGTCCCCGACTTGACGCGCTCGTACAGGCCGCCCGGCGCGGCGGGGTCGGGCGGCAGGGTCTCGAAGGCGTCAGCGCCCAGATCGTAGGCCCGGACCTTGAACGCGTTCTCTCCTTTGAGCTGCAGGAGCTGCGAGATCTCCCGCAGCACCGCTGCCACTTCGCGCGGCGTCATGTTGCGCAATGATAGCAGGCCGCATAGCTTGCGGCGGGCATGGCCACCGAGCAAACACCCGAGCCCGCGAACATCGTCCTGCGGCGGTTCTTCGAGACGAGCGAGTCCGCCCGCAAGGCGGCATCGCACCTCAAAGCGCCCGCGGAGGTGGGGGTGCGGTTTACCGACGTTGCCGGCGAATACCGCTTCACGCTGGTGGACGGCAAGCCGCGGTTCCTCGATGGCAAGGCGATCGACCCGGACTTCGAGTTGACCATGGCTCCGGGAGCGGTGAACGCGATCGCCTCGAAGCCCGACGCGGACGTCGGCGATCTGGGGATCCTCTTCTTCCAGCACATCATCGCCCAGGACCCGCAGAGCAAGATCGGTGTCAAGCTGCACAGCGGGCTGCTCAAGCTGACCAAGCGCGGCTGGTTCGGCGTCATGATGTCGGGAGGCGCCAAGGTGATCGGCTGGATGGCAGCGAAAGGCCTCAAGGGACCTTCCGCGATCGCCCACGCTTTGGGCCGCCTGAGGAAAGGCTGAAGATGACCGACGCCATCCTGGTCCTGACCACGCTGCCGACCGCGGACGGGGCGGCGGAGGTGGCGAAGGCGGTGGTCGAGGAGAAGCTGGCCGCCTGCGCGAACATCCTGCCGGCGCTGCGCTCGATCTACCGGTGGGAGGGGAAGGTGCAGGACGAGAACGAGGTGCTGGTGCTGCTGAAGACCCGGCAGGCGCAGTACGAGCGCCTCGAGGCGCGGATCCTCGAGCTGCATCCGTATGACGTGCCGGAGATCCTCGCCATTCCCATCGAGGGGGGACACCGCACGTACCTCGACTGGGTGGCCAGCGAGACCGCCTAGCCTCCTGGCGAGTTCAAGCTGCGGCAGGAAGCGCGACCGTGAAGCGCGCGCCGTTGCCCGGCTCGGATTCGACCGAGATCGAGCCGCCGTGCGCCTCGACGATCTGCTTGCAGATGCTCAGCCCGAGCCCGGCGCCCCGGCCCACTTCTTTCGTGCTCACGAAAGGCTCGAACAACCGGGTCCGGATGGCCGGATCGATCCCCGGTCCCGTATCGGAGACTTCGAGGTGGACCCTGCCCGCGGCCTCCCAGGTGCGGACGCGGACCGTTCTCACCCTTTTTCCCTCGACGGCGTCCGCGGCGTTGCCCAGCAGATTGAGGACGACCTGCGCGATCTCGGATCCGCGGCCGAGCACTGCCGGAAGCGCGCTGAGATCGCGTTCGAGGCGGATGCCGGATTTGAACCGATGCCCGAGCAAAGTGACGGAGGAGAGGACGGCCTGGTTCAGGTCGCAGGGAACGGGCTCCGGAGCGTCACGGCCGACGCGCTTCAGTCCCTGCAGGAGGAGCTGCAGTTGCGACCCCGCTGCCCGCACCGCGACGAGCGTTTCGTCGAGCGCGTCGGACTTGCGGGCCTGCAGGGCGCGCGTCACCGATGCGAGCTGGTCGAGCGATTCCCGCTTGAAGGCGCTGTCGACCGCCTGCGCGGCCTTCCGGAACAACTCCCGCAGCCGGGCCACTTCGTCGGCGAGCAACTCGACGTTCGCCAGGAGCGGCGTGGCGGCATTGGCAAGCTCGTGGCCCACACCCGCGGAGAGCCGGCCGATCGTCGCCAGCCGCTCTGCGCGGACCAGCTCCTCGAATTGGGCGCTGAGCTGCGCGGTGAGCCGCTCGTGATCGTCGGCGAGGCGCTTGGCTTCCATTGCGCGGCGGATGCTGACGCGCATGTCGTCGAGGTCCCACGGCTTGAGGACGAAGCGGTAGACCAGTCCGCTGTTGATCGCGTGGAGCACGACTTCGAGCTCCGGGTACGCCGTGAGGAGAATGAGGTGCGCGCGCGGCCTGCAGGTCCGAAGCTGGGCGAGGAAGGCGAGCCCGGTCATCTCCGGCATGCGCTGATCGCTGATCACGACGTCGAGGTCCTGATGCTCGGCGATCTCCAACGCCTCCGCGGGAGAGGTGACGAGGCGCAGGTCCACGTCTCTTTCCGCCGAGAAGACCCGCTCGATCATTCTCAGCGCCATCGGCTCGTCGTCGACCGCCAGCAGCTTGTACGAGGTCCCCGTCGTGGCCACGATCCCATAGCTTAGCAGGCGTGACCCTGCCGCACCTTCACTTCTTGAAGAGCGCGTCGAGCGCCGACAAGGCCTTGGCGCGAGGGTCCTCCTCCTTGGGGGCGCGCTCGCCCGTCTTGAAGACGAACAGCTCGCAGGCGTTGGCGCGCTCCTTGTCGGCCGGCGGCTCGGCCTGCGGCTCGCGGCACCCGTAGCGCATCGACTCGTCGTACGCGTGACAGTTCAGGCAGCAGTGCAGCGGCGCACGGCAGTGCGGGCACTCGTCGCGGCGCCCCGCGGCGGCCGAGACGCCGAGGTCCACTTCCCGGCGGCAAGCGTGGCAGACGTGCATCAGGCTCATCTTGCCCGTTCCGTCTCCGTGGCGCTACGCTCCAATGCCCTTCGCCATGCGCCATCCCACCAAGTTCGGGAAATACCTCCTCCTCGAGCGGATCGCCGTCGGCGGCATGGCGGAAGTGTTCGTCGCCAAGGCGTTCGGCGTGGAGGGATTCGAGCGGCTGCTCGCGATCAAGAAGATCCTTCCCACCATGGGCGAGGATGCCGAGTTCATCCGCATGTTCGTGGACGAGGCGCGCATCGCGGTCCAGCTCGCGCACGCGAACATCGTCCAGGTGCTGGAGCTCGGCAAGCACGACGAGAGCCTCTACATCGCCATGGAGTACGTCTCCGGGCGCGACCTGCGGCAGCTGATGGAGCGCTTCCGCAAGCGGCAGGAGCCGATGCCATTGCCGCAGGCCTGCCTGATCGTCGGGGAGGTCTGCGAGGCGCTCGACCACGCGCACCGCAAGCGCGACGCGCAGGGCAGGGCGCTCGGCATCGTGCACCGGGACGTCTCGCCGCAGAACGTGCTGGTCAGCTTCGAGGGAGAGGTGAAGCTGATCGACTTCGGGATCGCCAAGGCCGAGAGCCGGCTGCAGAAGACGCA
>MNFJ01000173.1:0-17469 GCA_001918155.1 Deltaproteobacteria bacterium 13_1_40CM_4_68_19
CACCCCGGGCTACTCGGACTGTGCGGCGGCGGCGGTATCCGGCGGAGCGCCGGTGTAGGCAAGTCCGCACGCAACTCTTCCTTCCGGCGTCGTCAGCTTCTGGCAGTCGCATGCATTCGTGTCGAGCGCCTGCTGGCAGCGCTGCTGATCGGCGTTCCGGATGGGAAATACCTTCTCCTGCTCCCTCACCTGGGCCTGGCAGGCCGACCTCGATGCGTCGTCCGGCTGACAATTGCAGATCTGGTCCGCCAGCTTGAGGCAGGCATCGCCGCAACCGACGGCAAGCGGCACAGTGAGCACGCAGCCGAGCAGGAGCAAGGGCTTGAGCCGGTTCATTGCCGGGGCGCGATCTAGCACAGTTGCTCTCGCGCACGGGATAAAAGGGCCGCATGCGCTACCTGTGGCTGCACGGATTCGCCAGCGGGCCCACTTCCAGCAAGGGACAGTTCGTGAGGGAACGGCTGCGCGAACGCGGGATCGAGCTCGAGATTCCCGATCTGAACGAGCCGGCATTCTTCGATCTGACCGTGTCGCGGATGCTGGCGCGGGTCGATGCGATCGCCGGCGGCGAGGAGGTGGTGCTGTTCGGGTCGTCGCTCGGCGGATTCACCGCGGCGACCTGGGCCGCGACCCGGCCCGGCCGGACGAAGGCGCTGGTGTTGCTCGCCCCGGCGTTCGACCTCGGGCCGCGCTGGGCGGCGCGCATGGGCCCGCAAGAGGTCGCCAGGTGGCGAAGCACCGGACGGGCGGCGTTCGACCACTACGCGCACGGCCGCAAGGAGGAGCTGGCGTTCGCATTCCTCGCGGACGCCGCACGGCACGAGAGCTTTCCCTTGCCGCGCTGCCCCACGCTGGTCATCCAGGGGACGCGGGACGACGTCGTCGACCCCGCCCTCGCGCGCGAGTTCGTCCGGCGCATGGAAGACCGCGCGCAGCTGGTGGAGCTGGCCGAAGGGCACGAGCTGACCGCGGACCTGCCCGCGCTCTGGCGCAGGATCGACGAATTCCTCGCGGCTCACGCCGCGCGGCCAACCCCGTAGTACGCGAACCCGAGCTCGCGCAGCCGCTGCGCGTTCCAGATGTTGCGGCCGTCGAAGAGCACCGGTTGCTTCATCGCAGCCTTGATGCGCACGAAGTCGGGCTGGCGGAACTCGTTCCACTCGGTGACCAGGAACAAGGCGTCGGCGCCGTCCACGGCCAGATAAGGATTGTTCACGAAGTGGATGCGGTCGCCGTAGTGGCCGCGCGCGTTGTCCATCGCCACCGGATCGTGCGCGCTGACCACGGCTCCGTCCGCCAGGAGCTCGTCGATCAAGGCGAGCGCCGGAGCGTGACGCAGGTCGTCCGTCTTCGGCTTGAAGGCGAGCCCCCAGACGCCGAACTTCCTTCCCCGCAGGTTGCCGGCGCCGAAATGCGCTTTCGCCTTCTGCGCCAGCAGCCGCTTCTGGCGATCGTTGACGGCGTCCACGGCGGATAGCAGCGTGAAATCGAGGCCGTGGTTGCGCGCGGTGGCGATCAGCGCCTTCACGTCCTTGGGGAAGCAGCTCCCGCCATATCCGCAGCCGGGAAAGAGGAACTTCTGCCCGATGCGCTCGTCCGCGCCCATCGCCTTGCGGACGGAATCCATGTCCGCGCCCACGCGCTCGCAGAGCATGGCCACGTCGTTCATGAAGGAGATGCGCGTCGCCAGCATCGCGTTGGCCGCGTACTTCGTCAGCTCCGCCGAGCCCGGGTCCATGAAGTAGATCGGGCTCTCGGTGCGGACGAACGGCGCGTACAGCTCGGCCATGATGGCCCGCGCGCGCTCGCTCCGCGAGCCGATGACGATCCGGTCCGGGCGGAGGAAGTCGTCGATGGCGGCGCCTTCCTTGAGGAACTCGGGATTCGAGACCACGTCGATCCCGACCTTGGCCCGCGCCGCGATCTCCGCCTGCATGCGGGCGGCGGTCCCGACCGGGACCGTGCTCTTGTTCACCACCACCAGATAGCGCTCGGCGGAGCTGGCGATCTGGTGGGCGACCGACATGGCGGCGCGCAGATCGGCATCGCCGTCGTCGCGCTGGGGAGTGCCGACGGCGATGAACACCACGTCGCTCGCGCGCACCGCGTCGGCGAGGGTCGTCGAGAAGCTGATCCTCTCGGCGGCGACGTTCTTCTGCAGCAGCTCTTCCAGACCCGGCTCGTAAAAGGGGGTCTCGCCCTGGCGGAGCGACGCGATCTTCTTCTCGTCGACGTCGACGCACACGACCGTGTGCCCCGAGTCCGCGAAGCAGACCCCCGCCACCAACCCGACGTAGCCGGTCCCTACGACGACGATGCGCATCTCGAGCTTGTACCGCGGCGCCCTCGACGCGGTCGAGCCCGATTCTTGCAGCCTTCATCGCTCACGCCCCTACAGGGGGCGCTACTCGACCGTCACCGATTTGGCGAGGTTGCGAGGCTGATCCACGTCGGTCCCACGGTGGTCGGCCACGTGGTAGCTGAAGAGCTGCGTCGGAATCACCGAGACGATCGGCATCAACAGCGGATTCGTCTGCGGCAGCGGAATGCAGGCCTCGGCGAGCGCCTGCACCCGCGTGTCCCCTTCCGAATGGATGGCGATCACCCGCCCGCCGCGCGCCCGCACCTCCTGGATGTTGCCGAGGATCTTCTCGTAGTTGACGCCCGCCTCCTCGTCCGAGTCGCGAGGCGCCAGCACCATCACCGGCATGTTCTCGTCGATCAGCGCGATGGGCCCGTGCTTCATCTCGCCCGCGGCATATCCCTCGGCGTGGATGTACGAGATCTCCTTGAGCTTGAGCGCTCCCTCCAGCGCGACTGGATACTGCGGCCCGCGCCCGAGGAACAGCAGATCGCGCGCCTGGCTGAACTTGTGCGCGGCCTGCTTGATCACCTCCTCGTACTTGAGCACCCGGTCCACCAGCATCGGCACTTCGTTCAGCGCTTGCAGATGGCGCTGCGCCGAGGCCGCCGCCAGCGTCCCGCGCAAGCGCCCGAGCCGGACGGCGAGCAGGAAGAAGGCTGCGAGCTGGGTGGTGAACGCTTTGGTGGATGCGACGCCGATCTCCGGCCCCGCGTGCGTGTAGAGCACGTCGTCCGCCTCGCGCGCGATGGCGCTGCCCACCACGTTGCAGATGGCGAGCGTCCGCGCTCCCCGCGCCTTCGCCTCGCGGAAGCTGCCCAAGGTATCGGCGGTCTCGCCCGACTGCGAGACCGCGACGCAGAGCGTGTTCGCGTCGATGAGCGGGTCCCGGTACCGGAACTCGCTCGCCAGATCGACCTCCACCGGGATCTTCGCCAGCGTCTCGATCATCAGCTTGCCCGTGATCGAAGCGTGCCAGCTCGTGCCGCAGGCGACGATCTGGACCTTGGTGAGGCGCTGCACGAGCTTGCTGTCCAGCCGGCAGCCGTCGAGGTACACGTCGCCCTCCTCGACGCTGGCGCGCCCGCGGATGGTGTCGGTGAGCGCGCGCGCCTGCTCGTGGATCTCCTTGTGCATGAAGTGCTTGTGGCCGTTCTTCTCGGCCATCGTCGGGGTCCATTCGATGCGCTTGACCCCGCGCGAGAGCTTGCGCCCCGACTTGTCGGTGAGCTCGACGCCCTGCTTGGTGATGACGGCGAAGTCGCCTTCCTCGAGGTAGATCACGTCGCGCGTGTGCGCGAGGATCGCGGGAACGTCGGAGGCGACGAAGTTGCAGTTTTCGCCCAGGCCGACCACCAGCGGGCTCGCGTTCTTCGAGACCACGAGCATGTCGGGGAACTTCTCGGACACCACCGCGAGCGCGTAGGTTCCCCTCACGTTGTCGAGCGCGGCCCGCACCGCCTCGGGCAGCCGCAGGCCCTTCTCGATCTCCTCCTGGATCAGGTGCGCGAAGATCTCGGTGTCGGTCTCCGAGCTGAATTTGTGCCCGGCGTTGATCAGCGCCTCTTTCAGCTCCAGGTGGTTCTCGATGATGCCGTTGTGCACGACCGCCACGCCGCCGTATTTGTGCGGGTGCGCGTTCTCGTCGGACGGCTTCCCGTGCGTCGCCCAGCGGGTGTGTCCGATGCCGGTCGCGCCCTTCGGCATCGACTCGCCCAGGCGCTTCTCCAGATTGGCGAGCTTTCCCTTCGCGCGGACCACCGCGAGGCCCTTGTCGCCGAGGACGGCGACGCCGGCGGAGTCGTACCCGCGGTATTCCAGCTTCCGCAGCCCCTCGACGAGCAGCGTCGCGCACTGCTCGTCCCCCACGTATCCCACGATGCCGCACATGATCCGGAGTCTCCCTAATCCTTCTTCGCCGTCTTCCGCGGCGCCTTCTTTTCCACCCAACCCTCGATGTTCCGCTGCTTGCCGGCGCTGACCGACAGCGCGCCCGGCGGAACGTCTTTCCGCACCGTGGTCCCGCTGCCCACGTAAGCCCCTTTGTGCACGGTCACGGGCGCGATCAGCTGCGTGTCGCTTCCGATGAACGCGCCGTCCTCGATGGTGGTGACGTGCTTGTTCTGCCCGTCGTAATTGCAGGTGATGGTGCCGGCGCCGATGTTGCAGCCCTCGCCGATCACCGCATCGCCGAGATAGGTGAGGTGGTTGGCCTTGCTCCCTTTGCCGAGCACCGTCTTCTTCAGCTCCACGAAATTTCCCACATGCGCCTGCTCGGCAACGTGTGCACCCGGCCGCAGCCGCGCAAACGGCCCGACCACCGCGGAGGGACCGATCCTGGCTCCCTCCAGATGGCTGTAGGGGAGGATTTTCGCCCCATCGGCGATTTCACTGTCCACGATCACACAGCCCTGGCCGAGCTGCACGCCGCGCCCGATGCGCGTCTTGCCCCGCAAGGACACCAGCGGCTCCAGCACGGTGTCGGTCCCGACCTCGATGCCTTCGTCCACGTACGTGACCGCCGGGTCGACCAGCGTCACGCCATCCTTCATCAGCTGCGCGTTGCGCCGCTCCCGGATCTGCGCCGCGCTCCGCGCGAGCTGGGCCCGATCGTTGACGCCGGCCACTTCGGTCTCCTCCGCCTCGACCGCGACGGCGCGGCCCCTGGCGACGATGTCGGTGAGATAGTACTCCCCCTGCGCATTGCTCCGTCCCAGCCCGCGAAGCGCCGAAAACAGGAACTTCGCGTCGGCGAGATAGACGCTGGCGTTCACCTCGGCGATCTTCCGCTCCTCGGGCGAGGCGTCCCTCTCCTCGACGATCTTCGCTACCGTCCCATCGGGCCGGCGCACGATGCGGCCGTACCCCTTCGGATCGCTGGCGCGGCAAGCGAGCAGCGCGAGGTCGAGGCCCCGCCTGGCGTCAACCAACCTCTGCAGCGTCTGCGTGCGCAGCAGCGGGACGTCGGCGGCGAGGATGAGGACGCTCCCTTCGAACCCGCGCAGCGCTTCCTGCGCGCAGAGGACGGCGTGCCCGGTCCCGAGCTGCTCCGCCTGCAAGGCGAACCGGATGGGAGCGCCGGCGAACTGCCGCCCGAGCTCCTCCTTCACGCTCTCCGCCTGGTACCCGACCACCACCACGACGGGAGACGCGTCCAGCGCCAGTGCCGCGCGGATGGGAAAGAACGCCATCGGGCGCCCCGCCATCTGGTGGAGCACCTTCGCCCGCTCGGACTTCATCCGGGTGCCCTTGCCGGCGGCGAGCACGACCGCGGCGATCTTCTGTCCTGCGTTCGACACGATCCTCCCCCTGCGCCGGTGTCCCGGTTTGGTAGCCAGCCGCGGTCCTCCTGCCAAGTGCATGCCACATGTTACCGTCGGCGCAATGTTCGTCGATCTGCACCTGCACGCCGACGGGATCCCGGACCAGGACCTGGCCACGCTGGCGTACTTCGGCGTGAAAGCGGCGGTGACGTGCGCGCGCGACGCCGGCGCCGGCGGCGCGCTCGAGCTGCGCCGGCACTGGGACGAGCTGGTCCGCGTCCAGACCATCCGCCTCGAGCAGGCCGGGATCCAACCCATGGTCGCGCTCGCGCTGCATCCTGCGCGGATCCCCTGGCATGGCGTCGACGATCTGCTGCAGCGGCTTCCGCACTATTTCGACGATCCCCGCGTGGTCGCGCTCGGCGAGCTGGGGCTGCAGGATGGCGGGCAGCGGGAGGAAGACATCTTCTCGCGCCAGCTGGAGCTGGCCGCCCGCCTGCGCAAGCCGGTGATCGTGCACACTCCAGCGCGGGAGAAAGCATCGCGCACGCGGCGGCTCCTGGCGCTGGTGAAGCGGTCCGCGGTCGAACCCTCGCACGTGCTCGTCGATCACGTGAACGCGGAGACGTTCGCGCTGGTGCGCGGGATCGGCTGCTGGGCCGGCCTGACGCTGCAGCCCGGGCTGCTCGAGCCCGATGACGCCGCGGCGCTGATCTCGAAGCACGGCGCCGACCGCATCGTGCTCACCAGCGACATCGGCGAGGGAGCGACCGATCTGCTCGCCTTGCCGAAGGCCGCCGAGGCGCTGAAATCGGCCGGTCTCAGCGAAGAGCTGCGCCGGCGCGTCTTCCAGGAAGGACCGCTCGCCTTCCTCAAGTCCTGAGGCGGATGCGCCCAGGTGCGCACTTTCACACCCTGGACCGAAGCCAGCGAGGCCTCGTAGCGTCTCTTCTCGACCGGCGCGGCGCCCTCCTCTAGCGGGAGGGCCCGCCCGTCCTGGAAGGGGCAGCGCTCCCGCAGTCCCGCGGGCCCGCTGGGTGAACGCCGCCGGAGACCGGGCACGCGCCTCTTGCAGGAGGCATCTTGCTGGCCCTTGTCCCGGCACTGATCGCGGCAGCCCACCCGTCCTTGTTCTTCGATTCCTCCGACGTCACCGCCTTGCGGGGGCTTCTGGCTCTTCGGCAGGGGCGTGTGGCTCGCGCCCGAGGCGATGGGCTATGACGCCGGCAAGAGCACGGATTACACGTATCCGGCCAACCAGAGCGCGTATCACAACGTCCTGTTGGTGGACGGCATCGGCGAGCTCGGGGACACGCGCTCTTCCGACTCCAACTGGGGAAACGCCTGGTTCTTCAGCCGCATCTCGACGCCGCTGTTCACTCCCACCGGCACCGCCGATTACGCCATCGCCGGCGGCGCCGGCGCGCAGCTGTTCGCATCCACTCTCCAGATCACGCGCTGGGACCGCATCGTGATCCTCGCACGCGGCCGCTACGCGCTGGTGCGCGACGACATCGAGTCCGCCAGCGCGCATGCGTACGACTGGATCTGCCACTTCAACGACGGGGTCAGCGTCGACACCGCGTCGGGCTGGGTGCAGGGCATCGGCAAGAGCGGGCAGTCGCTGGGCGTGCGGGTCCTGGCGCCGGCGTCGTGGACGGCGACCACGGGCACGCAGACCGCCCAGCAGATGAACCAGTTCGATCCGGATGCGCAGGTCTCCTGGGTCCGGGTGCGGCCGGCGAGCAACACGGCGTCGGCGCAGTTCCTGAACGCGCTGGTTCCCCTGGCCGCTGCGCAGTGGGCTTCGCGGACGCCGGTGAACCGGCTGGACGACAATGACGTCGGCGCGGGTGCGGTGGTATCGCCCGGATCGTCGCTCGAGGAGCGCTGGATTTTCGCGCGCGCCGGAACGCCGGGTAAAGCCGCCGGCGACCTGGTCCTGATCGGGTCGCAGGCCGGCATGGCGGCGCGGGACGCCGCGGGATCGCCCGTGCGCGCCGCGCTCTTCGGGCCGGGCAGCATCGCGGACCAGAGCGGTGGGCGGATGTTGCTCTCGACGCAGAGCGCGAGCGCGATCGAGGCGAAGCTCGCCGGCGCCACTCTGTCGGTGACCGGCAATCCGGTGCGCGACTTCCAGGCATACGCGCCCGGCGCCTCCGCCGTCACGCTGAACGGCGTCTCGGTCAGCGCCACGTTCGCAGGGGGGCTGGTCACGTACCCGGCTGTCATTGCGCCTCCGCCGCCTCCCGGCGATGCCGGAACCCCGGACGCAGGCGCGCTGGATGCCGGCGATGCCGGAACCCCGGACGCAGGCGTGCTGGATGCCGGCGTTGCCGACGGTGGCTCAGCCGATTCCGGCCATCCGGGCGATCTCTGCGGGAATTGCCAACCGCCGTCGGACGGCGGGGCCAATCCCCCGCTCGACGCCGGGATGATGTCCCCGGATCCGGCTTTGACGGACACAGCAGCCCACGGCTGCTCACACGCGGGGACGGCAGGCGCGTGGCTGGGCGCCCTCGCGCTGGCCGGACTCGCCGAGCGCCGCCGCCGCGGGCGCACGGGAACTTGAGTCGAGCGGCAATGCCAGCCACACTGGCGGTGGAGGGCCTGCCCGGTCAGCCGCCGTGTGGTACCGTGTGGGTGCCGCCCGGGCCGCCAGTCGGGAAGGCGGAGGCCGAGCCCGAGTGTTCGACAAGTCAGCGATGAGAAGAAAGCTCTTCGGCCATGCACTGATCGCAGCTGCCGGGCTCATCTCGGCAGCGTCCGCATGCCGCAAGGAGCCGGCGCAGGCGGCAGTCGCCGTTCAGAAGGCATCCCCGGTGGGAGGCCCTTCGGCATCCGTCGCCAAACCGCTCGACTCCACGTCCGAGGCGCGGCCCGAGCCTCACCCGCCGGCCGCTCCCTGCCTGTCCGTGGCCGGTGGCCGCGAACCGGCGTTGCCGGACCTTCTGAACCAGGCGGCGCGTGATTTCGAGGGCGGACGCTACGACGACGCGCTCGAGTGCGCGCGCGAAGCCACCCGCACCGACGGCACCAGCGTTGCGGCGCACCACTTCCGCGGCGCCGCGCTGGCCGAGCTGGGCCACATCGAAGAGGCGCGCACCGCCTATGCCCGGGCCATGGCGATCGATCCGGACGATCCGGAAGTGCTGCGCTCCGCGGCCGACCTGCACGTGCGGCGTCTCGGATCCCGCGATGATCTCGAGCTCTCCTTGCAGTACGTGAAGCGCGCCCTGCCCCGCGCCCAGAAGGGGCGCGACCGCGGGCTGCTGAAGGAGCTTCATCTTTTGGAAGCGATGGCGCTCGACGACCTCGGGCGGCCCGGGGAAGCGCTCGCCGCGGCCAGCAAAGCGCTCGAGCACGAGCCGAAGGACCGCGAGGCGCGGCGCGAGAAGGGCGTCGCGCTCTTCGAGCTCTGCCGATTCGACCAGGCGAAGACCGAGCTGGCCCGGCTGGCGACCGAGACGGCGGACGCCTGGGCCGAGCATTACCTCGGGTTGATCGCGGAGCGCGCGCAGGACGACGTCGCCGCCGCCGCGCACTTTGCCCGCGCGCGCAAGCTGGATCCGGATGCGTTCAAACCCACCTCGCAGACCACGCGAGGCGTGTTCCAGAAGATCGTCCAGGAGGAGGTGGAGAAGCTGCCGCCCTCGATCAAGGCGGGGCTGGCCAAGGCGGACTTCGAGGTGACGGAGCTGCCGGAAGTAAGCGATCTGGTGGCGACCGATCCTCCGCTCTCTCCCGGCATCCTCGGCCTCTTCCGGCCGCCTCCGGAGACCACCTCAGCGAACGTGCGGCCGACGATTCTGCTCTACCGGCGGAACCTCTCGCGCGCAGCGCACAACGACGAGGAGCTGCGGCGCGAGGTGCACGACACGTTGATGCACGAGGTCGGTCACCTCAACGGCGAGGACGACGAGCAGCTCCGCGATCGCGGACTGTAGATTCCGCCATGAAGATGATCGACGTCGGGGAGAAGGAGCGAACGTCGCGACTGGCCATCGCGCGCGCCGAACTGCGCTGCTCCCGCGACACGCTCAAGCTCCTCAACGAAGGCCGGCTGGAGAAGGGCGACGCCCTGGCGGCGGCGCGGCTCGCGGGAATCATGGCCGCGAAGCGGACGCCGGATCTCCTGCCTCTCTGCCATCCCATCGTGCTCGCGGGCGCCGACGTCGACGTCGCCTGCGACGAGCGTGCGGGCCTGGTCCGCATCGAGGCGCGGGTGCACGCCGTCGAGCGGACGGGGGTGGAGATGGAGGCGCTGACGGCGGCGATGGCGGCCGCGTTGACCATTTACGACATGGCGAAGCGCCACGACCGCGGCATGGAAATCGTGTCGGTGCGCCTGGTCCACAAGAGCGGCGGCCGCAGCGGGAGTTGGAATCGCGAGGACGAGGCGCCCCAGCCGCCGGCCCAGCAGCCGCTCACGGCGCCGCGCGCGAAGAAAGTCCCGCGGTAACGGCGGAAGAGCCTCGGGGTTCGAATGCCGAGCACGCCGAGGTTTTTCTAGTGCGCTCCGGTGGAGCTCAGGAAACGTTCGGCGTCGATCGCGGCCATGCAGCCGGTGCCGGCGGCGGTGACCGCCTGGCGGTAGACGGGATCGGCGGCGTCGCCGGAGGCGAATACGCCGGGCACTGAAGTCCGGGTGGTGCCGGGCGTGATCTTGATGTAGCCCACCTCGTCCATCGCCAGCTGTCCCTTGAACAGCGACGTGTTCGGCTCGTGACCGATGGCGATGAACAGGCCGCCCATCGGCAGCTGCCTGATCTCTCCGGTCCGGGTATCGCGCGTGCGCACGCCGCGCACCCCGCTCTGCTTCTCGCCGAGGATCTCGACCACTTCCTGGTTCCACGCCCAGGCGATCTTCGGGTTCGCCATCGCGCGCTCCTGCATCACCTTGCTCGCGCGGAGGGTCTCGCGGCGGTGGATCACGGTCACCTTGGTCGCCATCTTGGTGAGGAACGTGGCCTCCTCCATGGCGGTGTCGCCGCCGCCCACCACCCCGACCTCCTTGCCGCGGAAGAAGAAGCCATCGCAAGTGGCGCAGGCGGAGACGCCGTGGCCGGAGAGCAGCTTCTCGGAAGGGATGTCGAGCCATTTGGCCGAGGCGCCCGTGGCGATGATCACCGTCTGCGCGAGCATCTGGTGGCCGCCATCGCCGGTGATGTGGAACGGCCGGCTGGACAGATCAACCTTGACCACCGCGCCGTCGATGATCTGCGTTCCAAAACGCTCGGCCTGGGCGCGGAACAGCTCCATCAGCTCGGGACCGAGCACGCCCTTCGGGAAGCCGGGGTAGTTCTCGACGTCGGTGGTGATCGTGAGCTGGCCTCCGGGCTGCACCCCGGAGAACAGGACCGGCTTGAGATTGCCGCGGGCCGCATAGATCGCGGCGGTGTATCCCGCGGGTCCCGAGCCGATGATGACGACCTGGTGCTTCTCCACGATATCTCCTTGAAAAAGCGCTGCAGTGTAACCCGGAAGGAACGCGGCTGCCCGGAGCTTCTGGTCCAACCCGGAGCTTCTGGTACAGTGCAGCGCCGAGGAGACATTGGATCCCGCACAGCTCAAGAAGATTCCCTTGTTCGCCAACCTCACGGCCGACCACCTGCAGAAGGTGGCGAACATCGCCGCGCAGAAGCAGGCACGCGCGAACGAGAAGATCTTCCACGAGGGTGAAGTCGGGACCGAGATGTACCTGATCGGCGCGGGGAAGGTGAGGATCTCCAAGATGGTGCCCGGGGTGGGCGAGGAGGCCCTCGCGATCCTCGACTCAGGCAGCTACTTCGGCGAGATGGCGCTGATCGACGATACGCCGCGCAGCGCCGACGCGACCGCGCAGATGCCCTGCACGCTCTACGTGATCCAGAAGGCGGATCTGGAGGAGCTGATGTTCCTCCATAAGGACCTCGCCTACGAGCTCCTCTGGACGTTCGTGCGCACTCTTTCGGCGCGGCTGCGCGAGACGAACGACAAGATCAAGGCGTTCTTCGCCCTCAGCGCGAGGTTCTAGCCGCTCCCGCGCCGAAGGCGCGGGATTGCGGCTATTGCTTTTGGCTGTACCGCGCATTCCCGGACCAGGTCTCGTTCTGGGAGTCCGGCATTGAGACCTGCTCCTCGGAAGCCCGTTGGCACATCCGCTGCACTGCAGCGGATGCATGAGGCAGGCGGAAAGGATCCTCAGCGAGGGCGCGGCGGGGCTGCCCGATGCGGAGCTGCTCCGCGTCGTGCTCGGCGGCCGCGACGAATTGCTCGCCTGCCGCCTTCTCTCCCGAGGCCTGCCGTCGTTGCGGCGCGCTGGACCGGGCGAGCTGCTGCTGGAGTCCGGGATGAGCGCTACTCTCGCCGCGCGCGTGATGGCAGCGCTCGAGCTCGGGCGCAGGGTAGCTCTGGCGCCCGCGGCCGAGCGCCGCCGCCTCTTGCGCGCCCGCGACGTCGCCGCCGTGCTCTGGGCGCGCCTCGCGCACCTTCCACACGAGGAGTTCTGGACGGTGCTGATGAACTCACGGCTGCAGGAGATCCGCTGCGTCCAGATCGCGCGCGGAGGGCTGACGCAGTGCTCGGTCTCGCCGAGGGAAGCCTTCGCGCCAGCCATCGTGCATCGCGCACCAGCGGTGGCCTTCGTGCACAACCATCCGTCCGGCGACTCCGCGCCTTCCGGAGAAGATCAACGGCTCCAGCTGTTGCTCGACGAAGCCGGGCATGCCCTGGGTGTGCGCGTCGTGGATCATCTGGTGCTGGCGGAAGGCGGACTGCACAGCGCGGTCGAGGGCGCGTCGCCGCCGCCGGATCCGGTTTCGCTCGTTCCGCGCGAGGGCGTGGGGTAAGGAGGAGGGGGAATGGAGCTGTCCGAGGCGCTGAAGGAGCATTTCGGGTACGACACGTTCCGCAAGGGACAGGAAGCGATCGTCCGGTCGGTGCTGTCGGGGCGCCCGACCATCGCCATCCTGCCCACCGGAGGAGGCAAGAGCCTCTGTTACCAGCTCCCGGCGCTGCTGCTCGAGGGCACGACGGTCGTAGTCTCGCCGCTCGTCGCGCTGATGAAGGACCAGGTCGATGCGTTGCGCGCGCGGGCCATCGCGGCGACGTTCGTGAACAGCTCGCTGCCCGAGAGCGAGCGGCAGGAACGGCAGTCGGCCTTGCGCCGCGGGGAGTATCGGCTGGTGTACGTCGCGCCGGAGCGTTTCAAGTCGCCGTCCTTCCTCTCCGCGATGGGCGCCCTCAAGGTCCCCCTGCTCGCGGTCGACGAGGCGCACTGCATTTCGGCGTGGGGGCATGACTTCCGTCCGGAGTACCAGCAGCTCGCGCGGGCTCGGGAGCAACTGCGGGCAGAGCGCGTGCTGGCGCTGACGGCGACCGCGACGCCCGAGGTGCGACGCGACATCGCCGACGCGCTCGAGCTGCGAGATCCCCGGGTGTTCGTCGCCGGGTTCGATCGCCCGAACCTGTTCATCGAAGTGCTGCGCGTCACCGGCGACAAGGACAAGCTGGGCCGGCTGGTGGCGCTGTCGCGGCCGGGCGGCCCGGGGATCGTCTACGCCGCCACGCGCAAGAACGTGGAGAAGGTGGTCGCCTCGCTGCGCGCCTCCGGGGTCGATGCGCTCGGATATCACGCGGGAATGCCGGACGCGGAACGCAGCTCCGTGCAGGAGCGTTTCGTCCGCGGTGAAGTTCCCGTGATCGCCGCCACCAACGCGTTCGGCATGGGGGTGGACAAGGCGGACATCCGCTTCGTCGCGCACTTCGACGTGCCGCGCTCGCTCGAGGCGTACTACCAGGAGATCGGCCGGGCCGGACGCGACGGTCTGCCGAGCCACGCCCTGCTCCTCTTCAACTTCGCCGACGTGATGATGCAGCGGCGGATGATCGAAGCCGGGCGACCCTCGCGCGATCTGGTCGAGCGCGCCTGGGAGGCGGCGCGCGAATTGCTCGAGGGCTCCGTCGATCAGCTCGCGCAAGCGTGCGGTGTATCGGCGCCGGAGCTGTCCGGAGCCGTCCGGCTGCTCGAGAGCGCCGGGCACCTCGAGCGGGGCCTCGGCCGGGACGGCCGGTTCTTCGTCGCCACTCCGGCGGTCGCGCCAGAAGATCTGGCCGTCGATTTCGAGCTGCTCGAGCTGCGGGTCGCCCGGGAGCGGCAGATGCTGGACCGGCTGGTGAGGTTCGCCGATACCCGGGGCTGCCGCCGGCAGAACCTGTTGCGCTACTTCGGTGACGCCGATGCTCCCCGCGGCTGTGACGCTTGCGAGAGCTGCAAGGGAAGCCGTGCGCCGGAGCCCGAGGAGATCGCGCTGGCGCCCCGCAAGCGCAAGCCGGCGGAGCCCGCGACGATCGACGACGCACCTTACGACGAGCAGGTCTTCGAGAAGCTGCGATCGCTCCGGACGGAGCTGGCGCGCGAGAGCCGGGTGCCGCCCTACGTCGTCTTCCACGATTCGACGCTTCGCGAGCTCGCCCGCGCGCTGCCGCACGACGAGAAGAGCTTTCTCGCGGTGAAGGGCGCTGGTCCGGGCCGCTGGCAACGGTACGGAGAAAGAGTGGTGGCGATCACCCGGGCCACGGGGCCCTGCGAGTCGACTCCGATGGTGAGCGAACCAGGGGCGCAGCGCGACCTCGAGTTCGAACCGGTCGTGGTGCGCGCGAAGGCGCCAGTCGGCGCGCAGGACCATGGACCTGCAACGAGAAGCCCTTCCTCCGATCTGTGGGCCCTCCACGCGGAGGGTGCAACGTTGACCGAGATGTGCACCCGGCTGCGGAAGACCGCGGCGGAGGTCGCCTCCGAGCTCGCGGACGGCGCGCGAGCTGGAAAGACGATCGACGTGGCGCGGCTGCTCGGGAGCGAACGCGTCGAGGCGATTCGCGCGGCGGCCCGCGGCGCCCGAGGCGACGTGGTCGCGGTCCGCCGGCGCCTTCCCTTCCCGGCCGCACTCGCGGAAATCCGCTTGGCGCTGACTCTACCGGATGGTTCAACCGGTTGAACCGCAATATCAGCTTGTTTGAGATGGCGGGCGACGCCGGCGGCGTGCAGGCGGTTCCTGCGGCGCCAATCGACCGCGCACCCGCCCGCGCGGCCTTTACTACTCAGCCCCCTCGGCGGTCTCAACGCGCCTCGGACCCGCCCGCCCGCCACCGGCTGGGCGCGCGACTCTGGCTTGCGAGGCTGCCGAGGGGCGCGCGAGCTTGTTTGCGGTCGTTCCTCGTCGGAAAGGTGCTCTCACCCATGTGCCCGGGTTCGGACCCGTCAGCTCGAACAATTGGTTCAACCGGTATATCGTCCTCGGCCGCCTTGGGCGCGCCGGACGGAGCCTCTTCCATCACCGGAGGAGGCCCGCCGAAGTCTTCAGCCGGGGCGCCGGCGCCGCGGCCCGCTCCTCGCCCGCCGCGGTCGCCTCCAGCGAGGAAGACCACCCCGCCCACCGGATTGGCGACCACCTCGGTGGTGTACTGCTTGGCGCCCTCCTTGTTCGTCCATTCACGGGTCTGCAGCCGGCCCTCGATGTAGACCTGCCGGCCCTTGGAGAGGTACTCGCCGCAGTTCTCCGCCGTCTTTCCCCACACGACCACGCGGTGCCACTCGGTCCGTTCCTGTTTTTGACCCGACTTGTCCGTCCATGCCTCGTTCGTCGCGACGGTGAAGTTCGCCACCGCCTGTCCGCTCGGCGTGTATCGGACCTCGGGGTCGCGGCCCAGATTGCCGATCAGGATGACCTTGTTGACGCTGCCCGCCATGCTCGCCTCTCTTGAACTGGAGGCAGGCACCCTAACACAGGGACCCGACAATGGACGGCGTCGATCTCAACCGCCCCCGGGGCAGTCTGGAGACTGGGCAGTGCAGATCGCCGACGCCGGCTTGGCATCCGTCGCCGGGGTGACGAGGACCGCGGGACTGGTCCGCGGGGAGGAGGGCGCGGCGGGCTTGGTGCCCGGCTGCGGCGGTGTGGCCGGAGCGGCAGGGGCGCCCGCTGGAGCGCCGGCCCCCCCCGGTCCCGGTGGCGGCGGCGCGGCCGGGACCGCTCCAGGCGTCGCCGCGGGCGCCGCGGAATGGGCTACCGCCTCCGGCGGCGGCGCTGGACGCCGCTCGATGGTCGCGAGCCAGCTCTCGAGTTGCGCGTCGGGAGCGCTTTCCTGCGAGATCTCCTTGTGCAGCGCCTGCGCGAGCGGGTATCGCGCCACGTCCGTGCCGGTCTGCTCCACGCCCGCCGCGACCAGCTCGATGGCGGCCTGCGCCTGGTGCGCCGGCGCGACGCGCAAGGCGGCGAACATCTCGTCCGGCGACGCGTCGCCCACTTCCACCAGCCCGTCGGCGAGCATGGCGGCGAGCTGCTCGTCGCGTTGCGCTCCCCGCGCGAGCGGAGCGAGGGCGAAGAGCCTCGCCAGGGCCTCGGTGCTTCCGTCCACGGCGAGATCGAGCAGGGACGAGACCGCGGGAACTGGAAGCGAGAGCTCCCGCCCCACGCTGCGGAGCCGGAGGAACAGTTCGGAAGAGGGTGGCATCGCCTCGAGCAGCGCGCCACCGCCCTGATCCGGATCGCTGCGGTACACGGCGTCGGCGAGGACGATGCGCAGCAGAGGATCGCGCTCGCTGCGCAGCGCCGAGCGGAGGAAGGGCAGGTTTTTCTTGTCCCCCGCCGCCGCCAATGCCGCGTAGGTGGCGATGCGGGCCTTCAGCTCCGCTGGCTGCGCGTCCTGCGGCACTACCACCGCCGCCAGCGCCGCTTCCCGCGCTCCCGCTTCCGGCGCGCCGAGCGCGGCGAGCATCCCGCCCAGTCGATCGATCGACGAGATCACCGGAGCGCTCTTCCCCGCCCAGTCGTTCACCAGCACCGAGAAGACGTATCGTTCGCCTCCCAGGCTCTGCACGTATCCGGAGAGCGCCGTCACCCGCTCGAGCGTTCCCGTCTTCGCCCGCAACCGGCCGGCGGCATCGGTCCCTTCCATGCGCAGACGCATGGTGCCGTCGCGCGCCGCGATGCCGAGCGAGGATACGAACTCGGAAGCCACCGGGAACCGCTTCCACACCGCCTGCAGCAACGTCGCGATCTGCCGGGCGGTGAAGCGGTTGGTATCGTTCAGGCCGCTGCCGTTCTTCAGGACGTAGGTGCCGCGGGGGATCCCCAGCTCGGCGAGCAGGTCCTCAGCGACCTCGAGCCCCTTGGGCCACGATCCGGGCGTTCCCTTCAGCTCGGCGCCGAGGGTCTTCACCACCATCTCGGCGATGAAGTTCGAGGACGCCTTGTTCATGTCGTGGATGATCTCCGCCAGCTCGGGCGAGTCGTAGCTCTGGATCAGCACCGCCGTCTGCGGGATGGCCCCGCGCTTCACGCGGCCCGAGACGCGGATGCCGCGCTGCCGCAGCAGCATGCGCACCGTCTGCCCGTAGTAGAAGGCGGGGTCGCCGACGCGGCGGGACATCACCATCGAATCGGCGTGGAGTGGAATGCGGCCCTCGACCACGATGCGCGTGCGCTCGCCTTCCGAGACGGTGCGCGGCCGCAGCTTGCGCCGGCCGTTGGCCCGGACGGTGGTCACCCGGTTGTCGATGACGAAGTAATCGTGCGCCTCGGGCTCCACCTCGACGAGTGCGCGCGACCCCACGCGGTCGGCGGGGGTGATGTAGATGGCGACGGCGTTGTGATTGAGGGAGAGGGCCCCGACCCCGGCCGCCCAGGCCTTGTCGCTGGGCTCCTGCTCCCAGCCGGGCCCGAACTCCTCCCGGTCGAAGAACGAGTCGTCGAGAACGATATCCCCGATGCTGCGCACGCCGCGATGCCAGAGATCGGAGACGAGACCGTCGAGGCGCTCCGTGGTGACTGAAGGATCACCGCGCCCCTTGACGTAGAGCAC
>MNFJ01000173.1:17547-25947 GCA_001918155.1 Deltaproteobacteria bacterium 13_1_40CM_4_68_19
TTGAGGAGATCGTCCGGATTGCGGGAGTAGACGACCTGGCCATCGTCGAGCGATTCCACCTGCAGCGCCACGTGGGCGTTGGAGAGGGGAGGCTGGGAGAGAAGCTGCTCGACCGCCTTGCGCAACGCCTCGCGGTCGGACTTGTCAGCGCGTGCCGCGAGCGGCGACACGGCGAGAATCACGACCGCCAGAATCCTTCGCACCTTGAACCTCGAGGGGGATCTTCCTGCGGCTGAAATGCTATCAGGCGTTCGTCCGCCCGGCAACAAAACTGTCGGGTAATCAAACGTTTGCGTTGCTGGTTGCCGTGCGGGCGACACGGGGCGGCGCGTACGCTGGCACAACAAGCGGACTTTCCAGCGGCATCCCGCCATGGGAGAGTGCGCGCCGCCTTTCGCCCCAGGGGTAGGCAAATGGACGAGTTCGAACGCCAGGGAGCCCGATGCGTATTCGTCGGTATCAAGGGGACGACGCCGGCTCCTGCCGAGTTGGAGCTGGTGCGCCGCGGCGTGGGCGGCGTGATCCTCTTCGCCCGCAACGTCGCCGAGCCTGCCCAGGTCGCGGAGCTGACGCGCAACTTGAAGGCGGCCGCCCCCGGTCCATTGCTCATCTGCGTCGACCAGGAGGGCGGGCGCGTCCAGCGCCTGCGTCCCCCGCATTGGACGGCGTGGCCGAGCATGCGGCGGTTGGGCGAGATCGATCAGCAGGGAGGGCTCGACGGGATGGGCGGAACGGCGATCGCCGAGCGGTTGGGCGAGATGATCGCCAGCGAGCTTGCAGTCTGCGGGATCGACGTCGATTTCGCACCGGTGATGGACGTGGACACCAACCCGGACAACCCGGTGATCGGCGACCGCTCGTTCTCCCGCGATCCCCGGCGGGTCGCGCGGCTCGGCGTGGCGTTAGCGCAGGGTCTGGAGCGGTCCGGCGTTGCGAGCTGCGCGAAGCACTACCCAGGTCATGGCGACACTTCGCAGGACTCCCACCTGACGCTCCCGCGGCTCGCGCACGACGAGAAGCGTCTCTGGGAGGTCGAGCTGGTCCCGTTCGTGGCCGCCGCGCGCGCGGGCATCGCATCGGTGATGACGGCGCACGTGCGCTTCGAGACGTTCGATCGCCTGCCGGCGACGCTCTCCCCGGTCGCGCTGCGGCTGTTGCGCCGCGACGTCGGGTTCCGCGGCTGCTGCATCTCCGACGACCTGGAGATGCGGGCCATCTCCGATATCTGGGGCGTGCCCGACGCGGCGGAGCTCTCCATCACCGCCGGATGCGACGCCGTGCTGGTCTGCCATACGCTGCAGCACCAGCACGACGCGATCGACGCCATCGCCCGCGGCGCGCGGGCCGGACCGCTGCCGCGCGAGCGGCTGGCGGAGGCGGCCTCTCGCATGGAGACGCTGCAGAAGTTCGCGCGCCCGGCGAGCGCGATCGATGCCTCCTCCGCCTCGGTCGCGGTCGCCGCGCCGGCGCATCGCCAATTCGCTGCCCGCCTGCTGGAGGCTGCCGCCCGGATCGAGCAGCCGATCGACCCGACCGAACGCCGCGTGTAACCGCGGGCCGTTACCGGCGGGTGAGGGCGCCTTCGCCGAGAAGGGCGAGTGCCCCCAACAGCAGGAGCCCGCTCCAGAGCGGGGTACCTTGGGCGCCCTGGGCAGCGGCGGCGGAGGCGGCCACTCGAGCCGAGCCCGCGCCCCCGAGCCGGGCCTTCAGCTCGGCCTCATCGACGCGGCGCAGGTCGCTCTCCCTCGGATCGAGGGTGGCGACGAACGCCAGAGTCGGCTCCTCGCGGGGCTGGACCCCGGGCGGCGCCACCAGCGCCCGGTACTGGCCGGGAGCGCCCAGAAGCACGATCGCGTCGTCGGGGTGGGCGGTCTCGCGGCGGAACGGGACCGCGTCCCCTCCGGAACCGAGGATCCTCTCCACGCGTGTCCCCGGCGGGGCCGACACGGTGCGCTCCTCGCCGACCATGGCGTTCCCGGGCTGCCGCTGCTCGAGGGCGTCCGCGAGCCAGCTGACCGACTGCTGCAGGACGGGAAGGAAGGAGACGCGGATCGGCCAGTCCGTCCAGGTCCGCGAGGCCGAGCTGGTGTAGAGGAGCACGCGGCCGGCGCCGAGCCGCTTCTCGATCAGCGCCGGAGCGCCGTCGTCGTAGGAGGCGAGCGTGTGCCCCTGCCCTTCCGGCTTGAGCAGCGCGTACCGGAAGGTGCGCGCGCTCTCCAGCCCCTCGCGCTCCGCCGGACCGAACACGCGGAAAAGGGGGTGCGCCCATTCGATCAATCCGAAGCGCGCGGCGTGCTCTTCCGCTCCCTGCGCTCCCGGTTCCACGGCGGTCTTGATCAGGTGCAACGGCCGGGGCAGCACCTCGCCGAAGACCTCGTTGTATGCGTCGGCATCGACGTGATCGCCGAGCGCGATGAACACTCCCAGTCCCCGCTGGACCACCGCCTGGCGCAGCTTGTCGGCGAACGCCTTCGGCGGCGCGGGCACGTTCAGCAGCAGCAGCACGTCGTACCCGTCGAGCGGCGTATTCGCGGCCGCGTCCGCGTCGAGCGTCTGCGCGTGGATGCGGCCGCCGGTCCGCGCCGGGGCCAGCGCCGCCTCGACGAAGAATGCCTCGTCGCGCGACCGCAGGCTGGAGGGTGCGCCGTCCACGATCAGCGCCTTCACGTCGCGCGGGACGTGCACCACGAAGTCCTGTCCGTCGTCTTCGTCCAAGCCCTGCGCCTCGTCGCGCGTCAGCTCCACGCGCCCGGTGACCACTCCCGCGGGCAACACGGCGCCGAGGGTCTTCTTCGCGGTGCCGCGGGGCGGGACGTCGACGAATCCCTTCGCCACCGTGTGCGCTCCGAGCTTGAGCGAGACCTGCAGCCCCGATACCGGCTGTGCGCCGGAGTTGGCCACCGTCGCGACCACCTCGTACCCGCGCGGCCCCAACGAGGCCGACGGCCGGACCACGGTTGCGATCACTGCCGCGTTCGGCAGCTCGTTCCCGCGCGCAGCATCGACCAGGACGACGTTCGGACGGATCGCCTGCGCGCCGGGCGGCGCGGTGGCGGGCGGCGGCACCAGGGGCGGCGGCGCGTCCAGCCGGATCGAGTGCGCCGCCAGGTCGCTGAAGGCGATGATGCGCTTGCCCGCTACCGGGCTTTCCCCGAGAGCCTTCGCCGCTGCCGCCAGGCAGCCGGTCATATCGCTCGCCAGGTAGGTGGCCTGCGCCGACTCCAGCAGCCGGCGCACGGCCAGCCGATCGAACGAAGGAGCCGACAATCCTCCGCCGGCGAATCCGGCCGGACCCGCGCAAAGGCCGGCCGTCGCGGGCTCGTCCGGGCCCAGGCGATCGAGCGCCGCGAGGGCCTCGCTGCGCGCCTTCTCGAAGAGCGTCTTCGATCCGACCCGGTAGCGCATCGAAAGCGACGCATCGAGCACCAAGGCGGTGGCCTGCGGCCCGGAGGATTGCGCCGCTTGCACGCCGCGAGGCTTGATCGAAGGCCGCGCGAGCGCGAGCGCGACGGCGGCGATCAGCAAGCAGCGAAGCGCGAGCAGCAGGATCTGCCGCAGACGCAACCTGCGCGCTTTCTGCCGGTGCGAGCGCAGCACGAACTCGATCGCTCCGAAGCTGAGCGGCCGGGGCCGCCGCTGGTTGAAGAGGTGCACCAGGATCGGCAGCGCGATCGCGAGCAGTCCCCAGAGATAGGCAGGATGGGCGAACTGGAGCACGGGGGTCCCTTAAGCGGCCTCCCGGCGAGCGAGCAGCTTGAGCAGGACCCGGTCGGGGGCCGCATCGGTGGCGATCTGCTCGACTTCCACGTCCGCGCGCGCCAGCTCCTTGCGCGTGGTCTCCAAGAAACGCCGCATCTCGGCCAGGTAGCTCTCGCGGATCTGTCGAGGCTGGGCCTCGATGTAGCGGTCGTCTTCCATGGAGAGGAACCGCGTCGGGTCGTCGAACGGGAAATCCAGCTCCTCGCGATCGAGCGTCTGCAGGAGGAGCACGTCGTGCCGGCGGGAGCGCAGCATCTTCAAGGCGGGAATGTTGCGCTCGGTGGCATCGAACAGGTCGGTGAGGACGATCATCAGGGCGCGCCGCCCCGCCTTCTCGGCGGCGAAATCCAGCGCCGCCGGCAGGAGAGTCGCACCGCGCCCCTGAGAACCGTCGAGCATCCTGAGCAGCTCCTGCACGTGGGTGGGAGAGGAGGCGAAGGGGAGAAACTCGCGCACTCCTTCCCAGGTGCCGCCGTCGCCCGCGATGCAGAGGCCAACCTGGTCGCCCTGCCGCGAGAGCAGATACGCGAGCGCGCCGGCGCAGACGGCGGCGTACTGGAGCTTGGTCATCGCCCCGCGCCCGTACGCCATGCTGCCGCTCGCGTCGACCACCAGCAGCGCGCGCAGATTCGTCTCCATCTCGAAGCGCTTGACGTAGTACTTGTCGAGCTTGGCGAACGCCCGCCAGTCGATATGGCGGATCTCGTCGCCCGGCGCGTATTCCTTGTGCTCGGAGAACTCGACGGACTGACCGTGGTGACGGCTCTTGTGCAGCCCGGTGAGCACGCCTTCCATCACCTTGCGCGCCATCACTTGAAGCGGGCCGAGCCGCGCGAGCAGCGCCGGGTCCAGCGTCACGCCTTCGTCTCGCGCAAGAGCTCCGCGATGACGCGGCGCGAGTCCACCCCTTCCGCTTCGGCGTGGAAGTTGGTGAGCACGCGGTGGCGCAGGACCGGCTCCGCCAGCGCGCGCACGTCCTGCACGTCCGCGGCGGGGCGGCCCTGAAGCGCGGCGCGCGCCTTGGCCGCGAGGATGAGGGCCTGCGAGGCCCGGGGGCCCGCGCCCCAGCTCACGTGGTCCTTCACGTGCTTGCCCGCGTTCTCCTGCGGCCGGGTGCGGCGCACCAGATCGACGGCGTGGCGGATCACGTGCTCGGCGGCCGGTACCCGGAGGATCAAGTCCTGGAGCAGACGGATCTGCTGGGGCGAGAGCACCTTCTCCACCTGCGGCTGGTTCCCCGAGGTGGTCGCGCGCACGATCTGCACTTCTTCCTCGGCGCTCGGGTACCCGACGTCCACCATGAACATGAACCGGTCTAGCTGCGCCTCGGGCAGCGGGTAGGTCCCCTCCTGCTCGATGGGGTTTTGCGTGGCGAACACCAGGAATGGCTCCTCCAGTGGATAGGTATGCCCGCCCGCCGTCACCCGGTGCTCCTGCATCGCCTGCAGAAGCGCGGCCTGCGTCTTCGGGGGGGTGCGGTTGATCTCGTCCGCCAGCAGCACATGCGCGAACACCGGCCCGGGCACGAAGCGGAACGCGCGCCGCCCGGTGGTGTGGTCCTCCTCCAGGACGTCGGTGCCGGTGATGTCGCTCGGCATCAGGTCGGGCGTGAACTGGATGCGATTGAAGGTGAGGGAGAGCGCTTCCGCGAGCGTCGAGATGAGCAGGGTCTTCGCCAGGCCTGGCACGCCGACGAAAAGGCAGTGGCCGCGCGAGAAGAGGGCGATGAGAAGCTGCTCGATGACCGCCTCCTGGCCCACCACCCTCTTCGCGATCTCGTGGGCGATGCGGCCGCGGGCGCGGGCCAGCTCGTCGATCAGCTCCACGTCCGAGGCAGAACCCAGCGCTCCGTCGATGGCGAGCTCACTCATGATGTGCGTCCCCTGCCGAGAGAGCGACCGCCTTGCGCTCGCGTTCCTCCAGCGCCGGGTCCTTGAGTCCCTTCGCCACCTCCACGTACGTCGCGTGCAGGTCGGGGTCGAAGGGGTCCACCGCGATCCCGTTGTCGAGCGCCACGCGCGCCTTGTCCAGCGCCCCGCGCTTGACGAGCACATGGGCGTACAGCGCTTGCGCCGCCTCGTCGTCGGGGTCGCGCTCCACCGCGCTGCGCAGCGCCTCCTCGGCTTCCGGGAAGCGCCCGAGCTGCATCTGCGCGAACGCGTAGCGGCGCGCGATGTGCGGCACCTCCCGCGCCACCCGCTGGCGCGCGCGGGCGTACTCCTTCGCCGCCGCGGCCCAGCGCCTGCGCGCATAGAGGATCTCGCCCAGGCGTGCGGCGCGCTTTCCCTCCTGATCCGGGGGCGCGTCCGCGGCCGCGGCATCCAGGGGCGGCGGCTCCGCCCTGCCCTTGGCGTCCTCCTTGAAGACCAGCTTCTTCGCCACCGAAGGCCGCACCGCCTTCTGCGACACCGCCTTCGCGCGCGGCTTCTTCAACTCCGCTTGCCAGTCCGCCTCGAACTCCGCGAAGCTCTTGCCATAGGCTTGAGCCACGGCTTCCTCGTCCGTCATCCCCGCGGCCATCGCGGAAACCAGCTCGGTCAGAGCGGCTTGTCCCCCGCGCTGGTAGAGCAGCCGGATCGCGGCCTCGACCTCGGCGAACGCCAGCGCCGCCTGTTCCTGCGTCGGGAGCATGGCGATGGAAGGATGCATCTTCGCGAAGGGGATCAGCTTGCCCTTCTTCGCGGCGTCCTGCAGGAGCGAAAGCGACATGTCGTCCACGGCCATCCCCGGCGCTCCGCGCCAGCGCGTCTCCAGGAACTTGGCCAGGCCCTCCTGCAACCAGATGGGCACGGTGTTCCGCCCCTTCTGGGTCACCAGATAGTGCACGAACTCGTGCGAGACGGTGTCCAGCCAGGGATATCCGCGCAGGAGCGCCTTCGGGCTCGTCACCATCAGCCGACTGTACTTGCAAAGCGCGATGGTCCCCGAGTTCTTGATCTGATCGATGGTGAGCGGCGAGACGTGCGCGAGCGATCTCGCCGAGTCGTAGATCTCCACCCGGACCTTCTGCGACGGCTCGATGCCGAGGTCCTTCGTCAGGCCCGCGTACGCTTTCTCCAAGGCCTCGAGCGCGTAGGGCGCGAGCAGCGTGTCCTTGCCCGGCCGCGTGCGCAGCACGAAATGCGCGCTCTCGAAGACCTCGTTGCCCTTCGTCTCCTCGGCGGCGGCCTTGGCCAGCCGGGCATCGTTCTCCAACGCGCTTCCCGCTCCCCGTTCTTCCGCCTCGGCATACGCCTTGGCCGCCTCGTCGTAATTGCCCTGTTCGAACAGCACCCGGCCGCGGAAGTAGGCCGCCTCCGCAGATCCCGGATGCGCCTGGATGAGCTCGTCGAGCGCCTTTGCCGCCCCCGCGACATCCCAGGCCTCGAGCTGCGCCTCCACCTTCTCGGCGAGGACCCGCATCGGCGCCGCCAGCGCCAGCGCGAGCAGCAGGGCGATCACTTCACCAGCTCCTCGTAATACTGCTTCACCCGCTCCTTGTACTTCTCCGGCGGGGCCTGCTTCATGGCGTCGAGCAGCTCCTTGCGAAACTCGGATGGCGCGCGCGAGGACTCCGCGTCCGGGATCTCGACGTGGTCATGGCGGACGCCGTCCGACTCCGGCCCTTCCTCGTCATTGCCGTCGCTGGCCGGTTCGCCCCAGGGCATCGGGACGCCGCTCTGACCGCCGCCCTTGCCGGACTGTTTCGCCAGCTTCTCCATCGCGTCCTGGAATTGGGAGAGCTTCTCGATCGCCTGCTGCTCCCCCGCCTGCCCGCCGCGCGGCTCTCCACGGTAGAGGTGCTGCTCGGCGCCGCTCATCCCGTCCTGCGCCTGCTGCAGCATCTGCTCGTGCTGGGGGCCGAAGATGGGGAGCTTCTTGCCTACCTCCCCGAGCTCGTCGCGCACCTTCGCCAGTTGATCCTTGAGACGAGCCTGCTCCTGCGCCTGCTGCCGCAGCCGCTGCAGCTGCTCCTGCGACATGCCCTGGCCTTCGCGGGGAAGAGCGTCCTGGAGCTGCTGGACGATCTCTTGTAGCGGCTGCTGGGCGTCCGTCGATCCGCGCAAGCTCTTGCGCACCCCCGCGGGGTCACGGGAGAAGCCGGGATACCGCTGCGCGACGTTGTCCTCCATCGCCAGCCGCCCCTGCAGCGTTTCCACGGCGCGCTCGGCGCGCTCCGCCAGATCGAGAGCCTCGTCGAAATCGTTCGTGTCCAGCGCGCGGGACAGGTCGGAAGCGCGCCCCTGCGCCATGTCGAGGGTGTCCTCCAGGCCCAGGTGCTCGGCGACCCTGGGGTCGATCTGCGAGATGGCCTTGCGCGCCGCTTCCGCCTTCGCCTTCAGCTCCTTCGCCAGCTGCTTGCCGCCCCTCTGGTCGAACCGGTTCCGCGCCTGCGCCTGCATCTCGCGCCGCAGCTGCGCGGTCTTCCTCTCCAGCTCCTGCTCCTTCGCCTGCAGCTCCCGGAGCTGATCGGCGGCCTCGCGCAGCGCTCTCGACTCCTGCGCGTACTGGCCCGATTGCTGCTGCCCCGCCTTCTGCTGCAGGTCCTTCTCCAGCCGCTCGAGCTGTTGGGAGAGACGATCGAGCTGCTTCAAGGCCTCATCGATCCTTCCGCTCTGCAGCTTCTTCTGGATGTCGGAGAGCTGGCCGAGCAGATCCTGC
>MNFJ01000167.1 GCA_001918155.1 Deltaproteobacteria bacterium 13_1_40CM_4_68_19
CAAGATGATCATGAACGCCGCCTTCCTGGTCTCGCGCGACAAGGAGCAGGCGTTCGATCAGCGGGTGAAGGAGATCGGCGCCCGCTTCGACAAGCTCACCTTCAAGTACACGGGGCCCTGGCCGCCGTACAACTTCGTCAACATCCGGCTGAAGCTGGAGCGGGCGAAGGAGAAGTAGCCGCTTGCTGATCGTCGACAGGATACTCCTCGGTGGGATCAAGTTCGTGCTCGGCAAGATCGCCGCGGCGGTCGATGCCGAGCTGAACGACGATTCCCGCCTGCGCGAGGAGCTGCTCGCGGCGCAGATGCGGCTCGAGCTGGGCGAGATGACCGGGGAGGAGTTCGCCCGGTTCGAAGCGGACATCCTGTCGCGCCTGCGCGAGATCCGCGAGCGCCAGGGCGGCGGGGCGCAAACGCTCAGGTCCGACGAGTACAAGGTGGTGGGAGCCGAGGCGACGGCGGACTTCGAGCACGAGTGATGCTCCGCTTCTATGCGGGCAAGGGCGGCGCGGGGAAGACGACCTGCGCCGCGGCGGTTGCCGTCGCGCTCGCGCGCGAGGGAAAACGCACGCTGCTGGTCTCGACGGATCCCGCGCACTCGCTGGGCGACGCGCTGGAAGCGCGGCTCTCCGCCTCGCCGCGGCTCGTCCGCGGGAAGTTGTTCGCGGCGCAGATGGATGCCGACCGCGCGCTCTCGCGCTGGCTCGGAGCGCGCGAGCGATCGCTCCGCGTCATCGCCTCGCGGGGAACGTACCTCGACGACGAGGACATCGACTCCCTCTTCCGACTCTCGCTGCCGGGAGTGGACGAGCTGGTCGGGCTCACCGAGCTGCGGCGGCTTTCGCGCGGATTCGACGAGGTGGTGGTGGACACGGCTCCCACGGGGCACACGCTGCGCCTGCTGGCCATGCCCGCGACGCTCGCGAGGCTCGCGCAGGTCCTCGACGATCTGCAGGCCAAGCACCGCGCGATGGCCCGGTCGCTCCGCGGCAGCGTCCGCCGGGACGCCGAGGACGCGCTGATCGAGGAGCTGCAAGAGGAGGCGCGCTCGCTGCAGGCGCTTCTCAGGTCCGCCGGCGTGCAGTTCCACTGGGTGACGCTGCCGGAGGAGCTGGCCATCCAGGAAACGCGCGACGGCATCCTGGCGCTGCAAGAATCCGGCTTGCGCGTGGAGCGCCTGATCGCGAACCGGCTGACGCCGCCGCCCGATGGACGCTGCGCGCTGTGTCTAGCGCGCCGCGCGGAAGAGGCGCGCATGCTCGATCAAACCCGGGCCATCGGATTGCCCCTGTACGGCGTTCCGGAACAGGCGCGCGAGCCGCGAGGGCCACGGCACCTGGGCACCGTCGCGCAGGCCCTGCGTGCGCCGCTCCGGTCGCAGCGGATCCGCAAGCGCGTCCTGCCGCGCAGCGCGAGCGCGCCGGCCGCCGATCAAGATTGGCTCGAGGACGTCGCCGGTCCGGGAGTCCGCCTCGTCCTCTTCGGCGGCAAGGGCGGGGTGGGAAAAACCACCGCCGCCGCGGCCGCCGCGATCTCGATCGCGCGGCGCGGCGACCGCGTGCTGCTTCTCTCGACGGATCCCGCGCACTCGATCGGCGACGTGCTGGGGACGGCGATCGGCGATCAGGAACGCGAAGTGGAGCCGCGCCTGTGGGCCTTCGAGCCCGACGCGGCCCGCGCATTCGAGCGTCGCCGCGAGAAGTACCGGACGGCGGTCGAGGAGCTCTTCGCCGCGCTGCGGGGTGGCTCTTCGGTCGATGCGCCATACGACCGCGCGGTGATGAAGGACTTGATCGAGCTGGCTCCGCCCGGCCTGGATGAGTTGTTTGCCCTTCTCGCCGTGATCGAGGCGCTGCAGCGATACCCGGTCGTGGTGGCCGACACCGCCCCGACCGGACACGCCCTCAGGCTCCTCGAGCTGGTGGGAAAGGCCCGCGAGTGGGTACAGGTGCTGCTGCAGATCCAGCTCAAGTATCGCCGTGTCACGGGCCTCGGCGAGCTCGCCCGCGATCTCACCGGAACGGCGCGCGAGCTGCGGGAGCTGCAGCAGCTGCTGGTCGATCCGGGGAGAGCCCGATTCGTCGCGGTCACGCGTGCGGCCGCCCTTCCCCGCCAGGAGACGGCGCGGCTGCTCTCGGCGCTGAGGCGGCTGCGCATCGCCACGCCGGCGCTTCTGGTCAACGCTCTCATCCCACCCGGCTGCTCGCGCTGCAGGCGGGCGGCCGCCGCCGAGAAGGAGGAGCTAGGCCGGCTGCGTCGAATCGGCCGTGGCTGCGCTATGCTGGGCGCGCCATGGATTGCGCCGGCTCCGCGAGGTGGGGAGGCGCTGGCCTGGTTCGCCCGGACCTGGACGAGGATGGAATGACCACCGCGACGTACCTCTACTGTCTCGTCCGATCTGCCCGGGCGCCGTCGCTGCGCGGCGCACCTGCAGGCCTCCCGGGTGCGGCGCCGCCCCGGACGATCGACGCGGGCGGCGGGCTCTGGCTGGTCGCCGCGGACGCGCCGCTCGACCGCTACGGCGAGAAGCCCATCGAACGCGGGCTGCAGGATCTCGCCTGGGTCTCCTCCGTCGCCGTTCCGCACGAGGCGGTCGTCGAGCACCTGGCGAAGATCGGCACGGTCGTGCCGATGAAGCTGCTCACCCTGTTCCGGTCGGACGAGCGGGCGCTGGAACACGTCGCAAGGCAGCGCAAGCGCATCGACCGGCTGCTCGAGCGCATCGAGGGCCGCGAGGAGTGGGGAATCCGCGTGCTGCTCGACGAGGTCGCCGCCCTGCGCCGCGCGCGCGAGGAGGCGCAAACCGTCGCCGCGGGCGCGCCCGGCGCGGCATTCCTGCTGCGCAAGAAGAAGGAACACGACGCCGCGCGCGAGGCGATCGAGCACGCCCGGGATCGCGCCGACGAACTGTTCGAGCTGTTGGCGGCAAAGGCGGACGATGCGCGGCGCCGCCCTCCGCCGCCGGGCGAGGTGGGAAAGCGCGTGCTGCTGGACGCCGCATTCCTGCTCCCCCGGCGCAAAGCCAGGGCCTTCCAGGCGGCGGTGCGCGCTTCGGCGAAGAAGCTCTCCGGGCGCGATTACCAGCTCACGCTCAGCGGTCCCTGGCCGGCGTACACCTTCGTGGCCGACACGGAGCCGAAATGAACAGGCGCAAGCGCGCTGAAGCCGAGGAGATCATCGAGCGCGCCGACGCCTCGCTGCTGGAGATCATCGACCACGTCCTGAACAAGGGTGTGATGTTGCAGGGAGAGGTGATCCTCGGAGTGGCCGGTGTCGATCTGGTCTATCTGCGATTGAATGCGCTGCTCTGCGCGGCCGACCGGCTCCTGCCGCGAGGGGGCCGGAAGTGATCGGGCTGTACGCGATCGCGCTCGGCGCGCCACGCGACCTGATCGGAGCGCGCGGCGAGCCGTTGCGCGTATTCCGCCGCGGCGAGCTGGAGCTTGTCCACGGCGAAGCCCCTCCGCCGCTGTCCGGCGATGCGCTCCGCGCGCACGAAGCAGCTGTCCGGCGGATCGCGGAGGGTGCCCTGGCGTGCCTCCCCGCGCGGTTCGGATGCTGCGCCGCGGACGAGACGGCGCTCTCGCAGGCCGTCGAGCCGCGTCAGGCCGAGCTTGCCGACGCGCTGCGGTTGGTCCGCGGGCGTGAGCAGATGACCCTGCGTGTGCACGGTGCGCTCGCTTCACAGCCATCTGCGGGCGGACCGGGGACCCGGTACCTGGAGCAGCGGCGTCGGGCGGTGACGCTGCCGGAGCTGGACCCCCTGCGGTCTGCCCTCGCGGGCCTGGTCCGCGCCGAGCGCGTCGAGGGTCACTCGGAGCCGGGCCTGGTCGCGAGCGTCTATCACCTGATCGATCGAGGTGGCGCGGCTGCCTACCGGCGGGCGGTCGAAGGCATCCGGCTCGACGGATTGCGCGTCGTCGTAAGCGGCCCGTGGCCCGCCTGGTCGTTCGCGCCGGAGCTCGGGCCGTGAAGAGGGACGTGGTCGCCATGCAGGTGCGGGAGCTGGAAGCGCTGCGCAAGGAGATGGAGCGCCGCGCGGCGAAGGCGCCGCGCTGGAACGCCGATCCGAAGGACGTGCAGAAGTCGGTCGTCCGCCTGGTGCTGGCGTTGATCGAGTTCCTCCGCAAGCTGCTGGAGAAGCAGGCCATCCGGCGGATGGAGGCGGGAACGCTCACCGCCGAGGAGATCGAGGCCATCGGCGTGGCCCTCATGCGGCTGGAGGAGACCGTGCACGACCTGGCGCGACGGTTCGGTCTCAAGCCCGAAGACCTGAACCTCGATCTCGGGCCCCTCGGGAGACTCATCTGATGAGCGGATGGCGTTCACGGCGACGGCGACGTGGCCGGCACGCGCACTACCGCGGGACCCGGATGAGCGACCGCAGCGTCTGCAGCGTGTCAGCGTCCTGCGGCGTCTTGTCGGTGCGCCACCGCGCGATGCGCGGGAAGCGGACGGCGACTCCGCTGCGGTGCCGGGTGCTCTCGGCGATCCCTTCGAAATGCAGCTCGAATACGTGCACCGGCTCGACCGAGCGCACGGGGCCGAACCGCTCGATGGTGTGCTGCCGGATCCAGCGGTCGAGGCGGTCGATCTCCTCGTCGGTCAGGCCGGAATAGGCTTTCGCCACCGGCACGAGCTCGCCGGCGTCCCATACTGCGAAGGTGAGATCCGTCATCAGGGTTGCGCGCCGGCCATGGCCCGGCTGCGCGTAGACCAGGACCGCATCGATGGCGTAGGGCTCGATCTTCCACTTCCACCAGTCCCCCCGCGGACGCCCGTGCCGGTACGGCGAGCTCCAGCGCTTCAGCATCAGCCCTTCCACCCCGCGCTCGCGCGCTTGCTTTCGCAGCTCGCGGAGCTCGGCCCAACTTCCGCCCTGGAGCGCTGGCGACAACGAAAGCCGTTCGCTGCGCCCCGGGACCAGGCCGGCGAGCTTCTCGCGGCGCTCGCGCAAGGGCTGCCCGCGCAGATCTGCTCCGCCGAGCTCGAGCACGTCATACGCCATGAACGCCGCTGGCGCGTCGGCCAGGATCTTCGGCGACAGCTTCTGCCGTCCGATGCGTCTCTGCAGCACCGAGAACGGCATCGGCGCGCCGCCGGAGAAGGCCAGCACCTCGCCGTCCAGGACCGTCCCTTCGGGGAGCGTTGCCCACACGCCCGAGAGATCGGGGAACCGATCGGTGATCAGCTCCTCGCCGCGCGACCAGAGGAAGACTCCGCCGGCGCGACGCACGATCTGGGCGCGGATGCCGTCCCACTTCCATTCGACGAGCCATTCCGCGGGGTCGCCGAGCGTCTCCGGCTCCTCCTCGAGCTGCGAGGCAAGGAAGAAAGGATATGGGCGCGACGCGTCCGTCTCCGCCGCTTCCGGAGCGATCAGGGCTGCGAACGCAGCTGCCGAGGGCTGCCAGGAGCCCATCAACCGATGCGCGACCACGGCGGGCGGCAGTCCCGCGTGCTGGGCGAGCGCGCGGATGGCGAGGGTTCCGGAGACGCCGACGCGCAGCTCTCCAGTGAGCAGCTTGTCGAGCAGGAAGATCTCGCGCCGATCGAGCGCGTCCCAGAGCTCGAGCACGGCGCGGCGCTTCTGCTCCTCGGGAGCGTCCCGCAGCGGCAGCAGCCGGTCCTCGATCAGGCGCGACAAGGGCGGCGTCTCCCCGGACGGGGACTGCCCGTTGCGCTCCGTGTCCACCAGCAGCGCGATGGTCTCGGCCAGATCGCCCGCGAGCCCGATCGACTCGTCGAACAGCCAGCCCGGCACGCGCGCCCGCTCGCAGCCCCAGGTCGCGAGAAGCCGCGGCGCGATCAGGCGCTTGAGCCTGCCGCCGGTGAGGAAGAAGAGGGCCCAGCCGGCGTCGGCGGGCGGCGCCTCGGCGAAGTACGCCTGCATCGCAGCCACCTTCGCGTTGGTGGAATTGGTCGAGTCGAGCGCGTCGTACAGGGCGGCGAAGCGGCGCACGAGCTCAATCGCCCTCGGGATCTGGCGGCGGCGCGCGACCGATCGGGGCCGCGTCGATTCCCTCCGCCTCCCGCAAGTAGCGCACCAGCGCGTCGCGATGGCCGTGCATGGCGTACACGCGCTGCGCGCCGGTCTCGCGGATGGTGCGCAGCAATCCCGGCCAGTCCGCATGATCCGACACGACGAAGCCGCGGTCGAATCCGCGCCGCCTCCGTGTCCCGCGGATACGGAGGATCCCCGAGGCGAATGCCTGCTCGAAGCTGCGGAACCGCTTCATCCACGCCGTTCCGCGCGCCGTGATGGGCGCCAGCACCAGCTCTCCTTTCAGGCCCCGCTCTTCGCCCACGTGCCGGGTCTCGGCCAGCCGCATGCCGTGCTCGCGATAGACCTGCGTGAACGGCTCGACCATCCCGTGCACCCAGACCGGCCGATCGGAGATGCGTGCGATCTCTGCGAGCAGCCGCTGCGCTTTTCCCAGCGCGTAGCAGAACAGCACCGAGGTACCCGGATTCCCCTGCCACCAGGCGACGATCTCGCGGACGACGCCGGCGGGCTCGTCCCAGCGGAAGAGCGGCAGGGCATAGCTCGCTTCGGTGATGAACACGTCGCAGCGCAAGAGCTCGAACGGCGCGCAGGACGGATCCGGCTCGCGTTTGTAATCGCCCGACACCACCCAGATGCCACCGCGGCCCTCGATCCGGACCTGCGCGCTGCCGAGCATGTGTCCGGCGGGGTGCAGCGAGACGGTGACGCCTCCCACGACGCGCCTCTCGCCGTAACGCATCGTCTCGATGCTTGCGTCGCCGAGGCGCCTCCGGAGCAGGGCAGCAGTCTCGGGAGTACAGAGATATCCGCCGGAACCCGCCCGAGCGTGGTCGCCGTGCGCGTGGGTGAGGACGGCGCGCTCCACCGGCAGGACCGGATCCAGATGGAACGCTCCGTCAGGGCAGAAAAGGCCCTGCTCGGAATCGACGATCACTCCGTGAGACTACTCCAGCGGCGCGGCCGGCCCCGTCTCCGCCGGCACCGACTCGCGCGGAGCGCCCTCCGCCTTGAGGTCCTCCGCCATGTCCTCCATCGCCACCCCGAGGTCTTCGAGCTCGTCCGCCTTGAACATCCTCCGGACTTCAGGGAACAGCTCCTGCTCCTCTTCCTCGATGTGGTGCTCGACCTGTTCCTTGAGCACGGCGATCTTCGCGTCGAACTGCGGATCGTCCGGGGTCATCTCCAGCAGGTCGGCGATGAGGCGCTTCGCGGCGAGATGCTCCTCCACCGCCTCCTGCAACATTTCCTCGGTGCGCGCGTTGCGGGTCGCGGGATAGAATTGCTTTTCTTCGATGGTCGCGTGTACCGCCAGCGCATCCGCAACCCGTTCGAACAGGTCCTGCTTCTCGTCGTCCTCCGCCCTCTCGATCTTCTTGAACAGCGCCTTCGCCTCTTCGTGCTGGATCATCAGGAGATCGATCGCGTCCACGGGCTTCCTCCTCGTTGATCGCTCGCCGCGAAAAGTTGACGACTGGACGCGCCATCCGCAAAGTCCCGCACGACTGAACGCTTCCTCGCCGCCTTGCTCGTCCGGGCGGCGCCGAATGTCTACGTTCGCACCATGAAACGAGCCGTGTGCATCCATGGGCATTTCTACCAACCGCCCCGGGAGAACCCGTGGATCGAGGAGGTCGAGGTCCAGGACTCCGCGGCTCCGTTCCACGACTGGAACGAACGCATCACCGCGGAATGCTACGGCCCCAACGGCGCGGCCCGGCTGAAGTCCGGCGAAGGGCGCATCCGCGACATCGTCAACAATTACGTCCATCTGTCGTTCAACTTCGGTCCCACGCTGCTCGGCTGGCTCGAACGGCAGGCGCCCGAGGTCTATCGCAGAGTGCTCGATGCCGACGCCCGCAGCGTGCAGGAACGCGGCCACGGCAACGCCCTCGCCCAGGCGTACAACCACGCCATCCTGCCGCTCTGCAACGAGCGCGATCTGCGCACGCAGATCCGCTGGGGCATCGGCGACTTCCGCCATCGGTTTCGACGCGACCCGGAAGGGATGTGGCTGCCGGAGACGGCCGCCGACCTGCGCACGCTGCAGGCGCTGCACGAGGAAGGGATCCGCTTCACCGTGCTCTCCCCGTATCAGTGCCGGCGGGTCCGCACCCCTGGCGGCGAGTGGCTGGACGTGGTCGGCGCGCGCTTCGATCCGACGCGACCGTACCTTGTTCGCCTGGCCTCCGGCGCCGCCTTTCCCGTCTTCTTCTACGACGGCCCGATCGCGCGCGCGGTCGCCTTCGGCGAGGCCCTGGGCAACGGCGACGATCTGCTGCGCCGCCTCGAGGCCGGCTTCTCGGAGGGGCGCAAGCACGATGAAGTGCTGACGGTAGCGGTGGACGGCGAGACCTTCGGGCACCATCGCAAGGGCGGCGACGAGGTGGTGGCGGCGGCCATCCGCAAGCTCTCCCAACGCCGCGACGTGCAGCTGGTCAACCTGGCCCAGGCGCTCGAGATGTTTCCCCCGGTGGACGAGGCGGAGATCTTCGAGGGCTCGTCCTGGAGCTGCGCGCACGGGATCGAGCGCTGGCGCAGCGACTGCGGTTGCTCGACGAGCGGTCAGCCGGGATGGCGGCAGCACTGGCGCGCGCCGCTGCGGGCCGCACTCGACGGATTGCGCGATCAGCTCGTGGCGCTCTACGAGCTGGAGGCGGGAAAGCTCTTGCGCGAGCCCTGGCGCGCGCGCGACGAATTCATCGAGGTGGTGCTGGACCCGGAGCGCCGCAACTCCTCCGCGTTCGTGGCGCGCCATGCGCTGCGCGAGCTCGACGCCAATGAGCGGGTGAAAGCGCTGCAGCTGCTCGAGATGCAGCGGCAGGCGATGCTCATGTACACGAGCTGCGGCTGGTTCTTCTCCGAGGTGTCCGGCCTGGAGACGGTGCAGATCCTCAAGTACGCCGCGCGCGCCCTTCAGCTCGCGCGCGAAGGATGCGGCGCAGACCTCGAGGCGCCCTTCAAGGCGGCGCTGGAGCGGGCGCCCTCGAACATTCCCGCGCGCACCGACGCGCGCCGCGTCTACGAGCAGGAGGTGCAGCCCTCCATCGCCTCGCTCGACACGGTCGCCGCGCACTACGCAATCGCGGGGCTGGTGGAGGACTTCCCCAGGCGCACACGCATCTTCTGCCACGAGGTCCAGACCAGCTTCCGCCGGCGCGAGGACGTCGGCACCGCGGCCCTCTCGCTCGCCCGCATCGAGGTCCGAAGCCTGATCACGCAGGAGCAGATCGATCTGGCCACTTGCGTTCTCCATTTTTCCGGGGCCGATTTCCGCTGCGGCGTCAGGCCGTACGAGGCGGAACGGTTCGGAGGCAGCGAGGACCGCCTCTTCGAGTCGTTCAACCGGCTGTCGCTCGCGCAGGTGGTCCGCGAGATCGACCGCGAATTCCCCGGGCGGGAGTACACCTTGCGCGACCTCTTCCTCGACGAGCGCCGCGAGGTTGCCGGGCGGCTCCTGCGGGAGACGATGGCTCGGTACGAGAGCGACTACCTGCAGATCTACGACGTCAACCGGCGGCTGATCGACTTCTTGCGCGAGATCGATTCCCCGGTGCCACGCCCGCTACAAGTAGCGGCGGACGTGGCGGTGACACACGAGGCGGTGGAGGCGGCGCGGCGACTCGCCACGGGCAAGCTCGACCCCGGGCTGGCGCAGGGAGAGCTGGATGCGCTCGCGCAGCTCGCGCGGCGGCTCGGAGCGCGCATCGATTTCGAGGCCGTGCGGCCGACCTTCGTGGCCGCCGTCCGTGGCCTCTTCGAGAAGGCACTCGCCGGGCGGCGCGAGGCCGCGCTGCAGGTCGCGGATCTGATCACGCTCGCCATGCGCCTCGGCATGCACCTCGATCTGTGGACGATGCAGAACACGCTCTGGGGGGTGGTCCGCAGCGATACCTGGCCTCACGACGTCGAGGCGCTCGCCCGGCTCGCCCACGCGCTCTGGTTCGACGAGTCGGTCCTGCTCGGCCGCGCGGAGGCGGCGCGCCGCACGCGGGCCTCGGCATGACGGCGGCGATCGCCGACCATGCCATCGTCGGCGACTGCCGGTCCGCAGCGTTGATCTCCCGCGACGGGTCGCTCGACTGGCTCTGCTGGCCGCGGTTCGACAGCCCGTCCGTGTTTGCCGCCATCCTCGACGAGGACCGGGGCGGACGATTCGGCATTGCCCCCGCTGGCCCGTTCCGCTCGGAGCGCGGCTACCTCGGCGAGACCAACGTGCTGCAGACGCGCTTTTTCGCGGCTTCGGGCGAGCTCACGCTCACCGACTTGATGCCCGCGCTTTCCCTGGTACGGCTACTGTCCGGCGGATGCCCCGCGCATGCGTTCGACCTGGCGGCGGATCCGCGAGCGGCTCGAGATCCGCCCCGGGCTGCTGCGGCGTTACTACGGTAGCCTCACCGCCGGCGAGGGCGCCTTCGGGATCTGCAGCTTCTGGGCGGTGGAGTACCTCGCGCTCGGCGGCGGCAGCATCGGCGAGGCGCAGGACCAATTCGAGGCCCTGCTCGCATACGCCAACGACGTCGGGCTCTACGCGGAGGAGATCGATCCAGAGACCGGCGCTGCCCTGGGGAACTTCCCCCAGGCGTAGGGAAGCAACGGTTGTCGGAAAGCGCTCGCCCGCTTGCCGCGCTCGCTTCTCATGCCCATGCATTGCCGGCTACGCGAAAGATGCGCAGATGAACGGAGCATCCATGCCGGCCGTCCAGAACAGATCTCGTAACCCATGCTGACAAGGGTTCGCGCTCAAGCGTAGCCGCTGAGGCGCCTTCGGCGGCGGCGGCTAGCCTGGAGCGAGAGGTGAAGGGCAACACCGCCTTCTACAGGGTGTCCGGCAAGTTCGACGGGCTGCGGGAGCGCGGTGAGATCCGCCGCCAGCCCGAGCACCGCGCCGCGGCCAGGACTGCCACGGCGAGGACGCGCCGGCAAAAGGGTGCCCATCCGGGCGGCCGGAAGAGGAAGAGCGGGTGACCTCCTCGCAGGAGGTCACGATCCACGGCAAGCGCCTCACGCTCAGCAATCTCGACAAGGTCTTCTACCCGAAGGCAGGGTTCACCAAGGCTCAGGTGATCGACTTCTACCTGCGCATCGCGCCGGTGCTGCTGCCCCACCTGCGCGATCGGCCGCTCACGCTCAAGCGCTACCCGAACGGCGTGGACGGCGAGTTCTTCTACGAGAAGAATTGCCCGGCGCACCGCCCTTCCTGGGTGAAGACGGCGCCGATCTGGAGCAATCAGAACCAGCGCGTGATGCAGTTCTGCCTGGTGCAGGACGTCGCCTCCCTGGCCTGGGCGACGAATCTGGCGGACCTGGAGATGCACGTGCCGCTGCATCGCGCGCGCTCCATCGATCGGCCGGACAGCGTGGTGTTCGATCTCGATCCCGGGGCGCCGGCGGACCTCCTCCAGTGCTGCGAGGTGGGCCTGATCCTGCGCGAGATGTTCGCGCAACTCGGGCTCGAGACGTTCGCAAAGACTTCCGGATCGAAGGGGCTGCAGATCTACCTGCCGCTCAACGCGCGCGCGACGTACGAGCAGACCAAGCCGTTCGCGCGCGCAGTGGCGGATGCCCTGGCGGCGAAATGGCCGCAGCTGGTGGTCTCGAACATGAAGAAGTCGCTGCGCTCCGCGAAGGTCCTGGTGGACTGGAGCCAGAACGATCCGCACAAGACGACCGTCTGCGTGTACTCGCTGCGCGCGCGGGAGCGGCCGACGGTCTCGCTTCCGATCACCTGGGATGAAGTGCGGGAGTGCATGCGGGCAAAGGATCCTTCGCTGCTCTCCTTCGAAGCGGACGCCGCCTTGCGTCGGGTGGAACGCCTCGGCGACCTCTTTGCCCCGCTGCTCTCCCTGAAGCAGAAGCTCCCCCACCTGAACGTCCGCTGATTCTTCCTCTCCGCCGACCTGAAGCAGCGGATTTCGTTCCGGGAAAAAGAAGGGGGCGGCCCTGGTCGAGGCCGCCCGGAAACCTGCTCACGCCCCCCGGAAAACGATCGTCAGACGGCCGCTCCGCGGCGCAGGACCGCGAAGATCAAGCTGATGATGGCGAGAACGAGCAGGATGTGGACCCATGCGCCCATCGTGGATCCCGACACGAGGCCGAGAACCCAGAGCACAAGCAGGATCACGGTGATGGTCCAGAGCATGCCCTACCTCCTTTACCGGGAAGGTAGGTCCCGCACTGTCGGGAGGCGAGCGTACCGCAGGGCTGGCACCCGAGCAGGCGCACGGCCAGGTCGCCACCGGGCGCACAACGGCGTCCTTGCGCAGCACACGGGCGAGCGTGGCACGGTACTTATGCCGTGCTGCGCAAATCGCTGCGTACATCCATGCTCGAGGGTGCGCTCGCCGAGGTGGTGGGCGCTTGCACGTCCGGTGGCGCGCTGACCGCGTGGGCGCTCTATCTCGAGCTGCCGCCCCTTCTGATCGGCGTGCTCGGCGCGCTTCCGTTCACCGCGCAGCTCGTCCAATTGCCCGCGGCCTGGTGCACGCGCCGGTTCGGAAGCCGCAGGGCGGCGCTCTGGACGATCGGGATCTCGCGGCAGTGCGTCCTGCCGCTCGCCTGCCTTCCTTTCCTTCCCATGCCCGTCGGCTCGAAGCAGGAAATCTTTCTCGGCTGCGCGTTCACCAGCGCCGCACTCGGCGTAGCGGGCAACAACGCCTGGACCTCCTGGATGGGCGACCTCGTTCCCGGCATCGTGCGCGGCCGGTATTTCGGCCGCCGGTCGGCTCTCTGCGCGCTGGCGGCGACTTGCGCTTCGCTGACCGCCGGTCTCGTGCTCGACGGCGGCCACAACCACCGTGAAGCTGGCGCCGCGCTGTGCGCGCTCACGATCGCCGCCTCACTTGCGGGCGCCGTCACCACCTGGCTGTTGTCGCAGCAGCACGAGTCCCGCCGGGCCATCCCTCCCCACGCGGCGCCGCTGCAGGACGCCCTGGCCCCGCTCCACGACGTTCGCGCGCGCAGCCTGCTCGCGTTCCAGTTCGCCTGGAGCGCCGCCGGCGGGATCGCGGCGGCGTTCTACCCGTTGCACATGATCGGCAACCTCCGGATGGGCTTCGCCCGGATGGCCATCTACACCGCCGCCGTGGCCGCGTTCCGCATGCTGGCGGCACCGCTGTGGGGACGCGTTCTCGACCGCGGAGGCGCGCGTCCCGTCCTGTTCACGAGCGCGTTCGCGCTCGGCCTCTCTCCGTTGTTCTGGATCTTCGCCGCGGAGGGACGGCTCTGGCCCCTCGCGATCGATGCCGCCGTGAGCGGCGCAGCCAACGCGGGCCTGTCGCTGGCCACGTTCTCGCTGCCGCTGGCGTTGTCGCGGCCTGCCACCCGGTCGTTCTATGTGGGCGCGCTTGCCGCGGCGGGTGGACTGGCGGCTGGGTTCGGCTCGGCCGCGGGCGGCGCCGTCGTGAAGGTGCTGCCCGGCGCGTGGTCGCTCCTGGGACAGCCTCTGGTCGCCGCGCAGGCCCTCTTCCTGGTGGGCGCGGGCGCGCGCCTTTGCGCCGCCGCCCTCGCGTTGCGCGTCAACGAACGCGCGCCAGCGGAAGTTGTCCACATGCCACGCCGCGCCCAGCCTGGTCGTGCGAAGCTGTCGGCGTGACGTTCGATTGCCGTTCCTGCGGCGCCTGCTGCTGCAACACCGACGAGAACCGGACCGAGAAGTACGTCGACTACGTCGAGGTCACGCCGCGGGCCGCGCTTTCCCGGCACCCGGCGCTGCTGCGCAGGTTGACGGTGCTCAACGGGGACGGCGAGCGGCACATGAAGCTGCGCGGGCGGGAGCAGCGGTGCATCGCGCTCGAGGGGACGCTCGGAATCGAGGTCTCCTGCGCGATCTACCAGCTGCGCCCCGCCGCCTGCCGGCGCGTGCAGCCCGGCTCCCGGGAGTGCCGCCGCGATCGCCACGAGCGCCTGATCGAATAGGATCCCCGGCGGAGGTCCCATCATGCGCAAGCTCTTTCCGCTGCTGTTCGCGGCCGCGGCGCTGGCAGACGCGGCCCCGCCGTCCACGGAGGACGCGCTCGTCGCCCACGTGACGACGGCGAAATTCACCGAATCGAAAACCCCGAACTCGCCCAAGGGCTCGCAGGGCGCGGTGATCGGCGTGGACCCGAATACGAAAGGCACGACCACCTATGCCAGGACGCCCGCCGGAAACGGTCTACCCGCGCATTGGCACTCCTTTGCGGAGTACACCGTTTTTCTTGCCGGCAACGGCAGGCTGATGCTGGATGGAAAGCAGCACGAGATTTCGCCGGGAAGCTACGCCGTCATTCCGGCGAAGATGGTCCACCAGTTTACTTGTGGACCAGCAGCGGACTGCCTGCTGCTCACCCGCCGCGCCGGGCCGACCGACTACAATTTCATCAAGTAGCCGTACCCGACTGGACGCACACCGTGCCCAGCACGGTTAGAAGATGGGTTCCAGCTGGAAAGGACGCCGCATGAAACGGATCGCCATTCTCCTCGCCTGTGCAGCAGGCTGCGCATCGGCACCCAGGCAACCCTCGCAAAACGAGAAGTTGGATCAGCTCGCCGCGCGCGTCGTCGATTCGCCCGATCGCAGCGAGGCGGACCGCAAGCTCGATCCCGGGCGGCACCCGAAGGAGATGTTGCACTTCCTGCGCGTGCAAGACGGAATCAAGGTGCTCGACGTGGGCGCGGGTCCCGGATACACGACGGAGCTGATCGCGCGCGCCGTGGCGCCGGGCGGCGTGGTCTACATGCAGAACGATCCGCGCTGGCTTCCCTTCCTCAAGGATGCGCTGGCCGACCGCTTCACCCATCCGGCGATGAAGGGTGTGGTGCGCGCCGACGTGCCGTTCGACGACCCCGTGCCGCCGGATGCCAAGGACCTCGATCTGGTGGTGATGAACGTGATCTACCACGACGTCGTCAACATGCCGGTCGACCGCGCGCACATGAACAAGGCGATCTTCGACGCGCTCCGGCCGGGTGGCTCCTACATCGTCATCGACTCGAGCGCCAAGGACGGCACGGGGCTCGCGGAGACGAAGACGCTGCATCGGATCGACGAGAGCGTGGTCAGGGACGAGGTGCAGAAGGCCGGCTTCCGCCTCGAGGCCGAGAGCGATTTCCTGCGCAATCCTGCCGACGCGCGCGATTGGAACGCCTCTCCGAACGCCGCGGAGAAAGCCGGAAAGCGCGGGACCAGCGACCGGTTCGCGCTGCGCTTCCTCAAGCCTGGGGCGTGATCGCGGCCGCCCGAAGGCGGCTTGGCGACTATGTTTTTACGCCGTGTGCGCAGCTGCGCACACGGCCCGGTCAATAAGTTTGCCACGGGCTCGCCGCCCAAGGAACATGGCCTGCGGAGGTCAGCTTGCGCGTCTTCATCCTCTCGATTTTCCTCGCCTCTGCCGCCGTGGCGCAGAACCGGGTGGCCGTGCTCCCCGTGCAGCCGCGGTCCGGCGCGCTCACGCCTGCGGACGCAGCGGCATTCACCCAGGAGATGCGCGCCGCCGCCCGCGACTCCTTGGCGGATCGCGGATACGAAGTGCTCGCCGCCGAAGGATCCGATCCATCCGACGCGCTCGAGAGGACGGGCGCTTCGCTCGTCGTGCTCGGTCGCGCGGCGCAGATGGAAGGAGCGACGGTCGTCGGGATCGGCTTCTACAAACCAGGATCCAGCTCACCGGTGTCGCTCATCCGGGTGATGGGAATCGGGATTGCGCAACTCAAGACCGACGTCCGCGCGAAGTTGCCCGGGCAGCTCGCCACCGCGCTCGGTCTGGCACCGCCCGCCGTGGAGGCGAAGCTTCCGCGGGGAACGCTGAGGATTCCCGGCGGCACGAAGCAGCAGCTGCCGGAGGCGCCGGCTTCCGCTGCTCCTCCACCTGCTGCCCCTCCTCCCCCTACCCTGGTGAGCCCGCCGCCTCCGGCCGACGAGGATCCCCTGGTCACGATCATCCGCGAGACCACCAGGGCGGTCGAACAGGTGCGGGGCTTGCGGCGCAAGCAGAATCTCAAGGTGCAGATCCTCGACGACAAGCTGTTCTCCGCCGCGGTCCGCGAGAAGGCGAAGAAGGAGTTGACGCCTGCGGTGGTCGCCGCGGAGCGGGCGCGCTGGCTCGCCTTCAACCTCGCGCCCCCGGCCGTCGATCCCGCTCAAGCCCTGCTCGACGTGCTCGACGAGCAGGTGGCGGGCTTCTACGATCCGTTCACCAAGCAGCTCGTCGTGCGCAAGGATCCCCCCGCCTCGGCCGGCGCGATGGGGCCGGACGGGCTGCGCGTCATCCTCGCCCACGAGATCGAGCACGCGCTGCAGGACCAGAATTTCGGAATTCCGGACATGTCGTCCTTGCCCGACGATGACGTCCGCCTCGCGCGCAGCGCGCTGTACGAAGGCGACGCGATGGCCGTGATGACCGCATTCGGCGCGCTTCGTGCGCACAAGCCGGTGGGGGCGTCGATCGCGACCGGCGCGGCGACGTTGCGGGGGCTCGACGCGCAGACACTGTTGCGGGTGAGCGGCAAATCTCCCCAGCTCCTGCATGCGCCTCCCGTCCTGCGCGAGGAGCTGGTGCTTCCCTATGCGGCTGGGTTCGCGCTGGTGGCCGAAGCGTATCGGCGCGGCGGGTTCCCGCTGGTCGACCGCATGTTCAGGAGCCCGCCCTCGTCGGTCCATCAGATCCTCCACCCGGAGGCGTACTTCGCGGGAGAGCTGCCCGCCGCGGTCCCGGCTCCGCTTCCTCCCGCCGGCACGCGCGCGATCGCGATCGGTCGCATGGGCGAGCTCGGGACGCGCCTCGCGCTGGAAGCGTGCGTGGAGAAGGAGGTGGTGAAGGAGATCGCGCCTCACTGGTCGGGCGATGCATACACGATCGTCGAAGGGCCCCAGGGCGTCCTCTCCCTCCTCTGGACGACCGCCTGGAGCGGCGGAGTGGCGCCGAACGTCTCCAACGTGATGAAGCTCGTCCAGCCCTGCTGGCAGGACCAGGCGGCCAGCGGGCCGAACCCGCTCGGCTGGTCGATGGGGCCGGAGTCGAAGATCGCCGGCTCGACCGAGCTCGTCGCCGTCGCCCGCGGGAGCATCGATCTGGACGCGGCCATCTCGCGGCAGCTCGTTCTTCGTCCGGTGATGGCGGCGGCGGCGCCACCGCTCGGGAACGTGCCCCCACCGCCCTCCGCGGAGGCGACGCGCGTGGAGGGCGGCCGATTCGTGAGCCCGCGGCTCGCGCTCGCGGGCGAGGTGCCCGAGGGATTCGATGCCGACTCCAGCAATCCCGTGGCCGAGGTCGCGATCAAGAAGTTGGGCACCGGAGGCGCGACCGTCTCGTTCGTCCCCGAGCCGCTCGCCGGAGCGGCGCTCGACGCGTTCTTTCAGACCGCCTCCGCGCAGATCGCTGCCGCGCAGGGGGGCCATCTCACGTACATCGGCAAAGCGAAGCGCTCGCTGGCGGGAGCGCCGGCGGAACAGCGCTCGTGGGCGGTCGAGAACGCCGGCATGCAACTGCGGATCGAGGTTGCGCCCTATTGCGGAGGCAAGGCCGCGCTGACGCTGCTGCGGCTCGAAGGCGGCGCCGCAGCGCGCATGACACTCGACCAGTTCGAGGCTTCGATCCGGCAGACCGGGGCCGCGCCGGTGTGCGCCGACCTGGAGTAGCGCCGGCCGGGAGAAGGCGGTAAAGCTCGGCCGGATGCAGGACGTCCTGAACTTCATCGACGGACGGCATGCGCCCGCCGCCTGCGGGGAGTGGCTGGACGACGTCGATCCTGCGACCGGCGAGACGTACGCGCGCGTGGCCAGCTCGGACGCCCGGGACGTGGACCGTTCGGTGGCGGCGGCGCTCCACGCCTTTCCCACCTGGTCGGTGACGCCGGTCGTGGAGAGATCGAAGCTGCTTCGCCGGCTCGCACGCCTGATCGAGCGCGACCTGGAGAAGCTCGCGCGCGCGGAATCGATCGACTCGGGAAAGCCACTCTCAGCGGCACGGACCGTTGACATCCCGCGCGCGGTGCAGAACTTCGACTTCTTCGCGGACGCCGTGACGCAGTTCTCCAGCGAAGCGCACCCCACCGACGAGGTCGCGCTCAACTACACGCTGCGCCAGCCGCTCGGCCCGGTGGCGTGCATCTCGCCCTGGAACCTCCCGCTCTACCTGCTCACCTGGAAGATCGCACCCGCGCTCGCGGCGGGAAACTGCGTGGTCGCAAAACCCTCGGAAGTGACACCGATGAGCGCGCATCTGCTCGGCTCGCTCGCCGCGGAGGCGGGGCTGCCCCCCGGCGTGCTCAACATCGTCCAGGGGCTGGGCCCCCGAGCCGGTGGGCCGCTCTGCGCGCATTCCGGGATCCGCGCGATCTCCTTCACCGGATCCACCAGGGTCGGCGCCGAGATCGCCCGCGAGGCAGCCACCTCGTTCAAGAAGCTGTCGCTGGAGATGGGCGGCAAGAACCCGACGCTGGTCTTCGCCGACGCGGACCTGCGCGAGGCGATCCCCCAGACCGTACGCGCCGCCTTCTCCAACACCGGCCAGATCTGTCTCTGCGGCTCCCGCATCCTCGTGGAGAGATCCGTGTACGACCAGGTTCGCGACGAGCTGGTCGAGCGCGTCCGCGCCCTCCGCGTCGGCGATCCTCTCCAGGCGGACACGGAGCAGGGCGCGCTCGTGTCCCGGCAGCATTTCGACAAGGTGATGGGCTGCCTGGCGGTGGCGCGGCAGGAAGGCGGCCGCGTGCTCTGCGGCGGTGGCCGCGCGAGCGTCACCGGCCGCTGTGCCGGAGGTTTCTTCGTGCAGCCGACGCTCATCGAGGGCCTCGGGCCTTCCTGTCGCACCAACCAGGAGGAGATCTTCGGCCCCGTCGCTACGCTGCTTCCCTTCGACGGCGCGGAGGAAGCGGTCCGCCTCGCCAATTCCACCCGCTACGGGCTTGCGGCGTCGCTCTGGACTCGCGACCTGTCGCGCGCGCATCGCGTGGGCGCGCAGCTCCACAGCGGCATCGTCTGGGTGAACTGCTGGATGCTGCGCGACTTGCGGACGCCCTTCGGCGGCGTCAAGGAGTCCGGCGTCGGACGCGAAGGCGGCATGGACGCCCTGCGCTTCTTCACCGAGCCGAAGAACGTCTGCGTGAAGCTATGAGCGCGAAGGAGCTCCAATCCTCGCGCGCGCCGGAGCCGATCGGGGCCTATCCGCACGCCCGTCGCGTGGGAAACCTCCTCTTCCTCTCCGGAATCGGACCGCGGCGGCGTGGCTCGCGCGAGATCCCTGGCGTCCAGCTCCGCGCCGACGGCACCGTGGAGAGCTACGACATCGAGGCGCAATGCCGCGCCGTCTTCGACAACGTGCGCGCCGTGCTGGAGGATGCGGGCGCCCGCTGGGAGGACCTGGTCGACGTCACCGTGTTCCTGACGGACATGAAGCGGGACTTTGCCACGTACAACCGGCTCTATGCGGAGTACTTCGCCGAAGCACGGCCTTGCCGCACCACGGTGGAAGTGACGGCGCTGCCCACACCCATCGCCATCGAGCTGAAGTGCATCGCGGAGGTCGTGTCCCGATGAAGCCGCTCAATTTCCGTAAATGGATCGACGAGCACCGGGATCTGCTCAAGCCGCCGGTCGGCAATGCCCAGATCTGGGAGGGCGACCGCGACTTCATGGTCACGGTGGTCGGAGGCCCGAACGCCCGCACCGACTATCACATCAACCAGGGCGAGGAATTCTTCTACCAGGTGGAAGGCGACATCGTGCTGCGCACGCTGCAGGGCGGAAAACGCGTGGACGTCCCCATCCGCCAGGGCGAGATCTTCCTGCTCCCGCCCGACACGCCCCACTCCCCGCAGCGGCCTGCGAACACGGTTGGCCTGGTGATCGAGCGCCGGCGCCTGCCCGAGGAGAAGGACACCTTCCTCTGGGTCTGCGACGGCTGCGGGGGCGAGCTCTATCGCGAGTCATTCCATCTCACCGACATCGTCAAGCAGCTCCCGCCGGTGTTCGAGCACTACTGGGGCAATCCCGCGAACACGACCTGCCGCAAGTGCGGCCGCAAACATGCGAAGCCTTGACGTGCACACGCACGTGCTCCCGCCGGAGCTTCCGCGCTGGAGCCCCATCCGGCTGGAGCGCGCGGGCGAGTGCCGGGCGCGCATGCTCCGCGAGGACGGAACCATCTTCCGCGAGATCGAGAGCAATGCCTGGGACGCCGCCCAGCGGCTGCGCGAGTGCGACGACGCAGGCGTGGGCGTCCAGGTGCTGTCGACGGTCCCGGTCCTGTTCGCGTATCAGCTCCCGCCGCAGCGCGGCCACGACCTGGCGCGCCTGCTGAACGATTCCATCGCTTCGCTGTGCCGAGAGCATCCTCGCCGCTTCATCGGTCTCGGGACGCTCCCGCTGCAGTCTCCCGATCTCGCGCTGCGCGAGCTGGACCGCTGCATCGGGGAGTTGGGGCTCGCGGGCGTCGAGATCGGCTCCCACGTCAACGCCTGGAACCTCTCCGACCCGGCGCTGTTTCCCGTATTCGCGCGCGCCTCCGGGCTGGGAGCGGCCATCTTCGTCCACCCCTGGGACATGATGGGCGAGGAGCGGATGCGCAAGTATTGGCTCCCCTGGCTGGTCGGGATGCCGGCGGAAGTCTCGCTGGCGATCTGTTCCCTGATCTTCGGCGGCGTCCTCGAGCGTCTGCCGGGGCTGCGGATCGCATTTGCCCACGGCGGAGGGGCGTTCCCGGGAACGTTGGGGCGCATCGAGCACGGGTTCCGTGCCCGGCCGGACCTGGTGGCGATCGACAATGCGCGCCCGCCCTCGGCGTACGTGAAGTCGATCTACGTCGACTCGTTGGTGCACGATCCGCGCGCCCTGCAGTTCATCCTGGACTGCTTCGGCCACGAACGGGTCGCGCTTGGCAGCGACTACCCGTTTCCGCTCGGCGAGGCGCGTCCCGGCGCCCTGATCGAATCGTTGCATCTGCCGCCCGACGTGCGCGATCGGCTGCGCGCCCGGACCGCGCTGGAATGGCTCGGCCGCGAGGCGAGCTCGTATGACCTTTGAGGACTCGCTCGAGTGGGCGCGGGCGCAGGACGCCGCCGACGAGCTCGCGGCGCTGCGCGCGGAGTTTCTTTTCCCCGACTCCGGACCGCTCTACTTCGCCGGGCACTCGCTGGGCCTGCAGCCCCGGCGAGCCCGCGAGTATGTCCTGCAGGAGCTGGACGACTGGAGGCGGCTCGGCGTCGAGGGGCACTTCTCGGCCCGCAATCCCTGGGTCAGCTACCACGAGCTCTTGACCGGGGCGACCGCGCGGTTGGTCGGCGCTCTCCCCCACGAAGTCGTGGTGATGAACACCCTGTCGGTGAACCTCCATCTGCTGATGGTCTCGTTCTACCGGCCGCGGCGCGGGAAGCACCGGCTGCTCATCGAGCAGGGCGCGTTTCCTTCCGACCGGTACGCGGTCGCCTCACAGGCCCGCTTCCACGGCTTTCCCGACGGGGTGCTGGAGAGCGAGGATCCGCTGCGGACCCTGCGCGAGCGCGACGACATCGCGCTCGCGCTGATCGGAAACGTGAACTACCTCACCGGGCGCGCGTACGACATGAGTGCATTGGTGCGCGCGGCGCACGAGAAAGGCGCGCTCATCGGGTTCGATCTCGCGCACGGCGCAGGCAACCTGTCGCTGACCCTGCACGAGGACGGGGCCGATTTCGCCGCCTGGTGCAACTACAAGTACCTGAACGCCGGCCCGGGAGGCCTCGGGGGAGTCTTCGTGCACGAGCGGCACGCGGATACCGCGCTTCCGCGATTCGAGGGCTGGTGGGGCCACGACAAGGTGCGGAGGTTCGAGATGGGGCCGCGCTTCTCGCCCATCCGCGGCGCGGAGGCCTGGCAGCTCTCCAATCCGCCCATCCTGCAGCTCGCCGCGCTGCGCGCCTCGATGGAGCTGTTCGACCGTGCCGGGATGCCCGCGCTGCGCCGCAAAGGCGATCGCCTGACGGCATACCTCGAGCTGCTGCTGCGGCAGCGCGGCGCCGAGATCCTCACGCCGCCGGAGCGCGGCTCGATGCTGACGGTGCGGTTCCGCCAGCCGGGCATGTTGGCCGAGCTGAAAAAGCGAGGAGCCTTGGTCGATCTGCGTCCGCCGGACATCGTCCGGATCACTGCGGCTCCGCTCTACAACTCTTTCGAGGACGTGCAGCGACTCTGCGCGCTGATCGGCGAACTGGACGATGGCTGACCTCGTCATCGTCGGGGCGGGCCCCGTCGGGTCCCTGCTCGCCCTCACGCTCGCGCGGCGGGGCTACCAGGTCGAGGTGTACGAGCGGCGGCCTGACATGCGCCGCGTCGACATCCAGGCCGGCCGCTCGATCAATCTCGCGGTCTCCACGCGCGGGCTGCACGCGCTGCACGAGGTGGGGCTCGACGACGACGTCCTGCGCGAGGCGGTGCCGATGCTCGGGCGGATGACGCATGCGCTGGACGGGAAGCTCGCGCTGCTTCCCTACGGCCGCAGCGAGCGCGAGTTCATCAACTCGATGTCCCGCGGCGAGCTGAACAAGCTGCTGATGACGCGCGCCGAGGAGACCGGGCGCGTCCGCATCCACTTCGGTCAGCGACTGATGGATTACGACCCGGATCGCCGGGTCGCGCGTTTCGAGCCCTCAGGAGACGCGCGCGCGGAAGTGATCATCGGAAGCGACGGGAGCGCCTCGGCCCTGCGTCCCAGCCTGGGCGGGGCCGTCTCGCAGGACGTCCTCTCCAGCGGCTACAAAGAGCTGACCATGCCGCCGAAGGACGGCGGCTTCGCCATGCATCGCAATGCCCTGCACATCTGGCCGCGCGGCAACTTCATGCTCATCGCGCTACCGAACCGCGAGGGCAGCTTCACCTGCACTCTGTTCCTCCCCTTCCAAGGCTCGCCTTCGTTCGCGGAGCTGGGGTCGGAAGTGGACGCAGCCCGGTTCTTCGAAACCTGGTTCCCCGACTCGGTGCCGCTCATCCCCGGGCTCGCCCGGCAGTTCATGCAGGCGCCTCTCGGGCGGATGACGACCGTCAAGGCGTGGCCCTGGTCGCGCGGCAGTGCGCTGCTGATCGGTGACGCAGCGCACGCCATCGTTCCCTTCTTCGGCCAGGGCATGAATGCCGGATTCGAAGACGTCACGCTGCTCGCGGGCATGCTGACGGGGGACTGGGCACACGACTTCACCCGCTTCGCCGAGGCGCGCAAGCCGGATACCGACGCCATCGCGGACCTGGCCGTGGAGAACTTCGTGGAGATGCGTGACAAGGTGGCCGACCCGGAGTTCCTCCGGATGCGGGAGATCGAGCACCGCCTTCAAGAAAGGATGCCCGGCCGGTACCTGACGCGCTATCAGCTGGTGACGTTCACGCGGGTTCCGTACCGCATCGCGCTGCTGGCCGGCGAGATCGAGGCGCGCATCCTCTCCGATCTCGCCCGGCAGCCGAGTCCCGACTACGAGCGCGGCGTCCGCCTGGCGGAAGAGCACCTCGTGCCCGTCCTGCGATCGCACGGGATCGTCTGAGGCGGCCCGGCCAGCGACGATCAGCCCTTCAGCTCCGTGCGCACGTCCCAGACGTCGGGGAACAGCAGCACGTCGACGAGCGTCTTCAAATAGTCGACGCCCGCGGTGCCGCCGGTGCCGCGCTTCCAGCCGATGATCCGCTGCACCACCTTGACGTGCCTGAACCGCCAGAGGCCGAGCTGCTCATCGACGTCGATCAGCTTCTCGCACATCTCGTAGGCATCCCAGTTCACCGCCGGGTTTTCGTAGATCTCGCGGATCACGGCCCGCACGCCGGGGTCGCTCTGGTGCGGCTGGGTCAAGTCGCGCTGGAGCACCGGCTTCGGGATCGGCTTCCCCCTCCGGGCGAGGTGGCGGAGGAACTCGTCATAGAGCGTCGGTGACTCCAGCGCCTGCAGCAGCTCCGCATGGCCCGCCGGATTCTGCTCGTGCACCGCGAGCATGCGGCGGTCCTTGTTTCCCAGGATGAACTCGATCAGCCGGTGCTGCAGCGACTGGAAGCCGCTCGCGGGCCCGAGCACGTGACGGAACTCGCCGTATTCGGTCGGCGTCAAGGTCTCCAGGACCGCCCACTGGGAGACGAGTTGGGCCTGGATGTGCTTGACCCGCGAGAGGATCTTGAACGTAGGCTCGAGCTCGTCGCGCCGGACGAAGGCGAGCGCCGCGCGCAGCTCGTGCAGGATCAGCTTGAACCACAGCTCGCTCGTCTGGTGCTGGATGATGAAGAGCATCTCGTCGTGGTGGGGAGGATTGCTCAGCGGCACTTGCGCCGAGAGCAGCTTGTCGAGCTGCAGGTATCCGCCGTACGTCATTCGATCGCGGAAATCGGTGACCACCCCGTCTTCGAGGGACATGGGCGACCTTCTATCACCCGGGCGGGGTGGCCGGATGCGCGGGGCGGCGGCGTTGCTGCTGGCGTTCACTGCCTGTGCCGGAGAGGAACCGGCGCAATCCATTCCCGGGCTGATCGCGGTCTCCGGAAAAGCGCCCTGGAACAGCTCCTGCACCGGCCCCGCGGGCAGCGGCGAGATCTTCCTCAACTCGGAAGTGGAACCGTCGGTGGCGGTCGACCCGACGGATCCGATGCACCTGATCGGCGCCTGGCAGCAGGACCGCTGGTCCAACGGCGCTGCCAACGGCATCGTCAGCGCCGTCACGTTCGACGGAGGGCACACCTGGTCGGTGAAGGTTGCGCCGTTCACGCGCTGCAGCGGCGGCGCGTATCAGCGCGCGACGGACCCGTGGGTGAGCATCGCGCCGGATGGCACCGCGTATCAGATCACCTACGCGTTCGATTGGGACAGAGTGAACCGCGCGATGCTGGTGAGCCGTTCCGCCGACCGCGGCCTCACCTGGGAAAGCCCGATCACGCTTCAGCGCGACAGGGATCCGGATTTCATGATGGACAAGGAGACGGTGACCGCGGACCCGCTGGACGCGAATTTCGCCTATGCGGTCTGGGATCGTCTGACCGGTTTCACCATCCCGAACAACCCGCTGGGCACCGGGCCGGCTTGGTTCGCGCGGACCATCAACCGGGGCGAAAGCTGGGAAGCCCCGCGGCAGATCTACGATCCCGGTCCGGACACGCAGACCGTCTCGAACCAGATCGTCGTCCTGCCCGACCACACCCTGGTCAATTCGTCGATGGTCATCACCGAGAACAGCTCGACGACCCCCCACGTCAGCATCGCGGTGATGCGGTCGGCCGACCACGGCGCGAGCTGGCCGGCGCCCCCCGTCACCGTCGCGGAAGCGGAGTTCGTCGGCGTCAACGACCCGAAGAGCAATCTCGGCATCCGCACCGGCAGCGTCGTCCACAGCATCGCCGTCGACCGCGAGAGCGGTCCGAACGGGACGATCTACGTTGCCTGGGAGGACGGGCGCTTCTCCTCGATGGCTCACGACGCGATCGCGCTCTCGAAGAGCACGGACGGCGGGCTGACCTGGTCGGCGCCGGTCCAGGTCAATGGCGCATCGGCTCCGGCGTTCACGCCCTCCCTGGCCGTCGCCGACGGCGGAAGGCTCGGCGTGAGCTACTACGACCTGCGCGGCGACATCGCCGGCGACACCGGGCACCTCATGGTCACGCATTGGCTGGCGACGTCGAGCGACGGGGGCGCGACGTTCTCGGAAACGATGGTCGGCGCGCCGTTCAATCTACGTGCAGCCCCGCGCGTCGAAGGGCCGGCCTGGTTCCTCGGCGACTACCAGGCGCTGGCGCATTCCGGCAGCGCTTTCATGCCCTTCTTCGTCGCGGTTCCGCAAGGCGGCTCAGCGAACGTCTTCTTCCGCCCGGCCGACAGCACGATGGACGCTGCGCAAGTGGTCACGCTCGCGGCGCGAAGCGTTCAACGGATGTGGCGCAGCGCCCGCGAGCGCTGGCGCTTCGGCACGCTGTTCAAGTAGCCTGCGCCGCCATGAAGGGCTCGCTCGCACTCGCCGCCGCCGCCCCGGCGGCGGGCGCGCCCGCCGCGACGCCGCAGCCTCTGCACCGATGGCCGAACCAGGGGAAGCAGCGTGGCTGGTGAGGGCTCCAGGCTGCCGAGGGCAGTGAAGTACATCATCGGGAACGAGGCCTGCGAGCGCTTCAGCTTCTACGGCATGAGCACCATCCTCGTGCCGTACATGCAGCAGTTTCTCCGCTGGGATCACAATACTGCGGAGAGCATCTACCACTACTTCGTCGGCGCGGCGTACGCGATGACGGTCGTGGGCGGATGGATCTCCGACCGCTTCCTCGGGCGCTACCGCACCATCCTCTGGCTCTCGTACGGGTACGTGCTCGGACACGCGGTGCTGGCGGCGGGAGAGCTCGGATTTCGCGTTCCGGCGCTCTTCATCGGAATGATCCTGATCGTGATCGGGCAATCCGGGATCAAACCGAATCTCTCCGCTTTCGTCGGCGATCAGTTCCGCCAGGAACAGCGGCACCTGCTCGACCGCGTGTACTCGTGGTTCTATTTCGCCATCAACGTCGGCTCCGCCACCTCGCAGCTGGCCACTCCCTGGCTGCTCGCGGGCTGCGCTTTCGGCGCGCTCAAGCTCTGCGCAAACAGCGCCACCGCCTGGGGATTCGGCGTTCCGGGAATCTTGATGGCGGCGGCGCTGGCCATCTACCTGGCCGGCCGTCGCTCCTACGTGAAGGTGCCGCCGGCCGGCCGCGACCCCAACGGCTTTCTCGCCGTGCTGCGCACGCGGCTCTTCGGAGGAGAGGACGCGGCCCGCAGGCGCCACGGAGAAGGCGCCGTGGAGGGAATGCGGTCGGTGTTCCGCATCGCGCTGGTCTTCCTTCCCATCGTCGCTTTCTGGGCGCTCTACTTCCAGTACGGATCCTCCTGGTTCAACCAGGCCGAGAAGATGGACCGGGACATCTTCGGCTGGCACATGGAATCGGCGCAGATGGAATCGCTCAACGCCATTCTAATCCTCGTCATGGTGCCGACCTTCGCCTACGCGGTCTACCCGGCGCTCGAGCGCGCGGGCATCCGCATGACCATGCTCCGGCGGATGGCTATCGGGATGTTCTTCGCCGTTCCCGCGTTCCTCTCCGCAGCGATGATCCAGCGCTGGATCGAGGCGGGAGCGCACCCGCACATCGCCTGGCAGGTGATCCAGTACGTCCTCATCTCCATCGCCGAGACGATGGTGAGCGTCACCGCGCTCGAGTTCGCCTACACGCAGGCGCCCAGGTCGCTGAAGGGCGTGATCATGAGCCTGTGGTTCCTGACGCTGGGGACCGGGAACTTCGTCACTTCGCTCGTCCGCAGCAAAGTCGCGTTCGCCTCGGAGACGAA
>MNFJ01000166.1 GCA_001918155.1 Deltaproteobacteria bacterium 13_1_40CM_4_68_19
GCGTGTACTGCGGCGCCGTCATGCGCGAAGGCAAACAGGCCTGGGCGGTGCTGAACGCGAACCTCTTCCTCGATCCGGCATTCGACCGCTCCGCCGAGAGCGTCTCCTACGAAGGCGAGACGCCGGAGCAGCGCATCGCGCGCCGCAAGCGCCTGTGGACTCCGGTGGAGCTACCTGAACCGTGAAAGCACCGACAGCACCGCGTCGATGTCCGCATCGGTGTGGTCCGCCGAGACCTGGAACCGGATCAGCTGCTCGCCGCGCGGCACCACCGGGTAGTTGAGGCCGGTCGCCAGCACGCCGTTCTCGCGCAGGAATGCCACCAGCGCCGCCGTCCGCTCCGTGTCGCGGACCAGCAGCGGCACCACCGGGTGCTGCCCCGGAATCGTCTCGAATCCGAGCCGGACGAGGCCCTCCCGGAACCTCTGCGTCACCGCCCGCAGATGCGAGAGCAGGGCGACGCCCTCGCCCCCGCGGATCAGCTCGAGGGCCGCCAGCGCCGCCGCCGCCTCGCCGGGCGCGATCGGGTTCGAGTAGATGTAGAAGGGGTTCTTCTCGCGCAGCCAGCGGATCAGCGGCGCCGCGGTCGCGATGTATCCCCCGTTCACTCCCATCGCCTTTCCCAGGGTGCCGACCAGCACGTCGGCCCGCCCGCCCGTGACTTCCTCGGTGCCTCGCCCGGTGGTCCCGAATCCGCCGACGCCGTGCGAGTCGTCGACCACCAGCAGGCACCCGCGGGCGAAGCGCGGATCGTACTTCCGGCACAGCTCGGCCATGCGATCGACGGGCGCGTGGTCCCCGCGCATGCTGAAGACGCCGTCGGTGATCACCAGCGCGGCCTCCGCCTGCCCGAGGGACTCCTCGAGCCGCTGCTCGAGCGCGCGCAGGTCCAGATGGCCGTAGACCTTCCGCGCCTTGTGCGGCGCCAGCTTCATCCCGTTGACGATGCAGTTGTGGTTCAGCTCGTCGGAGACCAGCACCGTCTCCGGCGTCGAGAAACTGAAGAGCACGCCCGCGACCGCGGTGTAGGCCGAGCCGGCCACCATCGCCGCAGGCCGCCCGTGGAAGTCGGCCAGCGCCTGCTCCAATTTCACATGCGGCTCGTACGTGCCGCTGATGAAGCGCACCGCCCCGGGTCCCACGCCGTAAGCCTGCGCCGCCTGCTCCTCGGCCTCGATCAGCTCGTGCCGCAGCGACAACCCGAGATACGAGTTCGAGTTCATCCGGATGAACTCGCGGTCGGCGAATCCATCGAGCAGGAAGCGGGGCCCGCGCGAGCGCTGCGGCGGCTTCACCGCGACCACCACCTGCTCCCTTCCCTTCGAGGTGCCCGCGGCATCGAGGTGCGCGAGCTGGGCCTTCAATTCGTCGAGCAGCTTCTCAAGCGGCATGGCTCGTCCTCAGTGCATCCTCTGCAGCATCTCGTCGACCATCGCGTCCAGCCCAAAGCGCGGCGCCCAATGCCACTCCTCGCGCGCGGCGCTGTCGTCGAGGGTCTGCGGCCAGGAATCGGCGATGGCCTGCCGGCGCGGATCGACGGCATATTCGATGTGGAACGCGGGTATGCGCTTCTTGATCGCCTCGCCGATCTCCGCCGGCGTGAAGTCCATCGCGCCGAGGTTGTAGGCGTTGCGGTGGATGAGACGGGAAGGGTCCGCCTCCATCAGCTCGATCATCGCGCGGATGGCGTCCGGCATGTACATCATCGGCAACCGCGTATCGGCCCGCAGGTAGCAGGTGTAGACGGCGTGCTGCAGCGCCTGGCGGAAGATCTCCACCGCGTAGTCCGTAGTGCCGCCGCCCGGTTCCGTCTGGTACGAGATCAGGCCGGGGAACCGCAGCCCGCGCGTATCCGTCCCGAATCGCCGGTGATAGTCCTCGCAGAGCATCTCGCCGACGACCTTGGTGACGCCGTACATGGTGGTGGGCCGCTGGATGGTCACCTGCGGCGTGCGCTTGCGCGGCGTGTCCGGCCCGAAGGCGCCGACGGAGCTGGGAAAGAAGAGCGCGCACTTGTACTGGCGGGCCGCCTCCAGCACGTTCACCAGGCCGTTCACGTTGAGCTGCCAGGCCTGCAGCGGCCTCACCTCGCCGACCGCGGAGAGCAGGGCGGCCAGGTGGTAGATGGTGTCCACGTGATGGATCTGCATCACGCGCGTCAGGTGGTGGGGATCCATGCAATCCACGAACTCGAATGGACCGCCGTCGCGCAGCTCGGCTTCGACCGGCATCCGGACGTCGGTCGCCACCACCGCGTCACCGCCGTAGCGGGCCCGGAGCGCAAGCGTCAGCTCCGACCCGATCTGCCCGACTGCGCCTGTCACCAGGATCCGCTTCATCGATGTCCCCGGAAAGCGGCCCTCCATAGCAGGTCGGGCGGGCGTTCTCCAGGGTTTCGCCGCGCAGATGCGCAGGCGCACGCCCGCCCGTCAGCCTCCCGCCTCCAACGGTTTGCGCTGCGCGAATTTCGCGAACAGGGCCAGATCGTAGCCGGCCTTGAGCAGGCCGGCGCAGACCAGCGGCCACCCGAAGAGGCTGTTCTGTAAGAAAGCGCCGGCGAGAAGCGGCGCGACGGCCGAGGCGAGGCTCCGCGGTACGTTGGTGACGCTGGCGGCTGCGGCGCGCTCCTCCCGCGGCACCATCGCCATCACGTAGGCCTGGCGCGCGGGCACGTCCATCTGCGAGAGCATGGCCCGCAGGAGCAGGAAGAGGGCGGCCAGCGGCAGCGTCGGCATCACGCCCGCCAGCACCAGGAAGACGTTCGAGGGCAGGTGCGTGAAGACCATGGTGCGCACGTGCCCGATGCGGGCGGCGATGCGCGCGGAGACGAGCTGCGAGAAGGCCGCGAGCAGGTTCACGGCGAAGAAGATCGCGCCCACCTCGCTCACCGGAACGGCGAAACGGCGGAAGAGCCAGAGCGCGACGATGGACTGGATCGCCAACCCGCCGCCGAACGAGTCCAGGGAAAACAGCGCCGACAGCTCGAGCACCACGCCGCGAGAACGTGCCAAGGGGGCAGCCTTTGTCGCGGGCGGCGGCTCGACCGCGGGCGAGAGCTTGCGATAGGCCAGCGCCGAGAACGCTCCGAGCGCCGCATAGACGAGAAAGGCGGCCCGCTCCGCGTACACCGCCGGACCCCCCGGCGCGAGGGCGTCCGGCAGTCCGGCAGCGAGCGATCCCAACGCGCCGGCGAAGGCGCCAGCGAGGTTGTACCAGGCGAACAGGCTCGTGCGATCGGCCGGCGCGGCCGCTTCCGCGAGCACCGCCTGCTCGGTGGGAAGAAAGAGCGTCACGTCTCCGGAGGAGGGGTTCAGCGTTCCGACGAAGGCGACGATCAAGAGCGCCCAGAAGCCGGTCGCGAGATAGAAAGCGATCCCCGTGACGCACATCAGGACCGCCGAGGCGAGCAGCACCGTCCTGCGCGGGAATCGATGTCCGAGCAGCCCCACCGCGAGCAGGAGCAAGGCCGATCCGAGCAACGTCGCGGTGGCGATGGCGCCGATCTGGACGGGCGAGAACCCGAGCCGCGACAGGTAGCTGGCGAGGAGCACGCTGGCGATGCCGTCGGCGAATCCGCGCGCCGCGCGCGTCCCGATCAGGCGCGGCGCGTCCGCAGTGGCCGTCGCCGGCAACAGCCTCCTCACCGCGCACCTGCTGCGCGGAGTGGAACGGGATGCATCAGCTCACCAGGAAGTAAGCGGCAAACCCGACGGTGGCGACGTACATGAGAGGATGCACCTCGCGCGGCCGCCCGAGGAGGAGCTGGATCGCCACGTAGGCGATGAACCCGAATCCGATCCCGTGTGAGATCGAATACGTGAGCGGGATGGTGACGAGGAGCACGAAGGCGGGGATGGCGGTGGGCAGCGCGCGCAGGTCGATGCGGGAGATCTGCTGCGTCATCAGGAAGCCGACGGCGATCAACGCAGGCGCGGTGGCGGCGGCAGGAACGATCCCGGCGATCGGCGCTGCGAACATCGCCAGCAGGAAGAGCCCGGCCACGACCACCGAATGGAGCCCGGTGCGGGCGCCTTCGGCGACGCCGGCCGCCGACTCGATGTAGCTGGTCACCGAGCTGGCGCCGAAGAGGCCGCCGACGGCCGCGGCCACCGAGTCGATGGCGAGGAGGCGCCCGAGCCGCGGGATCTCGCCGTTGGCGTCCATGAGCTGTGCCTCCTCGGCGATGGCAGTGCTGGTGCCGATGGTGTCGAAGAAGTCGACCAGCAGCACGGCGACGAAGAGCGGGAGCATGTGCAGCGAGAACACTCCGCCGAGGTCGGCTCGGGCAAACGTGTCGAACCGCGGCGCGGAGAACCACCCGCCGCGAGGAAGGGAAGTCACACCGGCGGCGAGCGCGAGGATGGTGCCGAAGGCGATCCCGATCAGGATCGCGCCTTTCACCCGGCGCGCGAGCAGCGCCGCGATGAGGAGCAGGCCCGCCAGCGCGATGGCGGTCTCGGGCACGCGCAGCGTTCCGAACGTGACCGGCGGAAGCGCCGCTTTCACACCGCCCGCGAGCGCCTGGATGGTGCCCGCCGGCACGATCACCACGCGCGCATTGACGAGGCCGATGAAGGCGATGAACAGGCCGATCCCGACGCCGATGGCGCGGCGCAGATCGCGCGGAATCGCGCGCATCAGCGCCTCGCGGAACCCGATCAGCACCAGCACCAGCATCGTCAGCCCGTCGAGCACGACGAGCCCCATTGCCGTCTGCCAGGAGCCGGCGGCGGGCGCGACCTGGTACGCGATCACCGCGTTCAGCCCCATCCCCGGCGCGAGCGCGATGGGAAAATTCGCGCCGAGGCCCATCATCAGCGAGGTGAGTGCGCTGGCCGCGGCGGTCGCCGCGACGACGGGCTCCTTTGGCATCCCGGCGGCCGCGAGGATCGCCGGATTGGCGAAGAGGATGTAGGCCATCGTCAGGAATGTCGCGACCGCGCCGCGGACCTCGCGCCCGGGGGTGGTTCCGCGCGCGGAGAGCTGGAAGAGCCGGTCGAGCACGCCACATCCGTGGCACGGCCGGGCACGGAACGCAACGAGCGTGCGGAGTACAATTCGCTCGTGCTGCGGGAAGAGACCCAGCAGGCCGGCGGAGCGGCGAAGACGGAGGCGGATCGCGTCTGGCGTTGCGCGGCATGCGCTGCCGAAGTCGCGCGCGATCGCCATCGCATCCCGCTCGATGGCGCGGCGACCCGGGCGTTCGTCAACCCCGACGGCATCGAGTACGTGATCGCCGGCTTCTCCGAGGCGCCCGGATGCGCCGAGGTGAGCAGTCCTTCGCCATATTGGAGCTGGTTCCCCGGCTGCGCCTGGCAGGTCTCCGTCTGCCGGGGCTGCTCCGCGCACCTCGGATGGCGCTTCACCGGCGCGGACCGCTTCTACGGCCTGATCGTCGGCCGGCTCACGCCGCCTTGACCTCATTTGCATCGGCGAGCGCTCGGTCGACATCCCGGCGCACCCCCTATGCCCTCTTGCATGCGCCGGGGCTAGAATGCGCTGGTGCGCTTGCTGCAGCACCGGATCGCGGGGCCCGAGCCCTGTCCGTACCTCGACGGCATCAGCTCGACGACGGAGACGATGCTGATGACGGGGGTGACCCCTGCGGAGCTGGACAGCATGCTCGAGCGGGGTTGGCGCCGGTTCGGCCCGGTCTACTTCCGGCCGGTCTGCTCGACCTGCGACGAGTGCGTTTCGGTCCGGGTGCCGGTGGGCACGTTTTCTCCTTCGGTGAACCTGCGGCGCGTGCGCAGGCGGGCCGCGCACGTGCGCCTGGAAGTCGGCGAGCCAATGGTCGATGACGAGCGGCTGACGCTCTACCGGAAGTGGCATTCCAGCCGCGAGGTGGAGCGGGGCTGGAAACCCGATCGCATCGGCGTCCAGTCCTACGCGATGCAGTTCTGCTTCCCGCACGCCGCAGCGCGCGAGTTCTCGTACTGGGACGAGGACGAGCTGATCGGCATCGGCATCGCCGACGAAACGCCGCACGCCCTATCCGCCGTCTATTGCTATTACGACCCGGACCGGGCGCATCTCTCGCTCGGCACATACAACATCCTGCGCGCGATCGAATACGCGCACCATCGCCGGCTCGCCTACGTCTACCTCGGCTACCGCGTCGAGGGTTGCGCTTCGCTCGAGTACAAAGGTCGCTTCCGGCCGCAGGAGAGGCTGCGCGGCCGCGTGGATGGGCCGCAACCCGCCCGCTGGGAGCGGGCGTGAAGATGCATCAGGAGTCGGTCCGCATCGAACCTCGCGGGCAGGGGCTCCACGACGTGACGCAAGCCGTCCGCCGCGTCGTGCAGGCGGCCGGCGTGCGGACGGGCCTGTGCAACGTCTGCGTGCAGCACACCAGCGCATCGCTGGTCGTGCAGGAGAACGCTGACCCGGCGGTGCGGCGCGATCTGGAGGCCTTCCTCGCGCGCCTCGCGCCGGAGGATGGAGACTACGAGCATGACACGGAAGGTCCCGACGACATGCCTTCGCATATCCGCGCCGCGATCACGCGCACGGCGGAAACGCTGCCGGTGAGCGGCGGAGATCTCGCCCTCGGAGCCTGGCAGGCCGTCTACCTGTGGGAGCACCGGCGCGCGCTGCACCGGCGCACCCTGGTCGTGACCGTCTGGGGCTCCTGAAGCGCTTGCAAAAACATAGCCGCTCCCCACCAGACGACGCTCGTCTCGAATCTGGCCAAGATCGAAAATTGCGTGCGCGGTGAGAGCTCCTGCGCCTATGCTTTCACCCCATGAAGTTCAACCGCCGCATGGAGCGCTACCTGCAAGACCTGCGCAGCCGCGAGGTCGAGGCGGTGGTCCCTCCGCGCGGTCCTGACGTGCAGATCGTCGAGACCGGAGGATGCTTCCTGCTGCGCGGTTTCGTCAGCAACCCCCATTTGAGCCCGGTCGATTTTCCCGACCAGACCACGCTCGAATGCAGCGCGAACAAGCTGCGGATGGAGGCGATGCTCGATGCCCGTCTGGTCCGGTCCTGCCCGCTCCTGCTGCTGACGGCGGGCCTGCTCACGGCCCGCATCGTCTCCATCGCGCTCGCTCGCTATCCGGGCCGCTTCAACGTGATCCTCTCCTACGATGGCGAGGGCTGCGCCGTCCGGTTCCACAAGATCCGCGCCGGGCAGAGATGGCTGGCCGAGGACCTCGAGGGGTACGTGGACGAGGGCGTCCTGGTGTTCGAAGCCGGCCAGCAGACCCCGGTGCCGGCGCTGCTGCGCGCATGAAAAATTGATCGCGGGCCTGGTTCGTGATGCCCATGTTCGAAGCATGAAACGCGACCACGCCGGGGGGGAGGAGCGCTCGAGCGCCGCACCGGCGGGCAGACTGCCTTCGCAGAATGCCGAGCAGCGACGTCCGGTGATCGGCGTGATCGGGGACGGTCAACCCGGTTCGGAGCGCGAGCGGATGGCCGCGGAAGTCGGAGGCGAGCTGGCGCGCGCCGGGGTCCACCTGGTCTGCGGAGGCCTCGGCGGGTGCATGGAGGGCGCTTCCCGCGGCTACAAGGAGGCGAACGGCGAGGGGATCTGCCTCGGCCTGCTGCCCGGAACGTCGCGCGCGGAAGCCAATCCGTGGGTGGATCTTGCCATTCCGACCGGTGTCAACTCCGCGCAAGGCGCGCTGGTCGCCATGGCGGTGGACGCCGCGATCGTCCTGGGCGGAGGGGGCGGTACCCTGAGCGAAGTGGGCCTGTTGTTGCGCGACGGCAAACCCGTGGTGGCGCTCGATGGGACCGGTGGCGCGGCCGAAATGGTGGGTGGACATCAGCTCGGCAAGGTGCGCGTGCTGCTCGCGCACGACCCCGCCGAAGCGGTCCGGCTCGTCCTGGAAGCGCTGCTTAACAAGCACCGGGAGAGGGCGATCGAGATCGGCGAGCCGGGGCCGACGAAGCGGTAAGTTCTACTCCACCGCCGCGACCTGGCGGGTCAAAGCCGTCCCCATGTACTCCGCGATCTTCGCCTCCGCGTCGCCGGCGAAAAGGATCCTGCACGCTTCGCGCAACCCGGGCGCCGCGCGGATTTCCTCTTCTCGGACGACCAGCGCGATCTTCGATCGTCTGCGCAGGAAGTCCTCCAGCTTCACCACCATCTCTCGGCGCGCGGCCTCGTCCAGCTCGCAGCGGATGTACTCGCTGGTCTCGATGATCACCTCCGCCTGGCGCGGGTCCCGGCGAATGGCCTCGAGCAGGCCCAGCGCTTCGGCGCCGTAGCGGCGCCAGAGCCGGGTGGAGAGCTTCTCGCTGGCGTTCGGGGAAGTGAGCGCGTCGAGGTCCATCAGCCGGGCCTGGTGGAAGTATTCGTCGCGCACGGCGGCGGGCGGCTCGCCGAACCAGACTCGATCCGCGAAGGGGAGCACCACGCCGAGCCTGCGCACTTCGGCGCAGATCTCCTCCCCCACGTTGATGCAGTCGGTCAGCTTGCCGCCGAAGATCGTCAGCCGCTTGCGGTCCCGGTCCGTCTCGATCGCGTGCTTTCGGGAGAGCTGCATCCAGTCCCGCCCGCCGTTGCCGCTGCCGGATACGACCAGGGGGCGGACCCCGCATCGCTCGGCGATGATGTCCGATTCCTCCAGCGGGCGCGGCAACTGCAGGCGCTTGTTGAAGTTGTCGAGGACGAACCGCCGATCCTCGGGCGTGACCTCGACCTCCGGCCGGTCCACGCGCGTATCCGTGGTGCCGATGCACGTCTTCGCCTGCATGGGGATGACGAAGAAGAGCCGCCCGTCGTCGGCGAAAAAGGTCAGCACCCGCCGCTCCGCCGTGACCGGGTCGACGATGACGTGGATCCCCTTGGAGAAGACGTGTCGGTGCACCGTGGAGACGCCGTCGCGCGCGTTGACCTCGTCGGCGTAGGGGCCGCAGGCGTTGATCAGCACGGCGGAAGCGACGGTCAGTTCCCGCCCGGTGGTGACGTCGCGCGCCCGCGTCAGCCAGCCCTCGGCCGAGCGCGTGGAGCCGAGCGCCTCGACGTAGTTGGCGGCGACGCAGCCACGGTCGAGCGCCGAGCGGATGAACCCCCAGACGAAGCGTGCGTCGTTGTCGTGCAGGTAGGCGTCCGAGTACTCGAACCCGCCGGCGAGGCCGCGCGTCTGGATGGCGGGCTCTTCGCGCTCGATGTCGGCGACGGAGAGCAACCGCGGGCGCCGGGTGAAGAAGCTGCCGATCGCCCAGTAGAGGAGGGCGCCGAGCCAGAGCTTGAACCTGCCGTGGCGGAACCCGCGCGCAATCGAGGTGAAGAACCGGATCTCCTGCACCGTGCTCGGGTACGCGCGGATCAGCTCGTTGCGGGCAAGGCAGAGCTTGCGCACCAGACCGAGCTCGTACGTCTCCAGGTACTTGATGCCGCCCCAGGCAAGATTCGAGGACTGCTGCGAAGTGACGGAAGCGAAATCGCCCCGATCGATCAGTGCGACCTTCGCGCCCCGCGCAGCCAGCGCGGCCGCGGACACCGCCCCGTTGATCCCCCCGCCGAGGACCAGGACGTCGAACCGCTGCGCGGCGAGCTTGTCCAGGTTGGTGGCGCGCAAGGCCGGCGTGGGTTGGGTCATGCCGCGAGGATACACCGGCCGACCTGCTCCCAGAGCGCGCGAAAACGCGCGTCGTCGAAGCTGGATCCCGAGCGCAGGAACGTAGCGCCCGCCGCTTCGTAATGCCCGATCACGTCGAGGTGGTCGCCGAGCACGAAGCCCTGCGCGTGTCCCTCGAGCGTCTGCGACCAGGCGGGCACGATACCGTCGCTGGAGGAGGGGAGCACGGCGATGTGCCGCTCGCCGATCCAGGGACCTTCCGGCACGCGCGCGTCTGCAGGTGGTTGGCCCGCGGCCAGCCTGTACATCACGTCGTAGAGCAGGCGGTGCAGCGGACGAAACAGGAATGTGAGAGGCGAAAACCCGGCGGGCGGCGATACCGAGACGAAGCTGATCGGGCGCACGACATCCAGCCCCTGCAGCGAGCGATTGAGCTCGCCCATCGCTTCCGGGGTGAGATCGCGCACCAGCCGGTGATCGGCTGCCACGTCCGCGAGGAAGCGGCGGATCTGGTGCGCCGTATCTTCGTCCACGTCGGCGAGCTGCGCGATCACCTGGTCGGTGGGCGTTGTCTGCTGCAAGGCGGCCCGCTTGAGCAGGTTGAGCAGCGCCGCCGCCTGCCCGGCGAGCCGCAGGCGTCCGCGAGTGGCGAGGATGCTTCCGAACCAGAGCGCGGGAGCCGCGACCCAGGCGACGTCGCCCAGCGACCGCGCCAGGGGCGTTCCGTGGAACGGCGCGGAGACCGTGATCACGGAGCCGATGCGGCCGATCAGCTCGCCGCGCTCCGGGAGCGCGGTGTAGCGAGGGTGCGCGAGCAGGCGCGCATCGAGCCCGCCCGTCGAATGGCCGACGAGATGCAGCCGGGCCGCGCCCGCCCGGATCAGCTCGGAGGCTTTGGCGTGCAGGGAGCGCACGCGCTCCGTCAGCGATCCGGCGGGCGGCGGCTCGTGCACGGCGAATCGCAGCGGGCGCATGTGCGCGCGCAGCATGGCGTCCTCGACGCGCGCGAAATACTCGATGAGCGGCCGGTCCGGATGGCCGAAGCTGCCAAATCCGAAGAATCCGGGAACGAAGAGCACCAGATCCGCCATGCGCTACCCATGCTTCCCCGGCGCAGTGCGGCCGTCCAGTCCCACGCGTATGCTAGCCGCTCCCGCGCCGAAGGCGCGGGATTGCGGCTAATTGCTCGAGACTGTACAACATGCTCCAAGGTCCGGTTCCACCGATGCTGGCGAAGCTCGCCAACTCGCTCCCCGAGGGCGAGGGCTGGATCTTCGAGCCGAAATGGGACGGCTTCCGCGCCATCGTCTTTCGCGACGGCGACGATCTGCTGCTGCAGAGCCGCGACCTCAAACCGCTCAACCGATACTTTCCGGAGCTGGAGGACCCGCTCCGTCGCCAGCTTCCACGGCGCTGCGTGGTGGACGGGGAGATCGTGATCGCCGGACCGGACGGGCTCGATTTCGATGCGTTGCTGCTGCGGATCCATCCTGCGGCTTCGCGGATCAAGCTGCTCGCATCGCAGACGCCGGCCTCGTACGTCGCCTTCGATCTGCTCGCGCTCGGCGACGAGGATCTGCGGGAAGCCCCCCAGGAGGAACGGCGCCGGCATCTGGAGGACGTACTCGCCTCGGTCCAGCCGCCTCTCTATCTGACGCCGGCCACGCGCGATCGCGCCGTGGCGCAGGACTGGTTTTC
>MNFJ01000132.1 GCA_001918155.1 Deltaproteobacteria bacterium 13_1_40CM_4_68_19
AAGGACAGCGAGATCGTCGACTACGCCGACCACCACTCGGGCACCATGGGGACGCGCCCCGGCGCCGTCAATCCGTACAAGCTCGGGATCGAGCTCTGGCGCCACATCGAGGACCGCTGGAACAAAGGGCGCTTCGGGAAGGAATGGGACGAGTGCGACGACCTGCGCGCGCGCCGCGCGTGGGACAAGAAGCTCGGCCTGGGCCGGCAGAAGATCTTCGAAGTGCGCAAGCACTACAACGACGTCACCTTCATCGACGAGTTCCTCACCGCGGACTTCGCCGCCGAGCAGAAGCTCTTCGTCTACGGCTTCAACGAGAAGGCGAATCGCTGGGAGATCCTCGACCGCGAGTTCCAGAAGGTGAAGAAGAAGCTGCTGCAGCAGCTCACCAACTTCGGCCAGCCGATCATCGAGGTGGTCGACGGCAACTTCGAGAACCGCGGCGAGCTCCTCCTCGCGCACCGGCACGACGGCGTCGACCTGCGCATCGACTACGCGAAGGACACGCTGGTGAACCTGCAGGCGATGTGGCGCAGGCCGGTCGGGATCGTCACCCGCGTGGATGGCAAGGGAGTGCTGATGCGGTTCGACGGCCGCGATCACACGGACCGCAAGGTCGAGCTTTGATGGATGGCCAGAACGAGATGGCCATCGGAAGCTGACGCTCATCGCCAGCGGAAGAGGCGCAGGGCGGCAAAGAAGGTCGCGGCGGTGGTCACCCCGAGCAGCGCAATCTGGCCGGCGATCCCGGTCACGCCCGCACCGTCGATCATCACCGCCCTGAGCCCGTCGTTCAGCGCTGTGAGCGGCAGCACCCGCAGGAAGGGCTGCACGGCGTCCGGGAAGCGCGCGGTGGAGAAGAAGACGCCCGAGGCCACGAACATCGGCAGCATGACGAGGTTGATCAGCCCGGTCACCGTCTGCGTGTTCTGGGCGCGCGCGGCGACGAGCAGCCCGATCCCGGCGAACGCCAGCGCGCCGATCAACGAGACGCCGAGGAGGAGCGCGATCGACCCTACGATGCGGACGCCGAAGACGAGCCGGGCGAACCCGAGCAGCACCGGCATCTCCAAGAGCAAGAACAGCGCGCGCATGACCACGAAGGACCAGAGGAACTGCGCGCGCGACATCGGCGTCGCGACCAGCCGCTTGAGCAGCTTCTTCGTCCGCATCTCGACCACGATGTAGCCGATGCCCCACATCCCGGCCGACATGAGATTCATGCCGAGAAGCCCGGGGATGAGAAAGTCGATGTAGCGCGAACCCGGCTCGGTGATCGGTCTGTCGATCGTCGCCGGCGCTCCGCGGGGGTGGAGCGCAGCGTCGGCGAGCGCGCGCGCGAGGCGGCTCTCTGCGCGCGCGGGATCGTAGAGGTAGGCGATCGGGGGCCCTGCAAGGACGACCAGGTCCACCTTCCCGGTGCGCAGCGCCTCCCTCGCCTCCGACTCCCCGAGCAGCCGCGGGCGAAGCTGCGGGTCCGCCTCGAGCGAACGCTCCAGCTCCGCCGACACGACCGCGACCGGAACGGGCTCCGCGGGCCGGTTGCGGAACGCGATCCCCAGCGCGACGGAAAGAAGCAGGGGAAATCCGAACGTCCAGAACACCGCTCCGGGTTCGCGGAAGAACAGGCGCAAGCGGGCCAGCGTCAGCTCCCAGAGGGGACTGATCGGGGCGGACTTCAGGCCGGCGGTCGGGGCGTTCACTCGCGCAGGTGCCTTCCGGTGAGGTGGACGAAGACGTCTTCCAGGCTTGCCTGATGGGTCGACAGATGGGTCAGTCCCAGCGGCTCCGCGCGCGCGAGGATCGCCGGCAGCGCGACGTGGAGCTGCTCGACGGTGAGCGCGATCCCGTCCGCGCTGCGCCGCGCGCTGCGGACGGAAGGAAGTCCGCCCCAACCATCGGGCGCGAGCGGCCGCTCCGTGACGAACTCCACCACCTGCTGGGCACCCAGCGAGGCGATGAGCTCGCGGGGAGTCCCCAGGGCGATCACTTTGCCCTTGTCCACGATCGCCACGCGGTCGCAAAGCCGCTCGGCCTCGTCCATGTAGTGCGTGGTGAGCAGCACCGTCCTGCCGCGCGACTTGAACCCCAGCACGACGTCCCAGAGCTGCCGCCGGGACTGCGGATCGAGCCCCGTGGTCGGCTCGTCGAGGAAGAGCAGTTCCGGGTCGCTGACCAAGGCGCAGGCGACCGCGAGGCGCTGCTTCTGCCCGCCGGAGAGCCGCTCGGTCCAGGAGGCGCGCTTGTCGGAGAGGCCCACCAGCTCGAGCACCTCCTCGATGGGTCGCCCCTGCAGGTAGAACGAGCGGAACATGCGCAGGTTCTCCTCCACGGTGAGCTTGTCGGGAAGGTGCGTCTCCTGCAGCGAGACGCCGAGCCGCTGCCGCAGCGCTCTCTCGTCCCGGTCCCACCGCATCCCCAGGACCTCGACGCGGCCGGCCGTGGGCTCGTTCAGGCCCTCGAGGATTTCCACGGTGGTGGTCTTGCCGGCGCCGTTCGGTCCCAGGAGGCCGAAGCATTCGCCGCCATCCACCTCCAGATCGAGACCGTCGACGGCCGCCAGGTCGCCATACTTCTTCACCAGCTGTTCGCAACGGAGCGCGGGCGTGGATGGCACGTTGGGCTACCTGCGCCTCGGGCGCGCCAGCTCGATGCGGACGGGCTTCTCCTTCAGCTCCTTCCCGTTCGCCGCGACGTACGCTTCGCGGCTGTCGGGCCGGACGAGGACGTACGCATAGCGGGGCTTCACGTCGGCGGCGAGCACGGTGTCGCGCGGCTGGCCGGCGAGCTGGGAGAGAGCGGACATCAGCGTCTCCGCCGTCCAACCGTGCTCCGAGCCCTGCTCGACGTACAGCTTCGCCCGGTCCGCAGGCGGCGCGGCCTCGCGCCCTGGCGGTGGAGCTCCCTCCAGCCTCGGACGGCGGTGCTCGCGATCCCGCTTGCGGCGCGCTTCCTTCTGCTCCTTTTGCACCTTCTCCACCTGATGGCTCTCGAGCAGCTTCTCCCCCGCCGCCCGGATCTGCGCCTTCTCCATCCGGTGGTGGATGAAGAAGTACCGGAGCGCGTAGGCGGTGAGCACCCGGCCGTCCTCGCGCGCCATCATGTCCTGCGCCAGCGGAAGGAAGGCCTCGAAAGCAACCCCGCTCTGCATCGCATCGCGCAGCTCGCGGATGTGCTTCTCCGTCCACAGGCCGCGCGCCTCCTCGGGCGTCGGCAGGCTTCTCACCTCGAAGCGGATGCCATATCTCTTCTCCAGCACCGAGAGCGTGTTCAGCTCCGCGCCGGACACGAGGCTGATGGCGGTGCCCTTCTTGCCGATGCGCCCGGTCCGGCCGACCCGGTGAAGGTACACCGCGGGATCCTCGGGCAGCGAGTAGTTGAGCACGTGCGAGAGATCGCTGATGTCGATCCCGCGGGCGGCGATGTCGGTCGCCACCATGAAGCGCACCTCCCCGCGCTTCACCTTGGCCATCACGCGCTCGCGCTCCTTCTGCGGCAGGTCTCCGTTGAGCATCTCCGCGTCCAGACCGTTGCGGTTGAGGACGTTGGCCACCAGCTCCGTATCGGTGCGCAGGTTGCAGAAGATGATCGCGCTCTCCGGGTCCTCGCGCTCGATCAGGTAGAGGAGGTTGCGCGGCTTCGGATACTGATCGACGAGATGGTAGAGCACGTTGTGGATGTGCTCGACCGTGAAGACGTCCCCCGAGAGCAGGATGGTCTCCGGATTGCGCAGGTACTTCTGCGCCAGCTGCTCGATGTCCGGCGGCACCGTGGCGGAGAAGAGGAGCGTCTGCCGATCCGGTGGCAGCCGATCGAGGATGCGGGTCACCTCTTCATAGAACCCCGCTGAGAGCATCTCGTCCGCTTCGTCGAGGACCGCGATGCGGGTGGCGTCGAGCTTCAGGTTGCCGCGGCGGATGTGATCGTAGACGCGGCCGGGCGTGCCGACGATGATCTCCGCTCCCTCGGTGAGCGCATCGGTCTGCGCGCCCATGCCGGCGCCGCCGTAGATGGCCGCCACCCGGAGGTCCTTGTGCTTGCCGAGCGCCTCGATCTCCTGGGCGACCTGCAGCGCCAGCTCGCGAGTGTTGCAAAGCACGAGGACGGACGCCCTGCGGGTGCCGGCGGGGATCCGCTCGAGCAGCGGAATGCCGAATGCGGCGGTCTTTCCCGTGCCGGTCTTGCTCCGGCAGATGACGTCGCGGCCGGCGAAGATCGGCTCGAACACGGCCGCCTGCACCGGAGTGGGAGTCGTATATCCACGCTCGGCGATTCCCTTGCGCAGTTCCTCGGAGAGCGGAAGATCAGCGAAGCTGGTGGTGGCGACGTAATCGCTCATCTCGGCTTGAACACGAAAGAGTTGGCCTGTATAGCACCGCACCTTCCGGGAATACAGATGAGTCCCAGGTCCAAAGCGCGCAACCCGAAGAAGCCGGCGAAGGCTCGCGCGCCACGGAAGGCTCGGGACGAGCGCCAGGAGGCGGAGCCGCTCGAGCCCGAGGTCCTGGAGCCGGAACCGCTCGCCGGCCACGATGAGCTGGAAACGCCCGCGGACACGCAGCTGCCGGTCCCCGTCGAGCGCGATCTGGCGCGCGCCGATGCGCTGCAGCGCTACATGGCGGAGGTGGCGAGGCACCCGCTGCTCTCGCGCGAAGAGGAGCACCGGCTGGCGGTGAAGTTCCAGAAGACGCACGACCCGGAGATCGCGTACCGGCTGGTGACCGCGAATCTGCGGCTGGTGGTGAAGATCGCCAACGAATACCGGCGCGCGGCCTTCAACCTGCTCGACCTGATCCAGGAAGGAAACGTAGGCCTGATGCACGCCGTGCGGAAATACGATCCCTTCCGGGGCGTGAAGCTCTCTTCCTATGCGGCGTGGTGGATTCGCGCGTACATCCTGCGGTACCTGATGGACAACTGGCGCATGGTGAAGCTCGGGACCACGCAGGCGCAGCGCAAGCTCTTCTTCAACCTGCGCAAGGAGCAGGAGAAGCTGCTCGCGCAGGGATTCGAAGCCGCGCCTCGGCTGCTCGCCGAGCGGCTCGACGTGAGCGAGCAGGACGTGCGCGAGATGGATCAACGGCTGGCGAACGACGAGTTCTCCATCGACGCTCCCATCGCCGGCGGGCAGGAGGAGGGCCGGCAGACGCATGGAGACCGCCTGGTGCAATCGGCGCCTCCCATCGACGAGCAGCTCGCCGACGAGGAGCTGCGCCGGATCTTCAAGGAGAAGCTGGCGGCGTTCGGGAAGACCCTCACCGCCGAGAAGGACAAGTTCCTCTTCGAGAACCGCATCGCGCCCTCGGACGATCGGGAGCCGATGACGCTGCAGCAGATCGGGGATCTCTGGGGCGTCACCCGCGAGCGCGCCCGCCAGCTCGAGGCGCGGCTCACGGACCGGCTGCGAGAATACCTTCGCCGCGAGCTGCCGGACTTCGCCCAGCTCTCGGTCACGCCGGCGGAGGAATCGTGACCGCGGAGCGCGCGGCGGAGGCGAAGCCGCGGGACGCTGCTGAAGTCACGGCCGTGGACGCGCGTCCGTCAGCCGCCGTCGCGATCCGCAAGCTCGCCCTCAGGCATCCGTGGCTCGCGCCGCGCATCGCGATCCCGGTCGCCATCGCCCTGGCAGCGGTCCAGCTCCCTTTCCTCCACGCGGCGCTCCGTGGCGCCGCGCCCATCACGGCCGCGGTGCCCTACAAGGACACGTTCGACCGCGCCAGCCTCGGCGACGCCTGGTGGTCGAACGGCGGCCAGTGGCGGATCGTCGATGGCCAGGTGTACTCGCCTGGCGTCGGAAACAACCCGCTCTGGCTCAAGGCACGTCTTCCGCCAGACGTGCGCGTCGAGTTCGACGTGCGCAGCGAAGGGCCCGACGGCGACATCAAGTGGGAGATGTACGGGGACGGACGCAACCACTCCACGGGATACCTGTTCCTCTTCGGCGCCTGGCGCAATCGCGAGTCGCGCATCTGCAAGCTGGATGAGCACGCTCTCACCCAGGACGAGGCGCGGGCGCAGCTCGCGGCGACGGCGCGCCCCTACCCGCGGCAGCGAGAGCTCATGGAGGCGCTCCAGGGGCCGTTCGTGCAGTGGAGCGCGCGCAAGGACCTGGAGCGGATGGAGAAGGGCGAATACTGGCAGCGGGACACGCCGTTCGTGGTGAAGCGCGCTGACCTGAAAGTGGAGCGCGGCCGGACGTACCACATGGTGGTTACGAAGCAAGGTGGACTGCTGCGCTGGGAGATGGATGGGGAGCTGGTGCTGGAGATGAACGATCCGGCGCCGCTCTCGGGGAGCGGGCACGACCGCTTCGGGTTCTCGAGCTGGGCAAACGACACGTATTTCGACAACCTGAGCATCACGCCGCTGTGAGGCGGCGTCACTCCGATTGCGGCAAGGTCCCCCCGCCGCCGTCGCTCTCGCCTCCGCTCTCGAGCTCCCGGGCTGCGCGCTCGTAATCCGGCTGCCCCTCCGCGATCTTCCTCTTCAAGTCCTCGTCGTCCATCTCCGGCGTGCGCCCCTCGAGCTTGGCGCGGCGCCACCGCTCGCGCTGGACCGCCAGCAGGATGAGAGGTACCGCCAGCGCGACCGCGAGCCCGAGCAACCAGTCGACATCCAGCAACCGCCAGAGCACCGCACCGCGGCGGTTCGGTCCCCATCCGATGGCCGCGCCGAGCGCCGCAAACGCGGCCGCGAACAAGGGCGGCAGGAAGATCTGCAACTTCCTCTGCCGCTTGATGCCCACGAACAATCCGATGCTGCCCGCCAGCGCGGCGAGGGGCGGCCAGGGCCGCTTCAATGCCGCCACGCCGGCGCCCACCGGAGCGGCGAAGAGGCCGGCGACGAGCGCCGCCGTGGCCCACGTATCCGCGAGGGCCCCGAACATCCCGCCCAGCACGGCCGCGATCACGGCCACCGCCGGCGCCAGCCATGGATGGCCAATGCCGCGCAGCCCGAAGAACGCGCAGGCGAACGCTCCGGCTGCGAGCATCGCGGCGTTGATGGGGCGCTGCCCGCGGGGACCGAGGGCGGTCGCGAGCGCGGCCAGGGCGAGGAGGAGGTACGCCGCCCAGGCGGGCGCGCGCAGCGCATCGTCGAGAGCGTGTTGCAGCGTCTCGTGCAGCGCGTGCGTGGCTACTTCCCGTTCGTCGCGAAGTACATCAGCATCAGCCCGAGCATGATCACGAAGGCGACGGCGGCGGCGACGGGACCGTGATCGATCTGCGTCCGATCGATCAGATCTTCCGCCTCCATGCGCGCCTGCGCGCTCACCTCCTTGCGCTTAGCGACGCGCTTTGCCGCCTCCCGGGCAGCCTGATAGTCGCCGGCGGCGAACAGCTCACGCGCCTGGGCCAGCTCCGGAGCCTGGGCGCCGTCTCCCACGCGCTTCGCGTCCGGGATGTACTCGCGCTTCGCCGCCTCGGTGAACAGCGGCGGCGCGACGGGGGCGTCGTTGGCCGTTCCGGGAACCGTGGCGCGCGTCGCGGTGGCGGACTGCGTGTTCTGGGCCATGTCCTTCGAAAGTACCCGAGCATGCCCCCGGTCGCAAGCCGGGAATGCCGGAGGGATTCGCCGGTTCCTGCAGTGATCTTGCGCGAATGCGTTACGCTCTATCCCGCCTGATGCTCAGCCGCCGGACATTTGTCGGATTGGGGCTGGCTCTCGCCGCCCGGCGCGCCCTCGCGTTCGGCGAGGCCGCGCGGCTGGTCTTCGCGCAAGTGCGCCACGGCGGCCGCTGGGATCCGCGGCCCGATGGGCTCTCGCGCCTGGCCTGGGAGATCTCCAAGCGCACCAGCATCGAGACTTCGCCGATGGTCAAGGCGATGGCGCTGGCCGATCCCGAGCTATTCCGGTACCCGTTGGCGGTTCTCTCTTCCGACCAGGCGTTTCCGCCGCCCGCGGACAACGAAGTTTCCGAGCTGCGCCGGTACTTGAGCTACGGCGGCTTCCTGCTCGTCGACGACGCGAGCGGCACCCGCGGAGGCGCCTTCGAACAATCCGCGCGCCAGCTGGTCTCGCGCATCGTCCCGGGCGCGCAGCTCGGTCGGGTGCCGCGCGACCACGTCCTCTACAAGTCGTTCTACCTGCTCGAGGGCCCCGCGGGCCGGGTCGCCGCCGCTCCCGAGCTCGAAGCGCTGGACCTGGGCGGACGGCTGGCGGTGCTCTATTCCGGCAACGATCTGGTCGGCGCGCTCGCGCGCGACTCGCTCGGCACCTGGGAATTCGAAGTCACCCCCGGAGGCGAGCTGCAGCGGGAGAAGTGCATCCGCTTGGGGGTGAACGTGGCGATGTACGCCCTCTGCCTCGACTACAAGGAAGACCAGGTTCACATCCCCTTCATCATGAAGCGGCGGAGGATCTGAAGATTCCCGAGAGCGCCTACAACGCCTGGCGCATCACCTCGCTCTCGACGCTGCCGTCGTGGCTCCTCGCGCTCGCGCTGACCGCGCTGGCCGCCGCGGTCTGGCTCTCCTTCCGCGGCTTCCGCACCGAGCCGGCCGGACGGCGCCGGGTCGCGCTGCTCGCCTTCCGCCTGACCGCGGCGCTCCTCGTCTTCGTGCTGCTGCTCGAGCCCGGCATCGAGCTGCGCGCGGAAAGCCGCGTGCGGGCGCGGGTGGCGCTGCTCTTCGATACCAGCCGCTCGATGAAATTCCCCGCAGCGCCGTCCGGGCCCACGCGCGCGGAAGAGCTGCAGCGCTGGGCCGTGCAGCACCAGGCGGACCTGGCGCAGCTCGCCGCTCGCTTCCAGGTGGACGTCTACGGATTCGACAAGGAGCTGCAGCCGGCCGACCTGGGCAGGCTTTCCGCGGATCCGCAGGGTCCTTCCACCGACATCCTCGGGGCCCTCACCGCGGCCGCCTCCGCTGGAAGCGGCGGGCGGCCGTTGGCCGGCTTCTTCGTCGCGAGCGATGGGGCGGACAACGCCGAGCTCTCCCAGGGCGTCTCGCCGGCCGCGGCCGCGGAGCTGCGCCGGTTGAACGCGCCCGTGTTCGTCCTCCCGATCGGCGCCCAGGCGCTGAAGGACCTGGCGGTGGAAAAGATCGCCGTCGACGACTTCGCGTTCGTGCGCAACCAGGTCACGGTCGACGTGATCGTCACTGCGCGCGGGTTCGGTTCGACGGACGTTCCCGTCGTCTTGCGCCGTGAAGGACAGGTGGTGGCGCAGAAGACGATCCACATCGACGGAAGCCGTTCCCGGTACGAGGTCAAGCTGGCGTTCGTCCCGGACCGCACGGGCAAGTTCGCCTTCACCGTGACGGTGCCGGTCTACGACGGCGAGGCCATCGCGCAGAACAACTCCCGCTCCTTCGTGCTCAAGGTGATCCGCGACCGCGTGCGCGTTCTTCTCGTCGTGGGCCGTCCCTCCTGGGACGTCCGCTTCCTCCGGCAGCTCTTGAAGCGGGACCCCAACGTCGACCTGATCAGCTTCTTCATCCTCCGCACTCCGGGCGACGACCCTCACAGCTCGCAGGACGAGCTGTCGCTCATCCCCTTCCCGACGCAGGAGATCTTCCAGGAGCAGTTGAAGACGTTCGACGTGGTCGTCTTCCAGAACTTCAACCACCGCCCGTACCGGATGTCGCAGTACCTCGACGGCATCGCCTCCTACGTGCGCGAGGGCGGGGCCTTCGCGATGATCGGCGGCGACCAGAGCTTCTCCGCCGGCGACTACGCGGGCACGCCCATCGAGGAGGTGCTTCCGGTGACGCTCCTCCCCTCCGGTCCCACCGCGGTGGACGAGACGCCCGCGCAGGTGCACCTCACCGAATCCGGTCGCCGGCACCCGATCACCGAGCTCGCCACCGCGGGGTCGCAGAACGAGTCGATCTGGGCGGCGCTGCCGCGGCTGCCGGGGTTGAACACCACCGGGCCGCTCAAGGGCGGGGCGCAGACCCTGCTCGTCTCCAGCGAGGGCCGTCCCATCCTGGTCGTCGGGGAGTCGGGCCGCGGCCGCGTCCTGGCGCTCCTCTCGGACTCGTCCTGGTTCTGGAGCTTCGTCGCCGCCGGCGCCCAGCAGGGACCGCGGGCGTACGAGACTTTCTGGCATTCTGCCATCCGCTGGCTGGTGCGCGATCCGGCGCTGACGCCGATGCGCGTCGCTGCCGAGCGGCCGTCGTTCGAGCCCGGCGGCGAGCCCCCGGCCCTCGACGTACAGGTCCGGGGCAGCGATTACGGCGCCGCGGCCGGTGCGCAGATCGCCGTGGTCACCTCCTCGGCGACGGACCCGGCGCCGCGTCCGATGGGCGCCGCCCTCGCAGGACCGGATGGAAGCGCCCGCGTCATCCTCCCTCCGCTTCCAGCCGGCGCGTACAAGGCCACGGTGACGGCGAAGCGTGCCGACGGCACGGCCGTCGGCGAGGCGGAGGATGCCTTCGTGGTCGCGCCCGCCTCGCGCGAGCTGATCGAGGCCGCGCCGCGGCCCGACATCCTCCAAGCGGTCGCGGAGGCGGCGAAAGGCCGGGTCGTCGATGTGTCCGATGCGCTCGCAGCGCTCCCCTGGCGAGATCCGGAACGCGTCGAGGTAGGACAGCGGACCAGCAAGCCGCTCTGGGACAACTGGAAGGTGCTGGCGCTGCTCTGCCTCGTGGTAGGCACCGAGTGGACGCTTCGTCGGCGCTGGGGTTACGCCTGAAGCGTCGGCTGCAGAGAATGCGCGCATTGCTCCGGGAGGCTCCCCGACATGCGCAAAGTGCTCATCCCTGCATTCGCCGTAGCCGTCGCAACGCTTCCTGCGCAGGCGCAGCACGCCTGCCCGCAAGATCTGGAAGCGTGGCGCCAGCTGCTGGGCGCCGAGTGGATCGACTGTCACGCCGTGGCCGATCTCACCACCACGAACAACCCGTTCACCGATCCGCAGAGCCTCACCGGCATGGGCTTTCCGCCTCCCGGCAGCGGCACGCTGAACTCGAAGTACACGGCACCGACCTCGCCGCCCGTGAGCGGGATCCAGATCGACGGCTACTTCCCGGACGCTTGCGACGCGTTCCAGCAGGAACCCGCGCTGACCGCGAAAGACGGAACGCCGTTCATCCGCGGCTGCACTCCGCCGCCGACCTTGGGGCAGACCTGCGTCGCGGACTGCCACCACGATGCCCAGATCGTCATCCGCATTCCGGACGGATGGGACGGGCACCTCCTCACCGCCGGCACCCCGGGAATCCGCGACGCGTTCGCCAGCGACTTCATCCTCTCCGATTACGCGCTGGAGAAGGGCTGGGCCTACGTCTCGCAGGACAAGGGAAACATGGGAGCGAATTTCTTCCGCCAAGGCGGCGGGGCGCCCTGGCAGCCGGGAGCCGCGGTCCAGGAATGGGCGTCGCGCATGCGGCAGGCGACGTCGGCGGCGCGAGCGCTGCTCGGCTCTTTGGCGCCGCAGTACCGCATCTCCGGCATCACGCGCTCGTACGCCGCGGGGATCTCGAACGGCGGCTACCAGACGCGGCGGGCGATCGAGACCGATGGCAACGGAAAGGACCGGCTCTACGACGGTGGCGTCGACTGGGAGGGGACGCTCTTTCTCGCCTCGCTCCCGGCGGGAGTCCGCACCGCGGGGCCCACCACGGGATACAATCTGTTCACGTATCTCCCCACCTCGCTCGCGCAGTATCCGGGCGACATCCTCGGTGTGCCGGCCTCTGTCGACGCGCTCGCCGCGGTCGGCTTCAATCCGGAATCGCAGCCGCTCTGGACCTATCACTGGGGGATCTACTGGGGCCTGACGCAGAAGATCTACCGGCTCGAATTCGACCCCGAGTACACGGGCTACACCTGCTCCGGCATCGGCGAGCCATGCGTGGTGCCGCCGGCCCTCGCGGTCGGGCCGACCGACCCGGACGCCTCGTACGATTACCGGCAGCGCGTCCTGCAGAATCCTGCGCTCGCGCAGCGCATCCAGGCGGTGGCGAATACGGGGGATCTGCAGCATCCGCTGATCACGCTGCACGGCGATCAGGACGCGCTCTTGCCCATCGCCACCGATTCCGACCTCTACGTGCAGCTCGTGGCGCAGCGGCGCCGCTCGCAGCGGCACCGGTACTACGTGGTGCGCGGCGGCAATCACGTCGACCCGCAGTACGACGATCACGCCGGGATCGATGAGTATGGCGATACCTTGCTTCGGCCGATCCTTCCCTGCGCCCGCTCGGCCATCGACGCCCTCGCCGCCTGGGTCGAGCAGGGCGTGTCGCCGCCCGCCAGCCACACCATCGCAAGGCCTCAGGGAGCGACCCCGCAGCAACTCGCCAACGAGTGCTCGCTGCAGTAGTCCCGGTAACGCCTCAACTCTTCAGATCGACCGCTTTGGCGGTTGAAGGGAAGCGCGCAGATGGTCAGCGCTTCCGGTCGAGCTTGAGACCGACGGGGCCGGGTGCGGGTTGAGGGGCGTCGGCTGCTTGCTTGCGCAGGTGGTCGACCCAGCTGTCCGGAAGCCCGCGCTCCTGGGCGCCCTCGATCAGGTACGCCAGCAGCCGTCCGCTCGCGGGACCGGGTTCGCCCCGCTTCTCCGGCCGGGCCACGAACGCCTTGGCGGCGATGCGCTTTCCCTCGGCCTCGACGGAGACGTCGATCTCCTCGGACAGCCCCGTCGCGACTCCTTCCTTGCGAAGCACCGCGTCCTTTGCGGGGGGAGGAATCTCGAAGAGGACGCCATGGACAGCCGCCTCCTCGTCTTCCGCCAGGTTGGCCACACGCCCGCCCCAGAAGCGGCTCTCCACGTCGAACACCAACCGATACCCACGCAGGACGGCCGGCGCTCCGCGCGCGAACAGCCGCGCGTCGACGCCGTGCTCCGCCGCCCATTCGCCGATGTGTCGCTTCGACAGCGCGGATCCGTACGCGAAGTAGCGGTACATGCGCGCCACTCTACCGCCGCCTCGCAGCAAGCACTACCGGGTGCCAGAGCGCATCCGGCGGCCGGCTCTCTACCCCTCGGCCGGTTTGTTCTCGTCCGCTTCGAGCGTCTTGCGCTTGCGGTCCAGCGCCGCGATCACGTCGTTCAGGGTCTTCTTGGCGAGGATCTTCGCCACCTGCTCGCGATACGTCTCGGCGAGCGAGACTCCCTCGGTGATCACGTCGACCGCCCGCCACCCCTTCGGTCGCTTCTCCATCACGTAATCGATCGCCGCCGTATCCTCGCCGGAGTGGACTTTGGTGTGCACGACGGTATGGCTACCTTGCTGCTCCTCGCCGATGATCTCGGTGCGGATCCGCTCGACGTCGGTGCCCTTGCCCTGCCGCATCTTCGCCAGGTAGTTGGCTTCCATCGCCCCTTTCAGGGCCGCGGTGTAGCGCGAGCGATCGGCCGGCTTGATCTCTTCCCACTTCTTGCCCAGCGTCGATCTCGCCAGCGCATCGAAATCGACCAGCTCCCCCACCGCCTTGCGCGCCTGCTCCCGGGCCCGTGCACGGGCGGGGCCTTGGGACTTGAACCAGGCGTTGAGCGAGGACCGGACTTTCTCCTGTGTGTGCTGCACCGCCGCGCTCGCGGAACCCGGCTGCACGGCGGCGACGATCAGGGCGACGGCGATGGACGTCACGACTGCCTCCTCCGACATTCGACGCGCGACAAATCTATGACCTTCAGCCCCGGATCAGGGCCCCAGTGGCGCCCCGGCCGCCTTCTCGAGCGCCGCCCAGGCGAGCTGCGCGTCGTACAGCGCCCTCAGTCGCTCGCCGTCCGCGCGCATGAAGAGCAACGTCCCCTCGAGAAGCTCGCGGGCGTCGCCCAGCCCCGAGTCGAACGCCACCCCCGCCTGGTTGGAGAGCTGCTTTCCGATCTGGGTCTCGTTCCCATAACGCTCGACGCGGACGCGGGCGTCCGCCAGATCTCCCAGCGCCTGCTGCACGTCGAGCCGCACCAGCTGCTCCGCGCCGACCTGCATCGCGACCGCCTCGTGCAGCTCGCCCTCTGCCTGGCGGAGCCGGGCGAGCTTCTGCGGCACGTCCAGCGTCCACTGCATGCCGAGGGCAACGAAGCCGGACGACTCATGGTACGGGTTGTCGACGAACGGCGAGGCGGGGTTGTCGGCGTTGGTCGTGGTGGTGAGTCGGACGCCGCCCACGATTCCGAAATCCGGCCACAGTCGCGCGCGCGCCAGATCGACCAGCGCCTGCCGCGCCGCGACGCCCTCGTTGGCCGCGCGCGCCTCCGGCCGCTGCTGCAGCGCGCGCCGCAGGATCTCATCGGCGTTCGGAGGTTGCGGCGCCTGCGGCAGCTCCTGCTCGAGGATGGGGAGATCTTCCCCGGCCTGCGCGCCCACCAGCAGGCGCAATCCGATGAGCGCCAGGTCGCGGTTCTTCACCGCGGAGGCGTGCTGCGCTTCCACCTCCTCGGCGAGGTAGTCGAGCTTCATCGAGTCGGCCCGGCTGATCTGCTCGCTCTTCTCCGCGAGCAGCTTCTGCGCCGTCTGCTGCGCGTCCTTGAGGCGGGTGCGCACCTTCTGGACGGAGGCGTCGGCGTTGCGGGCGGTCTGGTATCCCCAGTACGCCCGGGCCACGTCATAGGCCGCCTGATCGCGGGCCCGCTGCAGCAGCGCTTCGCTGGCGTTGACCAGGTGCCCGGCTGCGGACTTCCCCGCCGTCCACTTGCCGAACGTCCAGATCGGCATGATGGCCTGGACGTCGACGTGCGCGGTCACTCCCTGATCGCCGTGGAAGATGCCACCCGTGCTCCCCGGCTTGAGATGAGCGGGATTGGTGGGGTCCGGATCGAGGTCGCCACCGATCAAACGGCGCTGCGGCGTCGGCCCCGCGAGATAGGCGGTGGTCTGGAAAGCGGGAAAGAACACCCAGCTCGCCTCGTCGCGTTTGCCGCGCGCGGCCTCCAGCTGCGCGGCGACTTGCATGGTGCGCGGGTCGTTCCTGCGGGCGCGCTCCTGCAGTTCGCGCAGCCCGAGGCCCTTTGGGGGCGCCGCCTGCGCGACGACGACGAGCAGCACCGCGAGCATCTACTCGTTCGTGTAGTCCGAGCCGAGGTAGTTGAGCAACTCTTCGCCCACCAGGTACCGGAGGTTGTTCTCCAGCCGGACCTTCTGCACGAACAGGTCGTGCTCCGGGTACACGCTGGCCGCGTGCTGCGGGCTCTTGAAGTAGAAGCTGAGCCACTCCTGGATGCCTTTCATCCCGGCGCGCGCCGCAAGATCGCCGAACAGCGCCAGGTCGAGCACGATGGGGGCCGCCAGGATCGAGTCGCGGCAGAGGAAGTTCACCTTGATCTGCATCGGGTAACCCATCCACCCGACGATGTCGATGTTGTCCCAGCCTTCCTTGTTGTCGCCGCGAGGCTTGTAATAGTGGATCGAGACCTTGTGCTGCAGGTTCCGGTAGAGCTCCGGATAGCGCTCGGGCTCGAGGATCTGCTCCAGCACGGAGAGCTTCGAGACTTCCTTCGTCTTGAAATTCGCCGGGTCGTCGAGCACTTCCCCGTCGCGGTTGCCGAGGATGTTGGTGGAGAACCAGCCCTCCATCCCCAGCATGCGCGCCTTGAGGCCCGGAGCGATGATGGTCTTCATCAGCGTCTGGCCGGTCTTGAAGTCCTTGCCTCCGATGGCGACGCCGCGCTTCTCGGCCAACTCGACGAGCGCAGGGAAATCGCAGGACATGTTCGGGGCGCCGTTCAGATACGGCACGCCGTTCATGATCGCCGCGTACGCGTAGAGCTGCGAGGGGTAGATGTTCGGATGATCGGCGTCGAGTGCCTTTTCGAAGGCCGCAATGCTCTGGTGCTCGGGCCCCGCTTCCTGGTACGCCTCCGTGGACGCGCACCAGACCATCACGGCGCGCGTGCACTTGCTCCTGTCCATGAAGCCGCGGATGTCCTGGATGAGCTGATTGGCCAGCTCACGCCGGGTGCCCTTCTTCACGTTGGCGCCTTCCAGGCGCTTGACGACGTTCTTGTCGAACACGGCGGCCATCGGCCGGATCTGCGACAGCGACGGCTTGAGATGGGCGAGATGCTCGGGCGAGAGGACCTTGGCCTTCGCCGCGGCGGTGTAGGCGTCGTCCGGGATCGGATCCCAGCCCCCGAACACCAGGTCCTCGAGCCGCGCGAGGGGCACCAGGTCCTTGATCATCGCCCAGCGCTTCTCGCTGCGCCTGCCCAGACGGACGTGCGCCATCTGCGTCAGCGAGCCGATGGGCTTGCCGAGGCCCGCCTTCACCGCCTCGACGCCGGCGATGAAGGTGGTGGCCACGGCGCCCATGCCCGGCAGAAGGACCGCGAGCTTGCCGTCCGCGGAGGCGACCTTCGATTTGAGCTGCTCCATCTCCTCCGTCTCCGTCGCGCCTCGTGTGGCGCGGCGCGGCGCACCATAAGGGCGCGCCGCCAGGGTGTAAAGGGCTTTCTCGCTCCGTCCATGGCTCCGGGTGAGCGGGCCGCTGCACCGGGACCGATGCATCCGAACGCCGGCCACGGCATGATGCGGCCATGGCAAAAAAGAGGCTGCCGCCGATCGCGGTGGGATACCAGGCCTTCGCGAAGGGCTCGGAAGAGGAGTTCGGCGCCGTCCGGCAGGTGCGCCCGCAGGACCTCGTCGTCTACATCGAGGACGCCGGCGACACCATCATTCCCATCGCCGCCGTCACCGACGTCGTGGAAGGCAAGGTCATCATCGACATCCAGCGACTCGACGAAACCGTCCGGCGCGCGATCGAAAACGCCCACCGCGACGAAGACTTTCCCTGAAGGGAATCTTTGCCCCACCGCCGCGGCGCTCGTAGAGTGTTTCGGTGCCTGAAGAGAGCCGCGTCGCACTCCTGAGGCAGGGCGCACGCGTGCCGGAGCTCGACGGCATCCGCGGAATCGCAATTCTGATGGTCCTGCTGCTGCATTGGGTCGTCCGGCCAGCTGCCCCGATCCTGCGGCACTGGTCTCCGCGCCTCTGGGCGCTCCTCGATCTCTCCTGGTGCGGAGTCGACCTGTTCTTCGTGCTCTCCGGTTTCCTGATCGCGGGCATCCTCGTCGACCACCGGGACGCTCCAAACGTGCTCCGCACCTTCTACACGCGCCGGGCGTGTCGGATCCTGCCTGCCTACCTGGTGCTTCTCTTCCTGGCGAGCCTTCCCATCGGGGGCGCTTCGCAGGTCGCGCAGGGCGAGATCCCGCTCGCGGCATATCTGCTGTTCCTGCAGAACCTGTGGAGCTCGGCTGGAGCGCGGGTCGCCTTCGCGCTCGGGCCCTGCTGGTCGCTGGCCATCGAGGAACAGTTCTACCTCGGCCTTCCCGTCCTCCTCCTCTGGGTCTTCAGGGGCCGCTTCGGATCATTCGCGGCGGTGATGCTCCTCGCTCCGCCGCTGCTGCGGTGCCTCTGCTTGGCCAGCGGCTGGAGAAGCCCCTGGGACTTCACACCCTGCCGCCTCGATGCGCCGTTCTGGGGAGTGCTCGCCGCCGTGCTGGTCCGGGATCCGCGGGCCGCCGCGCTGCTGCTGAAGTACCGCCGGGCCCTGCTCTGGGCGGCGGGCGCCGCGCTGCTGGGGGTCGCTGGCCTGAGCCAGCTCGTCCTCCTGCCGGCAGGGACGAATCTGCTGCTCTCGATCGGGCTTTCCCTCATCGCCGCGGCGTTCACCCTCGCCCTGGTATCGGTGTTGCTCTCTCCACAGGCCGCCCCCGCCCGGCTCGTTCGATGGGCGCCGCTGCGCTGGTCGGGAAAACACTCCTACTTCCTCTACCTCTTCCACCTCGTGGTCCTCTTGTTCATCCCCATCGCGCAGTTCCCGCTGCGGGTTGCGGTCTCGGCCTGCGCTCTCGCCGTGCTGGCGGCAATCTCCTGGCGTTGGCTGGAGCTTCCCTTCCTGAAGCTCGGGGCTGCCGTCGAATATTCGGAGTCCGCCCGGTCCCCTCCGCTCACCGAACCCGCCGGTTAGGACCTCAGCGGATGGCTTCCGCAATCGCCTTGCCCATTTCCTCCGTCGTCGCGTTCCCTCTCATGTCGCGCGTTCGCGGACCCTCGCGGATGACGGTCTCGATGGCGAGCACGACGGCGTCGCCGGCCTGCTTGTAGCCGAGGTGCTCCAGCATCATCGCGCCGGACCAGATCTGTCCGACCGGGTTGGCGATTCCCTGGCCGGCGATGTCCGGCGCCGACCCGTGCACGGGCTCGAACATCGACGGGTATTCGCGCTCGGGGTTGAGGTTTGCCGACGGGGCGATCCCGATGGTACCGGTCACCGCCGGACCCAGGTCGGAGAGGATGTCGCCGAACAGGTTCGAGCCGACCACCACGTCGAAGCGGTCCGGCCGCTGCACGAAGTGCGCGCAGAGGATGTCGATGTGGAACTGGTCGACGCGCACGTCAGGATACTGCGCGGACATCGCTTTCACCCGCTCGTCCCAGTACGGCATGGTGATGGAGATCCCGTTCGATTTCGTCGCCGAAGTGAGGTGCTTCTTCCGGCGCGAGCGGGCCAGCTCGAAGGCATAGCGGAGGATGCGGTCGACGCCCTTGCGGGTGAACACCGTCTCCTGGATGACCGTCTCGTTCTCCGTCCCTTCGAAGATGCGGCCGCCGACCGAGGAATACTCGCCCTCGTTGTTCTCGCGGACCACCCAGAAATCGATGTCCCCGGGCTTGCGGTCGCGCAGCGGTGAGGGGATGCCCTCCATCAGCCGCACCGGGCGAACGTTCGCGTACTGGTGGAGCTCCCTGCGGATGGGGATGAGCAGCCCCCAGAGCGAGACGTGATCGGGCACCCCCGGAAAGCCCACCGCCCCGAGGAAGATCGCGTCGTGCTTCCGGATCTGCGAGACCCCGTCCTCCGGCATCATCCGGCCATGTTTCCGGTACCACTCGCAGCTCCAGGGAAAGTGCTCCCACTCGAGTTCGAGCCCGTACTTCACGGCGGCGGCATCGAGCACGCGGATGCCTTCGGGCACCACTTCCTTGCCGATGCCATCGCCGGGGATCACCGCGATCCGATGCTTCGTCATTTTCAAGGCTTCCTCCGCGGAAGAAACGCAAACGATGGTCGCCAGGCCGCCTTTGGCGGCCGCGACTACACGTACGGTTGGCTGACCACGGCCAGGGTGCCGGCGGAAACGCCGTACTTCTCCAGAGCCCCGACTTCCGCGATCACCTGCCGGCCGTTGCGAGTCCCCATCAGCAGGCCGGCATAGGCGCGCAGCACGCGCTCCGTCTCCGCGGCGTTCTCGCGCACCAGCTCGACGCGGAAGCGGCGGATGCCCGCCTCCAGCAGCCGGGGCAGGGAGCCGGCGGCGCTCTGCGCCCGCGCATTGAAGACCGTGTTCCGGCAACCCACGTCGACGATCACCGGATGCTCCAGGCCGGCGGCATCCCGGAGCCGGATGAGGTGCTTCTCGCAGGGGCGCCCGCAGTCGCGGTAGTCGTGGCCATTGCTGAGCAAGTGCGAGTAGACGCAGTGCTCGTTGTGGAAGAGCGGCAGGTGCTGGTGGATGGTGACTTCCAGGCGTCCAGCGGGCACCCCGGCGGCCACGTCGAGGAGTTGCGTCAAGTCGAGATCGTATGCCGGGGTGAGGGTGGACAGGCCGAGCTCCAGGAGCGTGCGCGCGGTCAGCGCGTTGGTGGCGTTGAGCGAGAAATCCCCGTGCACGGTCTCGGCGTGGGAGTTGCGCAGGAAATGCTCCACCGCGCCAAGGTGCCGGGCGAGGATGCCGTCGGGCCGGAGCCGTTCGAATCGGCGGTCGTATCCCTCTTCGCCGGGCTTCTGCACGCGCGGCGTCGCGACGATCACCCGGGCCCCCGCCGCCCGCACGCGCTCCACCGCGATCCCGAGCCCCACCAGTTCCATGAAGTCGAGCTGCACCTCGTCGAACCCCAGGCGCAGCGCCACCTCCACTTGCTCCAGCGTTCGCAGCAGGGGGACGAGCTTGGGCGCCGGGGGCGACGCTCCGGCTGGCACCGGCGCGACCACCTCGTCGGTCGCGATGCCGGTTCGCACGGAACGCTCGGGCCGATCAGGGGCACGGCTGGCGAGAGCGTCGACCAGCGCGCGCCGCATCCGCTTCAGCTCGGAAGGTGGCAGCGCGAGCGCGCCTTCCAGGTCGAGCTGAAGCCGGCGAAGCTCGAATTCCGTCTCCCCGAAGGCGCACAGCTTCTCGCGGATGAGCGCCTCGTGCAGCGGCTTGCCGCGCGCGGCCTGCAGCGGCATGCCGCTCTCCACCCGCGCGCTGCGTCCGAGACCGTCGCGCGCATCCACCTGGAGCGGCACGCCGGAGGCGCCGCGCACCCTCAAGGACAGGCTCAGCTTGCGTTCCTGGGCGGCGATCCGCTTCATCGCGCGCGTCACTTCGGCGTCTTTCGCCTTCCAGACCACGTCCCCAGGCTTGACCAGGCGCAGGTCCAGGGTGCTCTGGTCCGGGCCGCCGAAGACCAGCTTGAGCATCCCTGGTCCTGGTTCGTCGCAGGCGTGAAGTCCGCCACGGGGCTCGTCATCCTCCGGCTTGCCCTGGTCGAAGAGAATCCGGTCCCCGGCCTTGAGGCGGGGAGCGTCGGGCTCGGCGCGCACCAGGACATGCCGGGCGCGAGCGTGCACTTCCTCGACCCGACCCACCAGGACTCCCCGATGGCCGGGATAGAGGCCATGGACCAGTTCCTGGTGGTCCGAACCCTTCAGGAAGCCGTGCGAGAAGCCGCGCGAGAAGCTGTAGCGCAGCTCCTCCTCGTCGCGAGACGTGAGGGGGAACGGCCGGTGTTCGACGGCGGCGTCGAGAGCGCGGCGGTATTTCTCCACCACGTTCGCCACGTACTCGGGGCCCTTCATGCGGCCCTCGATCTTGAAGCAGGAGACGCCCGCGGCGAGCAGCTCGGGGAGCAGGTCGTACGCCGCGAGGTCGCGGGGAGAGAGCAGGTACTTGAGCTGCTCGTCGCCGCGCGCGGTCTCCACCCCGCCGTCGACCACCAGGTCGTACGGCATCCGGCAGCTCTGGGCGCACTGGCCGCGGTTCGCGCTGCGCTGCTGCAGGGCTTCGCTCGTCAGGCACTGCCCGCTCCAGCTCACGCACAGCGCTCCGTGCACGAAGCACTCCAGCTCCAGGTCGGTGCGGGCGGCCATGGCGCGGATCTCCTCGATGGAGAGCTCGCGCGGCAGCACCACGCGGGTGATCCCGAAGGACCTGGCGATCTCCGCCGCCTCCGCCGACGAGATCGTCATCTGCGTCGAGGCGTGCAGCGGCAGCTGCGGGCAGACCTCGCGGGCGAGGCGGGCGATGCCGAGGTCCTGCACGAGGATCGCGTCGGCGCCGGCGCGGGCGATGTCCGCCAGCGCCTGCTCCGCGACCGGAAGCTCGCGATCGAAGACCAGGGTGTTGAAGGTGACGAATCCTTGCACGCCTCTGCCATGCAGGAAGTCGAAGATGCGCGGCAGGTCCGCGGCGGCGAAGTTGTCCGCGCGGGCGCGCGCATTGAAGCCGCCGCGCAGCCCGAAGTAGACGGCGTCCGCTCCCGCGGCTACCGCGGCTCTCAAGCTCTCCTCGTCGCCGGCGGGTGCGAGCAACTCGGGTTTTGGAAGTGGTTTGACCATCTGATCGTGGCTGCCGTTTCTCATCGCGCGAGTGCCACGGAATCGCGGAAAGTTCAAGCCGCCAGGCGGGCTTGCGCAGTGCGGCTTGCCCGCGGGCATGCTTCTTGCGAAACAGGAAGCAGAAGGAAACCGGCGATCTTCCCCTGCAATGGTTATGGTTTTCGAGAGGACGGCGCCAGCCGGCGCGGGTGGAACATGGCGGACGTGGAAAACGAGAACGAAGAGAGCCTGACCTGTGGCGTCTGCCGCAAGGTCGGCCAGTTCACCGCGCCCGTCTCCGTCATCCTGGTGTTCGCGCCGGGCATGGCCAAGCCGTATCCGCTCATCCCCGCCGAGGACTACCGCGTCTGCAGCGCGTGCGACGCTATCTTCACGCTGGTGAATCGAGCCGTCGAGGCTCACCCGACCACGCGCGCCGCGGGCCCATGGACTCGCGCCATCGTCGTATTCAGCGACGGCCACGGCGTGGACGTGAAGGCGAAGCGTCAGGGCCAGCAAGTCGCGCTCGCATAAGAACGCGTCTCATCACCGGTACAGCCCAAAACAAGATCGTGAGCCGCCTCCGGCGGCCGCGACTATCGCTGGTGCGGATCGCAGCGCGTCGCGGCGGCGATGTCGGTCACCGGGACCCGCTCGTGGCTCCGGAACACGGCGTAGTCCTCGTGGTTCTCGGTGACCACGTCGGTGACCACGTCGATGAACCGCTCGCCGTCCCGCAACGCGACCGCCACGGGACGGTGCACGAGCACCGCCTCTTCGAGCACGTCGATGAAGCTGCAGCGGCCGACGGAATCCTGGCAGATGACCGGCACGTCCGAAAGATACCCGTTCACGCCCGCGGCCGCACGGACCGGGCCTGGCAGTCGGGGCAGAGCCCCTCCGCCTGCACACGTACGGCGCGGATGTCGAAGCCCTGGGCATCGCGCACGCGCAGCCGATCGAGATCGGCGTCGTGCAGGTCGCGCACCTTCTTGCACGACACGCACACCAGGTGGTGGTGGGGGCGACCCGCGCCGACGCCCGGGAGGGCCGCTTCGTATCGGCCCTGCTCGTGCAGCGGATTGACGTCGGCGACGGCGCCGATGGCCTTGAGCGCCTCCAGGTTCTTGTACACGGTGGCGAGGGAGAGAGCGGGGATGCGGCGTTGGACGGCCTTGTGCAATTGCTCGGCGCTCGGGTGCTCGCGCGATGAGGCGAGCGCCTCGAAGATCGCCAGCCGCTGGTGCGTCACCGACAGCCCATGAGAGCGGCAATACTGCGCGAATCGCTCGACGTCGTCCTTCTGCTTCTTCACGAGAGGTCCTGGGAGAGCGAGCGCCGCACGGCTTCCGGCAGTGTGGCGCGATGAGTATACGCCGGATGATCGATCACGACGGCGGCGGGTCCGCGCAAGAGCGCCTGTGCATCGGGCACCTTGAAGCGGACGTATTGTACCGACGAGACCCGGCCGGCCTCCTCCCGGTTCGGCTCCAGTTCGCCTTGCAGCCGGGTGCCTGCCACCTCCAGCCAGACGTGGCCGCGAAGGCCGAAGAACTTCGCCAGCCGCGCCTTCACCTCCGCGTCCGTTCCGGTCAGCTCGATCATGAGCGTGGCCGAGAGCTCGCCCGGGCCGGGTAGCATGCTGTTGAAACCCTCGACTTCCTCGGCGATCTGGGCGGCGTCGGTGATGCGCTCGATGCGCAAGATCTCCTGCACCTGGAACTTCACCGTGGTCCGGTTCTCGAAGACCA
>MNFJ01000046.1 GCA_001918155.1 Deltaproteobacteria bacterium 13_1_40CM_4_68_19
TCTCCTCCACGGTGTCGAAGCTCACCCCGAGGATGGCGGCTTTCTTCGCCTGGAGATCACGGGCTCGGTCCCGGAGCCCGCAGCCTTGCAGGGTTCAACCAGGGGTATCCGCCTTCGGGTAGAACCAGAGGATGACGTTCTTGCCGCGCAGGTCGCTCAGCTTCACCGTCTTTCCCTCGTGCGAGGTAAGCGTGAAGTCGGGCGCCATGTCGCCTACCTTGAGCATTGGCATGAGCAGCGGCGTATCAGATGGATCCGGAGTTGGCCAGCGATGATCGTGCTCGACGGCGCCACGGGAACGGAGCTCGGCCGGCGGGGCGTCGACACGCGCGGCGCTCTCTTCTCGGCCGCCGCGCTGCTCTCCGAGGAAGGAATCGCGGCGCTGCGCGCCGTGCACGCTGCCTATGTCCAGGCCGGCGCGCAGGTGATCACGGCCAACACCTTCAGGACCAATCCGCGCAAAGCGGGCGGCCGCTGGCGCGAGCTGACACGGCTCGCGGTGCGCATCGCGCGCGAGAGCGGAGCGAAGGTCGCCGGGTCGATCGCGCCTGTCGAAGACTGCTACCGGCCGGATCTGCGCCCGCCACCGCAGATCGCCGAGGCCGAGCACCGCGAGTTCGCGCGCGCCCTCGCAGAGGAGGGGTGCGATCTCCTGCTGGTCGAGACGGTCGTGGCCGCGGACGAAGGGCTCGCCGCGGCCCGCGCCGCCGCCGCGACCGGATTGCCGGTGTGGGTCTCGGCGCTCGCGATGCCCGACGGCTCGATGCGCAGCGGAGACGATCTTGGCGCCTTCTTCCGCGAAGCCCGGTCCGCGGGGGCCCGCGCGGCCCTGATCAATTGCGTCCCCCCGGCCGGAGTCGATGTCGGACTGGGCGCCGCCGCCGCCAGCGGGCTCCCATTCGGCGCGTACGCGCACATGGGCGAAGTGGATCCGCACTCCGGCTGGCCCGTGACACCGGTCCTCGCTCCCGAAGAGTACGCCGCGCGCGCCGCGGGCTGGTTCGGACGAGGCGCCTCGATCCTCGGTGGATGCTGCGGCACCACCCCGGCGCACATCGCCGCGTTGGCGGCGCTTTCACCGATCCGGCACGATCCCTGTCAGCCCGATCGGAGGATCGCGAGATGAACTGGTTTCTGCTCGCCGCATTGATCTCCGCCCCCGCCGGCGAGGCCATGACGGCGACGCTCGTGGAGGGGACGGTCACCGCGGGCGGCGCGCCCATCCAGGCCGGCGCAATCCTGAAGGTCGGCGACACCGTGGAGACGAAGGCGGACGGCCGGGTCGAGATCGCTCTCCCCTCCGGCTCCTTGCTGCGGGTTGGCGAGAGCTCGCGCGTCGTGCTGTCGGCGATCAACCCGGGAAGGCAGTTCAGCGCCCGACTCCTGCTCGGCAACCTCTGGGCAAGAGTGCACAAGCTGCTCGCCGGAGAGACGTTCGGCGTCGAGACCGAGAACGGCGTGGCCGGCGTGCGCGGCACCGAGTTCCGCGTCGAGGTCGTCCAGGATCAGCCGGATCTGGTCCGCGTCTACGAGGGCGTCGTCCATGTCGAGTCCCGCGGAGGCGGATGGTCGCACTCCCTGGAAGCCGGCACGGAACTTCGCTTCCGCCGCGACGCGGAGCCGCCGCGTCCATTCGACGTGGAGGGCGAAAAGGGTCATCGCTTCATGGAATGGGTGCGCTCGCGCCGGACCAGGGAGGGCGAGGAGCCAGGCCGCATCCGCCGCGAGACGCGCAGTCCCGAGCAGGAACACCGGATCCGTGAGCGGATCCGCAGGCGCGATCGTTGAGCCCGCGCCTCTCGAGAAGCTTGCTGCCCGCGCAAGGAGTGGATCTCCGCGGCCTCGCGCGCTACGCCTTGCTCCTGGTGGCGTTCTCCGCCGCAGGAAGGGAGATCCCCTTGGACGTCGATGCGCTGTTGGAGGAAAGACAGCGCACGCTGGCGTCGTTCCGCGACCCGCACAAGAGTCCGCTGGCGGCGGTGGCCCGGCACGATTTCGCCGGCGACCGTCCGCTGAGGTTCGGCACCGACCCGGATGCCGACGTGCAACTCGAGGGGGTGGCAGGGCGGGCGGCGGTGGTGCGCCCGCTCCGCGACGGATTCGAGCTGGAGCGCGACGGGGCCACGGAGCGTCTGGCTCCGGGCGCGAAGGTGCAGGTTGGACGCTACACGCTGCGCCTGTCGCACCAGAACTTCCCCGCCGTCGTCGTGCTCGACCCGAAGAGCCCGCGGCTCGAGACCGGTCCGTTTCCGGTCTGGTTCGATCCCGATCCCGCCTCGCGCGTCGAGGCGAAGTTGGTCCGGGAGGAGAAGCCGCGCGAGGAGATCGTGCTTTCGACCCGCGGCAACAAACGCCGCGCGCTGCGCCTGGGAACGCTCGAGTTTTCCCTCCAGGGCCGCCTCCTGCGGCTGGCCGCGTTGCGCCTCCTCGAGCCCGGCACCGACGAATCGGCGGTCTCGGTGTTCTTCCGCGATGCGACGACCGGTCATGAGAGCTATGCCCTGGGCCGCTACGTCGACGCCGAACCGCTGGGCGGCGATCGCTACGCCCTCGACTTCAACCGCGCCTACAATCCGACCTGCGCCTTCTCTTTGCTGTACAACTGCCCGATCCCACCGCGCGAGAACGTCCTTCCCATCCCCATCCGCGCCGGCGAACGCGACCCCGGCGGCCACGAACGATGATGGACCGGCTCGATGCCATCATGGGAAAGGCCCGTCAGCGCGCGCGCTTTCGCGTCGCGGCGCTGCGGCTCGAGCATCCGGGGCAGGACGAGGTGGCGTTGGGACGGAGGCTGGTCGCCGAGATGGCCTTGCGCGCCGGCTTTGCAGGCGCCGCTACCGGAATGCTCTCGCTCGTCGCCCTGCCCCTGGGGCTTCCCGCGGGCATCGCGGTCTCGCTCCTGCTCGAAGCGGAGCTGATCTTCGCTCTGCTCGAACTGTACGGCCTGGACACCGAGGGAAATCAGGGCCGCCTCAAGCTCTACGCTCTCTGGGCCGGCGCCGGATTCGCCGACGCCGCGAAGAGTGTCGGAATGCGAGCGGGCGCGACCGCCATCGGCCGGGTGCTGCGCGGCTCGCTTCCCGGGCGGATCATCCGCCGGCTCAATCCCGAACTGGTCAAAGCAATCCTCCGCCGCCTCGGCCTGGGATGGCTGCCGCGCGCCGCCAGGTTCTGGCCTCTGCTCGGAGCTCCGGTCGGCTTCCTCCTGGACCGTGCCGCATTGCGCACCCTCGGCGAGGCCACGCTGGCGACTCTGGACGATTCCGCCCGCGCCCGAAGGCGCCGAGCACAGGCGTCGGGACGCAGCTCGCAGCGAAATTCCGGCTGATCGAGTCCCGCAGTCCTCAGAGCGCGAAAAACACCGTCAGCCAATCGGCCAGCCGGCAGATGTCCGTCGCCCGGGTATTCGCGCACAGCCAATGGAGCGCTCCCTGATGGAACCCGCCGCCGCCGTAGACGATCACTCCGGGCAGCGGCAGCGTGGCGAGGTTCAGCACCGCGTACGGCAGCTTTTCGTCGGCGGTGCCGGTCACGCGCTGATATTTGGCCTCCACCGCGAGCCGGTTGCCGTTGCGGGCATCGCGGAAGAGGACGTCCACCTCGCGATCCTTGCCATAGATCGTCTTCCCAACGGTCAATCGGCGGCGGCAATCGAGCCCGAGCGACAACCCGACGAGAGCGATCACGCGCTCGAACTCCAGCGCCGATAGCTCCACCGTCTCCATTTTCTGCGCCAGCAGCCGGCACTCCTCCGCCGTCAGGGGAAGCTGGGCCTGCGTCGCGAGCACCCAGGCGCCGATGCCTCCGGGGTCCCACGAACGCATCGCGGAGATCAACTCGGGCAACTGCCGGGGCGGCGGGACGAGCTGGAGCACGTTCGATTCGGTCACGATCTCCGCCTTCCGCTCAGGGCCCACGCGCGCCAGGCGCGCAGCCGGTCCGGCTCCCTCGGCCGAGGTGGCTCGGTGCGCAAGAACCTCCGCACCGCGGCCTCGCGCTCGATCGGGCGCACATCCAGGAGCTCATCCAGCACTGCCGTCGCGCCGTCGGCGTCCAGCCAGCCGCAGGCGCGCGCGGCGTCCAACTCGTCCTCGGCCGCGCTCGCGTCCGCGAGCGCTTCCAACTCGGGCGGCTCGGCCGGCTCCTCCATGACCACCGCCGCGCGCGCGACGATGGCGTCGTGCGGGGCGAGGGCGGCAAGTGAGGGATCGAGATACGCGAGATCGATGTCTCCGAGCAGGAAACGGCGGTCGAGCGCGCGCGCCTCCACGCCGGCGACTCCCGAGCCACAGAACGGATCCAGCACCAGGTCGCCGGGCGCAGTGCTCTGCGCGATCAGGGTCCGCACCACCGCGCCGGGCTTCACCGCCGGTCCCGGGACACCAGCCCTCGGCGCCATGAGGACATCCGGGATCCCGAGATCGTTGAGCGCGCGCTTGCCCTTCTCGAAGAAGAGGATCCGCTCGCTCGCCGCCCGATAGTGGTACCCGGTGCCGCCCCGGATGCGCCCGCCGTCCAGGGTGGTCTTCGCCCAGACGATCTCCTTCCAGTACACCAACCCGCAGGAGCATTTGCGCGCCCCGTTGGGCAGCCGCGCGGCGCTGACCTTCTGCTGCTGCTTGATCACGTCGGCGGTGACCTCGTCGCAGAAGAGATAGAAATGCCGGTCGGGCCGCAGCACGCGATACGTCTCGCGCAGAAGCTCCGGCAGGCGCTCGTTGGGGACCGTGGCGAACCAGTTCGTGGTCAGCCGCGTGGTGGTGCCGCGCGCCCTGTGGATCTGCAGCGATTCGTACGGCGGATCGGTGACCACGAGGTCGACGGACTCGGGCGCGAGGCTGCGCAGGAGCTCGAACGCGTCGGAAACGACGATGCGCCCGGGTTCGGGGGGAGGCGGGGCGGTGAATGGAAGCTCGAGCAGGTTGGATTCGCTCATGCGGGCAATCTGCCAGAGCTCCCTGACACTGCGTTCAGTATGGCGTAACCGGTGGCAAAAGTCCCGCGTAGAGTACCGGCATGACGCCGATCCTCGCGGCCGCGGTGCTGGTCGAGCTGTTCACCTCGGAAGGGTGCTCGAGTTGCCCTCCAGCGGACGCGGTGCTGGCGCGCCTGCATCGCGAGCAGCCGGTTCCCGGCGTGCAGCTGATCGTGCTCTCCGAGCACGTCGACTACTGGAACAGCCTGGGCTGGAAGGACCCGTTCTCCGCCGCCGTCTTCAGCGACCGCCAGGGCCGGTACGGCGGCCACATCTATACGCCCCAGGCGGTGGTGGACGGCCGCGCTGACGTGCTCGGTTCCGACGAGCGGGCCATCGTGCGCGCCGTCACGGCGGCGGGACGTGAGCCTCACGGCACTCTGCGGCTGACCACGATTCCGTCAGGTGTCCGGATCGCCGTCACGGGCCTGTCCGGACACTCCGACGCTGAAGTCGTGGTGGCCGTGGTGGAGGACGGCCTGGTCAGCACGGTGGAACGGGGCGAGAACGCGGGCCGGACGCTCGCGCATACCGCGGTGGTCCGCGCGTTGCGCCGCGGCGGAAGCATCCCAGCCGGCGCCGATCACTGGAGCGGCGAAGTACCCGTTTCGTTGGATGATTCCTGGAAGCAGCCGCGCGTGGTCGCCTTCGTCCAGGACGCGCGCTCCCAGCGGATCCTCGCCGCGGGCGTCCTAGAGAAAGAGGGCGACGGCGGTGCCGCCAAGCGCGACCAGCGCGCCACCGACGATCAGGCTCATGGTGCGAAGAACGCTCATGCCCCGTAAGACCAGCAAGCCCGGTGCCAGTTTCAGGGAATTTTGCGAAATCGCGAGATTCCCGCGACTTGCGCCAACGCGCGTGCGCCATGTCACACGATTGAGAACTGAATCCCTGACAGTCGTGTCGGGGGTCTGACCGGATTTTTTTCATCCTTTGACGCAGAGCACCTGACGCAGCTCCGCGACCACCTCGACCAGGTCCTTCTGGTTCTCCATCACCTGCTCGATCGGCTTGTAGGCCGCGGGGATCTCGTCGAGGACGCCTCCGTCCTTGCGGCACTCGACCCCCTTCGTCTGCTCCATGAGATCCCTGACCGAGAAGCGGCGCTTCGCCTCGCCGCGGCTCATCCGGCGTCCTGCTCCGTGCGAGGCGCTCTCGAAGCTCTGCGGATTGCCTAGCCCGCGGACCACGTAGCTGCGCGTTCCCATGCTTCCGGGGATGATGCCCAGGTCGCCTCTGCCGGCGCGGATCGCGCCCTTGCGCGTCACCAGCACCTCCTCGCCGAAGTGCGTCTCCTCGGCGACATAGTTGTGATGGCAAAGGACGGGCTCGGCGAAACGCACCTCTGGACGGAATTGGCGGAGGACCGATCCATGCAGATCGAGCATCGCCTCCCGGTTCTTCATCGCGTAGCGCTGCGCCCAGAACAGGTCGCGCCGGTACTCGTCCATCTCCCTCGTGCCGGAGAGAAACACCGCGAGATCGCGGTCGGGCAGGTCCTGGTTGTGCGCGAGCTTCTTCGCCCGCTGGATGTGGATCTCCGCCAGCGACTTGCCGATGTTGCGGCTGCCGGAGTGCAGCATCATCCACACCCGGTCCTCGGTATCGAGGCACAGCTCGATGAAATGGTTTCCCCCGCCGAGCGTCCCGAGCTGCCTGCGCGCCTTGCCCATCAGATCCTTCACCGCGGGCGTCAAGAGATGAAACTCCTCCCAGAACGCCTTGTCCTGAGGTCGCTCGATCGGATCGCGGTGCTCGTGGAACCCGACCGGGATGGCGCGCTCCAGCGCGCTTCGCCACGCGCGCAGGTCGTCCGGAAGGTCCTTGGCGGTCAGGCTGGTCTTCACCGCGCCGACGCCGCACCCGACGTCCACCCCGACAGCGGCAGGGCTGACCGCTCCCTTCATCGCGATCACGCTGCCGACCGTCGCTCCCTTGCCGTAGTGCACGTCGGGCATGGCGGCGACGTGATGGAACACCCACGGCAGCGAAGAGATGTTCTTCAGCTGCTCGAGAGCGACGCCCTCGATCTCGTCGGGGTTCGTCCACGCCAGGATGTCTGCCTTGCGACCGCGGATCCGCTGCATGGGTTCAACCTAAGGCCGCCACGATGCGGGCGGCGAATCCCTCGCGCTCCGCATCCGACTCGTACGTGGTCCGCGGCCAGAAGAAGCCGCGCAAGCCGTCGCCCTTTCGCCGGGGGACCACGTGCGTGTGCAGGTGCGGCACGCTCTGGGAGATCTTGGTGTTCACGCCGATGAACGTCCCCTGCGCTTGCAGGCCGCTCTCCACCGCGCGCGAGACGCGCTGAGCCGCCAGCCAGTACGGACCCACCTCCGCCGCGGGCAGCGCGTGGAAGTCCTCGATGTGCGCAGTTGTCACGACGAGGACGTGTCCCTTGAACACTGGCCGCGCGTCCAGGAACGCCGCCACGTTCGCCTCCCGCAGGACGAAGGAAGCCGGAACCTCGCCCCGGACGATGGCGCAGAACACACAGGGAGCCGCCACCGCGACACCATTGCACGGTCCACGCGCACGCCGGGTCGTGCACAATGCAAGCTGTCGGGAACACAGCAGTTTTACGGCGCGTTTCCATCCGGCGGGTCAGGCCGTGTCCGGAGGGAAGGGCAGGGCGGCGTCCGCCTGCCAAGGAGACGATGGAAATGCTCAAGCGAATTGCCCTCCCCCTCATCGCTACCCTCGCCTGCGCTGGCGGCGCCTTCAAGGACCAGGCCCGCGACGCCATGCCGAGCAAGGAAGCGATCTCCATGGGATCGCCGGCCTCGCAGCCGCAGGCGAGCAGCACTTCCGGAAGCTCCACGATCGCCCAGAACTCCACCGCCGGCGATCGCTCGCAGTTCCACGACCTGACGGTGGCGGTGGCCGTCGTGTTCAACGTTCCCACCGCCGCGTTTCTCGATCTGCTGCGCCACGTCGTCGAGGATTACGACCCGACGAGCTGCGACGCGACCAGCTGCACCTGGGGCCCGGGCTCGGACCCGCTCAGCCGCGTCGATTACAAGCTCGTGGTCTCGCGCGACGCGGACGGCGTCAGCTTCGACTGGGCGCTCTCGGGCGCCGTCAAGCCCGGCACGAACTTCATCACGTTCGCGAGCGGCGTCGCCACGCCGGGCCCGCAGCGCCACCACGGATCGGGCAAGTTCAAGATCGACTTCGACGCGGCCGCGAATCTTGCCATCTTCGGCGATCCCGCGCAGGACACTCAGGCCACCGGAACCATGGACGTGAAGTCGTATTCAAACGTCGGTCCCGCGAGCCTCGCGGTCGATTTCCTGGGCGCAAGGGACGACAAGCAGCCTACCCAGAGGAACAACATCCTGTACACGTACGCAAACGACACCACGGGCGGCGGCGACCTGGATTTCGCCATGCACAACACGACCACGGGCGACCGATTCTCCGTGCACTCCCGCTGGAAGAACGACGGTCGCGGCCGGGCTGACGTCGCCGGCCTGGGCGGCGGGTACGACGTCAAGCTTTCGGAATGCTGGGGGCCCGCGCCCTTCATCGTGACGTACTTCTCCGCGTTGACGATGGCGCCGCCGCCCTGGGGTGGGCCGGACTCCGGCGACGTGTCGCAGTGCGCCTACAGCTCCGCCGCGTTCTCCTCGAGTTCGGCGCCATGAACGTGCGAGGACTCCGCGTCGTGGTGGGTGGCCGGGCCGGCGAGCTTGCCGCGTCCGGCACGCCCGCTGCTGCCGGCCTCCTTGCCGAACTGTACGAGAAGCATGCGGCGGCGGTGTACGGCCGCTGCCGCTATCTGCTGAAGGACGACGCGGAAGCCAAGGACGCGCTGCAGGACGTGTTCGTCAAGGTGCTGCGCGCGCTCTCCGAGTTCCGCGCCGCCGCTTCGCCGACGACCTGGATCCTGCGCATCGCCACGCACCACTGCCTCAACCTCCTCCGCGCCCGAAGGGCGCTCTGGCGCGATCAGCTGCGCATGGTTCAGGGGGGCCGCAGGCAGGAGACGGAATCGCCCGACCGCCGCGAGCTGGTTCGCCTGCTCCTCGCGCTGGCATCGGAAGAGGCGCAGGAGATCGCGGTGCTCTACTTCGTGGACGAGCTGACGCAGGCGGAGATCGCGCAGGAGACGGGCCGGAGCCTGCCCACGGTGCGCAAGCGGCTTCGCGAGTTCCTCGTCTGCGCCCGCGAGGCCCTCGGCATCGAGTTGGAAGGAGGAGACCTGTGAACCTCGATCTCGGCGGACCGGGTCCGGGGTGCTCGTCCCTGCGCGTGCGCAGGTTGCTCGCCGGCGAGCTCACGGGCGCGGAGAAGGAGCGGACGGAGGCGCATGTCGCGTCCTGCGCGCGCTGCACGGCCGTGCAAGAGGAGATCGCCGCCGAGCGCGAGACGCTCCGGCGCGACGTTCCCTTCCCCCAGTTCGCGGCGGCGGTCGCGGAGAAGCTGGCGCACCGGCCGCAGCGCAGTTTCGCCGGACGCTGGGCGCCGCTGGCGGCGGCGGCGGGATTGGCTCTGATCGCCGGAACCCTGCTGGTCCGCAGGCCGGCGGAGACGGAGACCGTGCGCAGCAAGGGTCCGGCATCCGCCCGTCTGTTCGTCCAGGACCAGCGCGGCGTGCACGAGCTGGCGCCGGGGGAACCCGTCGGCGAAGGAGCGCGGATCCTCCTTTCGCTCCAGCCGGCGGGGCGCAAGCGCGCCGCGGCGGTCCTGATCGAGCCCGGCGAAACGAGCGTGATCTACGAGGGACCCGCGCTGAACGGAACGCTGCCGCAGGCGTTCGAGTGGACCGGCAGCGGCGTGGCCACCCTGCTGGTCGTGCTGTCGGACACGAAAGTGGATGCCAGGTCCATCCGGTCCGCGGCGGACGCGCCCCCCGGCGCCGACGTCCTGCAAATCCAGCTCCTGCGATGAGCGGCGCGCGCGCTCTCTGCGCCGCGGTGCTCCTGGCCGCGCTCCCCGCGCTCGCGGAAGAGCGCAGGTTTGCCCTGGTGGTCGGCGACGCGCAAGGAGGCGTCGGGACGCGCCCTCTCCACTACGCCGAGCGCGACGCGCGCCGCATGCACGCGATCCTCACCCGGCTCGGAGGCGTGCGGCCCGAGGACGCCCGGCTGCTCACCGGCGCATCCGCTGATGAAGTCCGCCGCGCGCTCGCCGATCTGGCGGCGCGGGCCGATCAGGCGAAGGCGCGCGGCGAGGAGACCGTCCTGGTCGTCTACTACTCCGGCCACGCGAAGGAAGGAGAGCTCCGTCTGGGCGACACGCGCATGCCCCTGGTCGAGCTGCGCGAGGCCCTGCGCAGCGCGCCCGCGGACGTGCGCATCGGCCTGCTCGATTCCTGCCAGTCCGGAGCGATCACGCGCCCGAAGGGAGTCCGGACTGCCCCGGCGTTCGACGTGCAGCAGGCGCAGGCCGCTTCGACGCGGCCGCGCGGCCTGGTGCTCATCGCCAGTTCCAGCGCCGACGAGGAGTCCCAGGAATCGGACGAGATCGGGGCGTCGTTCTTCACCCACTATCTCGCATCCGGCTTGCTCGGCGACGCGGACGCGAGCGGAGACGGCAAGGTCACGCTGGCCGAAGCGTACGCCTATGCCTACGCGCGCACGGTGGGCGAAACCGCGGAAACGCGAGCAGGCGCCCAGCACCCGGTCTATCTGTACGACCTCGGAGGAGCGGGGGACGTCGTCCTCACCGAGCTCGCTCCCGCCCGCGGAGCGATGGTCTTTCCCGCGGCGGCGGAGGGCGTGTACGTCGTGCTCGACGGATCGCGCCGCGCGGTGGCCGAGGTGGCGAAGGCGCGCGGCGACCAGCGACGCCTCGCGCTCGCGCCCGGCGATTACGTGGTGAAGAAGCGGGAGGGCGACTCGCTGCTCGTCGGCAGCTTCAATCTCTCGGATGGGCCGGTGGAGATCGCCGATGCCCGCCTCTCGCGGCGGCCCCTGAGCGAGGATCCGCAGAAGGGCGCTTCGGGGCCTCGCTGGAGCCTGCTCGGCACCGGCGGCGGGCAGTTCTTCTTCGATTCCGCCGCGCGCAACGGGCTGTTTCCCCCGGCTGCCTTGGTCGGAGCCGAGCTGGGCGTGCGCGACGATCTGGGCCACGACCTCGCCTGGGCCCTCGATCTGTCGGTGGGCGGCGGGGCGGCGACGCTCAGGCTGCCCGGCGTGACGCCGATTCCGGAGAGGTTTTTCGAGACGACCGGGGGCGCATCGCTCTGGCGCGACTTCGCGGTCGGCGAGAGCTGGACCGTATCGGTCGGCGTGCGCGTCGCGTTCCTGTACCTGTCGCGCACCTTCCAGAACCACTCGGAGCTGCCCGACCAGAGCTTCTTCACCGTCACGCCCGGGCTGACCACGGCGCTCAGCTGGCGATTCGCCAGCCGCTGGTCGGCGGTCGCCCGCGGCCGCGTCAACTACCTCTTCTACAACGTCGACAAAGCGCTGAACCTCGGTTACGCCGAGCTCGCGCTGGGGATGGACTATGCGCTCGGGTTCTAGCAGGGCGCTGCAGAACGAAGTTCTTCAGCGAACCCTGCTACGCTTTTCTTTGTCCGGGTCAGCCCTCGCGCTGGTTGTCTGCGCGTGCGGCAACCTCTCCAACGAGGACGTCGCCTTTCTCGAAGCGATCCCCCAGAAGCAGCAGCTTCACGTGGCGATTCCGCAGGGCTCGACCTCCCAGAATCTCTGTGCCATCGGCGCGGCGGACGTCTATGCGAACGCGAAGAGCACGGGCACCGCGATCAACGGCGCCGTGGACGACATCCTCGCGCTCGTCGACGCCATCCGCAAAGTCACCCCGACCACCCGCAACGAAGACTCGCGCACCTGGGGACCGTTCCCCGACCAGGACCACCCGGGCGTGTGGATCCAGGTGGTCATGTTCCGCGAGCTCGACGCGAGCCGCACGCCCTGGCGCTTCATCTACACCATCTCCGCCGCGCGGCCGCCCGGGGCCTACCTTCCGATCCTCGAAGGCGAGTTCTTCGGCGCCCAGGCCAGCAACGGGATCGGCCGCATCACGCTGCATTTCGAGAATTCGACGGCGCTGGGGATCAACAAGCCGACCGATCCGACCTTTCCGGCGCGGATCTTCTACGACCTGAGCGGCGACCCGCGCACGGTGTCGCTGGACCTCACCGCGGGCGTGAACGCGTTCGGTCTGGTCTCTTTCGATTACTCCTGGGCCGGTTACGCCGACGGCCACGGGCAATTCGACTACGCCTTCCCGGATGCGAAGAGCGGCTGCACCGACGAAGTGACCACCTTCTTCAATGCGCAGGGCGCCGGGCGCGACGTGTTTCGCGCCCTTTGCGGCACCGTCATCTACGGCGACGTGAAGCAGTGCTGGGACGCAGGGGGATGCCTGACCTTCGTCGATGACCCGTTCGGCTTCACCCTGGCGTGCCTCGGCTTGCCGTTGCCGTGCATCCTGGGGGTCCTCGGGCAGTGCCCCGCTGGGTTGTAGTCAGTGGACCGCGGAGGCGTCCGGTCGCGGGGTCGGCGCCCCGGGCGACGTC
>MNFJ01000041.1 GCA_001918155.1 Deltaproteobacteria bacterium 13_1_40CM_4_68_19
CAGGAAGGTGGAGTACACCGGCACCAGCGCCCAGAGCCGATCGAACCAGCCCAGCTTGAGCATCACCTCCGCGAGAGGGATGAAGAGGATGGCGGGCGGGATCAGATATGCGAGGTAGATCCCGAGGCTCACGCCTTCGGAGCCGCGGAAGCGCAGCCGCGCGAGCGCGACCGCGGCGGAGAAGCTGACGGAGATGCTCAGCGCGGTCGCCGCGGAGGCGACCGCCATCGTGTTCCAGAACCAGCGCGGATAGCTGGTCGAGGAGAGGAGGTACTTGATGTGATCGAGCGTCGGATGAGCCACCCAGAACGGGTTGGCGGTGACGCTCACCAGCTCTTCGTTCGGTTTGATGGAGGTCAGCACCATCCAATAGAAGGGAAAGAGCAGGAAGAGCGCGAAGGCGAGCAGCGGCAGCCAGATCGAAAGCAGGCGTCTCACGCCTGCCTCCGCAGCGCATCGAGCGCCGCCCAGGCGAGCAGGGCCAGGAACGGAAGCGTGAATCCGGCGATGGCGGCCCCTTCGCCCAGCGCCCCGCCCGGAATCGCTCGCTGATAGGCGAGCGTGACGAACAGGTGGGTGGCGTTGGCCGGACCGCCGCGCGTGATGGTCCAGATGAGCTGGAAGTCGGTGAAGGTGAAGATGGCCGAGAAGATGGTGAGGATGGTGGTGAGCGGCAGGAGCAGCAGCCAGGTGATCTCCCAGAAAGTCCGCCAGCCGCTCGCTCCGTCGATGGCGGCCGCCTCGTGCAACTCCTTCGGAATGGACTGCAGTCCTGCGAGATAGCCGACGGTGAAGAAGGGGATTCCCCGCCAGACGTTCGCGACCATCAAAGACGCCCGGGCGAGCCAGGCGCTTCCGAGGAAGTTCACGTGCTGGTCGAGAATCCCGAGCCTGATCAGCCCCCAGCTGATGAAGCTGAATTGCGGGTCGAGGATCCACCACCAGGCGAACGCCGAGAGCACGGTGGGCACGACGTAAGGCAGAAGCAGCACCGAACGCCAGAATCGGTACCCGGCGAATCGCTGATTCAGGATCAGCGCCAGCGCGAGACCCAGCGCGAGCTTGAACACCACCGTGACGAGCGTGTAGAGCGCCGTGTTCAGCGCCGTGATGCGCAGGACGGGATCCGTCAGCAGGTAGCGGTAGTTGTCGAGGCCGATGAAGTTCCCCGCCTCACCGATGGTGGCGTCCTTGAAGCCGAGGAGCACGCCGAGGACGAGCGGGAACGCGAGCAGGCCTCCGAGCAGCACCGCCGAGGGAACGAGCAGCAGCGTGGGGAGGAGGGGTCCGCGATCGAGCGACAGCCCGCGCATCTGGAACACACCTCATAACCCGTGCTGGCACGGGTTCGCACACAGCGCAGTCGCCAAGGCGCCTTCGGCGGCCGCGACTATCCCCGGTAGATGCGACGCAGCCGGTTCTCTGCCCGCGCCGCCGCGTCCTTGGCGCTCATGCCGTTCACGGTCGCGTCGGCGAACATGTCGAGCACGATGAATTCGGCGAGCGCCGCGGCGGCCTGCTGCCCGGGCTCGCCGGCGTAGCCATTGTGTTGCATGCGCGCGATGCCGTCGCGGAACGGCGTTGCCTTCGGGTCCTTCGTCCAGACCGGGAGATCCTGGTACTGCTTGAGCGCCGGCGTCACGTAGCCGTTCATCGCGTCCACCCATGGTCCCGCCTGATCGGGCGAGAGCATGAAGCGGATGTATTCCTTCGCCGCGTTGGGAAAGCGCGAATGCTTGAAGATGAAGGCCTGGCTGAAGTTGGCCAGTTCGGTGGCGCGACCGACCGGGCCGATCGGGAACGGCGAGTGGTTGATGTCCTCGGCGATCTGCGGGAAGTCCTTCTTCGCCGCGTAGTAGATGCTGATCCCGTTGTTGGTCAGCGAGATCTCGCCGGCGAGGAAGGCGCGGTTGTTGTTCGGGTCCAGCCAGGATCCGACGCCCGGCACCATCTGCGCGTACAGCTCCTGTACGTACGCGATGGCCTCCAGGCTCGGCTTCTGTGCGATGGCGATGGTCTTGCTGTCCTTCTCGACCGCCTTGCCGCCGAAGGTCCAGAGCACCCAGTGCGTCCAGTTGTTGCCGTCCCCGACGGCATGGCCGAGAGCAAACCCGACCGGATGCCCCTTCGCCTTCAGCGCGCGGGCCAGCTTGAGCAAGTCTGCTGGCGACCTGGGGAACTCGTCGAAGCCGGCCTCTTTCGTCCAACTCGTCCGGTACGTGAGGCACTCGACCGTGCCGCCGACGGGGACGGCGATCCAGTGCCTCATCCGGTTGCTGTACCCGTAGGTGCGCGCGACGTCGTACCAGCCGCCCAGCTGCTTGCCGAGGCCCTCGGCCACGTCGCTGACATCGACGAGCTTCTGCGGATAGATGTGCGGATCGTCGTACCAGCCCATGATGATGTCGGGGCCGGTGCCGAGGTTTGCGGCGAGCGCGGCCTTGGGACGGACGTCCTCCCAGGTGATGTACTCGACGCTGACCGGAACACCCGTGGCCTCGGTGAACTTCTTCGTGTTCGCTTTCCACAGCTCCTCGTCCGACTTGACGAAGCCCGACCAGCGCAGGAGCCGGAGGGAGGCGTCCTTCTCCGGCTTGAAGACCGGCTCGACCTTCGCGGCCTGGCCGAGGGCGCGGCCTGCGGCGACTCCGAGGCCCCAACCGAGCACCGTACGTCGCGGGATCTTTCGCATGCATCCCCCGGGGAAACGTGGGCCCGGCATCATTGCGCTTCGCGATCCATTTGCGAAGCTGGACGCGGGTCTCACCATTGACACCGGCGCTCGGCAGAGCGATAGGTGCCGCGGCGTTTCCCGCGAAGGAGAAGACATGAAGACGTCATCGATCGTGTTCGCGTTCGCGCTCGCTTCGAGCACTGCTGCCCTCGCGAACGTGAAGACGGACACCATCAAGGTGAGCGGCTGGAAATGCGAGAAGTGCCCCGCGAAGACCGAGGCCAAGCTCAGGCAGGTCAACGGCGTCGAGTCGGCCTCGGCGGACCGCGAGAAGGGCCAGGTGATCGTGAAGTACGACGACACCAAAACAAAGCCAGCCGATCTTGAAAAGGCAGTCGCCGACTCGGGCTTCGCAGTCGCGAAGTAGCGGCCGGTCGGCTTCAGCGCAGGCAGTGATGACGTAGCGGTTCGCCGCAACTCGGGCGGTGAGGCGCGAATCGACGAGAACGTTGCACCGCGGTCGCGGATGCCGCATCTAGTTCTCTCGATGAAGACGAATCGCCCGCTCACCGTCATCTCGCTCTTGCTCAGTCTCTCGATGGCCGCGATGGAGATGACCGTCGTCTCCACCGCCATGCCGACGGTGGTCGGAGACCTGGGCGGCATCCATCTCTACTCCTGGGTGTTCACCGGATACCTGCTGACGTCGACCGTCACTGTGCCGCTCTACGGGAAGCTCGCCGATCTCTACGGGCGCAAGCCGGTCCTGCTCGCGGGCATCGGAGTCTTCCTCGTGGGTTCGATGGCGAGCGGGCTCGCCCGCGGCATCGGCACGCTCATCGCCTTCCGCGCGCTGCAGGGGCTCGGCGCCGGCGCGATGCAGCCGACCACGCTCACCATCGTCGGCGACATCTACAACCTGGAGGAGCGGGCGAAGATGCAGGGCCTCTTCGGCGCGGTCTGGGGAGTCGCCGGCCTGGTCGGGCCGCTCCTCGGCGGCATCATCGTCAAGTACCTCTCGTGGCGTTGGGTGTTCTTCATCAACGTGCCCGCCGGTATCGCGGCCGCGGCCCTGCTCGTCATCGCGCTGCACGAGAAAGTCGAGCACCACCGGCACTCGCTCGATTGGTTCGGCGCCGGCCTGCTGATGCTCGGCCTCACCGCGCTGCTCTTCGGCGCGCACGGGGGTCAGGGGACGGCGATCGGACTGCCTCTCGCGGCGCTTTCGCTGGTCCTCTTCTTCTTCATCGAGCGCCGTTCGCGCGAACCCGTGGTCCCGCTCGATCTGTTCCGGCAGCGCGCGATCGGCGTCGCGACCGCCGCCGGCGCGCTGGTCGGAGCGGGGATGATCTCGATGGTCACGTACGTGCCGCTCTACGTACAGGGTGTTCTCGGGGGCTCGCCCACCGAGGCGGGGAGCGCGATCACGCCGATGGTCATCGGCTGGCCGATCGCCAGCGCGATCAGCGGAAGGGCGCTCCCGCGCGTCGGCTTTCGCATCCTCGTCCGGTCGGGGCTGGTCATCTCGGCGGTGGCGGCCGGAGCGCTCGCCTTGCTGCTGCGGCCAGGCATGAGCCTCCACGTGCCGCAGGCGATGAGCGCTGTCTTCGGTCTCGGTCTCGGCCTCGCCAACACCGCGCTCTTGATCGCCGTGCAGACCAGCGTCGAATGGCGCCAGCGCGGCGTCGCGACGGCGAGCACCATGTTCGCGCGTACCATCGGAGGAACGCTCGCCGTCGGCGTGCTCGGCGGGATCCTCTCCGCGGCAGTCCTCCGCGACGGCACGCTTCCCCCTGGTGCCGCGGATCGACTGCTCGGCCCCGAACATGGGGCGGGCCTCGATCCGGCGGTCGTGTCCTCGCTTTCGGCCTCGCTGCAGGCCGGGCTGGGGACGGTCTTCTGGGCGATCGCCGGCATCTCGGTGGCCGCGGCCATCACCAGCCTGTTCTTCCCGCGGATCCCGATCGGCAAGGCGCCTCAGCACAGCCCCGAGACGGCCCAGCCCGCGCAGTTGAGCGCGCTGCCGCCGGAGGCGTGATCGGCGATTCAGGTGCCGATCCCTTCCTCGACGAACACCTTCGCTCCCTTCAACTCGACCTGCACACGATCTCCGCGGGCGAGGCGCAGGCCATCGAATCCTCCCTTCGCCATGCGGATGGCGAGCCGCTCTCCGGAGTCGAGCCGCAGCGCGATCTTCACGGACCCGCCGACGCGGGAGAGGTCCTCCACCACCGCGCCGGCCAGGGGCGGTCCGACGCCGCGGGCGTGCGCGATCTGCACGTCGTGAGGGCGTACGAAGGCATGCACGGTCGCGCCCTCGCGAACACCCGCGGGAGCGCTGAGCGTGTGCGGACCGACGGAAGCGCGCCCGTCCCGGATGTGTCCATGCAGGACGTTTGCCTCGCCGACGAACGAGGCGACGAACCGGGAGGCGGGGTGATCGTAGATCTCCAGCGGACTGCCGGATTGCTCGACGCGACCCGCGTGCAGCACGACGACGTGCTGCGAGAGCTCCAGCGCCTCCTCCTGGTCATGGGTCACCAGCACGGTGGTGAGCTGCGTCTTGTCGTGGAGGCGGCGCAGCCAGGCGCGCAGCTCGATTCGGACGCGCGCGTCGAGCGACCCGAACGGTTCGTCCAGCAGCAGCACGCGGGGCCTGGTCGCCAAGGCGCGCGCGAACGCCACGCGCTGCCGCTGCCCGCCGGAGAGTTGCGCCGGCTGCCGGCGCCCGTGATCCCGCAGCTGAACCAGCTCGAGCAACTCGTCCACGCGCTCCCCGATCTCGCGCGCGGGAAACCGTCGCACCCGCAACCCGAAGGCGACGTTCTCGCGGACGCTCAGGTGCTCGAACAGCGCATGACCCTGGAAGACGAATCCAACCCCGCGTTTCTGGACCGGCACCCCTGTGCACTCGTGCCCGTCGAGGAATACGCTGCCCTCGTCGGGGACCTCCAGGCCGGCGATGAGCCGCAGCAGCGTGGTCTTTCCGGAACCCGACGGGCCGAGCAGAGTCGTGATCGCGCCGGAGGGCGCCGCGAAGGATGCGTCGCTGACTGCGACGGCTCCTGCGAACTGCTTGCTCAACCGCTCGACGCGCACGCTCACGGCCGGACCTCCCGCGCTCGCAAGGCGAGGAGCTTCTTCGCCGCCAGCGTGACCAGCGCCAGGAGCGTCAGCATGGAAGCCACCGCGAACGCTCCGGCGAAATCGTACTCGTTGTAGAGGATCTCGACCTGCAGCGGCAGCGTGTTGGTGCGGCCGCGGATGTGGCCCGACACCACGGAGACGGCGCCGAACTCTCCCATCGCGCGCGCGTTGCAGAGGATCACGCCGTAGAGGACCGCCCATTTGATGCGAGGGAGGGTGACGCGCAGGAACACCTGCCAGCCCCGCGCTCCCAGCGTCAGCGCCGCTTCCTCCTGATCGGCGTTCTGCGCCTGCAGGACCGGCAGCACCTCCTTCGCGACGAAGGGGAAGGTGACGAAGGTGGTGGCGAGCACGATCCCGGGCACTGCGAAGACGACCTTGAGCCCGTGCGCCGCGAGCCATGGCCCGAAGAATCCCTGCGCGCCGAAGAGCAGGGTGAGCGACAATCCGCTGATCACCGGAGACACGCTGAAGGGGAGATCGATCAGGGCGTTGAGGAGCTGCTTTCCGGGAAACTCGTAGCGCGCGATCGCCCACGCGGCGGCCACCCCGAAAGCGACGTTGAGCGGCACCGCCACCGCGGCGCAAAGAAGCGTGAGCCACATTGCGGCGCGCACCTCCGGCTGCAGCACCGCTCTCAGGTACGCCAAAGACCCCTTCTCCAGCGCTTGCGTGAACACCGCGGCGACTGGCACGAGCACGAACAGGGCGAGAAAAGCGAGTCCGACCGCGATCAGCGCCGCGCGCACCAGGACCGGCTCGCGCAGGGCCGGCGGGAGCGAATGCCGGGCCGATGGAGAGGAGGCGTTCATGCGACCACCTGTGAACGCGCCGGTCGCCGCCGGCCCACCATGCCGATGGCGTGGATGCCGAGCAGGAGCGCGAAGGAGCCCGCGAGCATCACCACCGCAATCGCGGTGGCGCCGCCCACGTCGTACTGCTCGAGGCGGGTGAAAATGAGCAGCGGAACGATCTCGGTCTTCAGCGGCATGTTGCCGGAGATGAACACCACCGATCCGTACTCGCCCAGCGCCCGCGCGAACGAGAGAGCGAATCCGGTGAGCAGCGTGGGGAGCATGGCCGGCGCGATCACGCGCGCGAGCACGCGCAGGCGGCCCGCGCCCAGCACCGCGGCCGCTTCCTCCATGGCGGGATCGAGATCGAGGAGAACGGGCTGGAGCGTGCGCACGACGAAGGGCAGCCCCACGAAGGTGAGGGCGACGACGACGCCGGCAGGCGCGAAGGCTACGTGGACGCCGTTCGCCACCAGATACCGGCCGATGAAGCCGTTCTCGGCGTATACCGCGGTGAGCGCGATGCCGGCGACCGCCGTGGGCAGCGCGAACGGCAGGTCCACCAGCGCGTCCGCCAGCGCCTTTCCGGGAAACCGGTACCGCGTGAGCACCCACGCCAGCACCGATCCGAAGACCAGGTTGATCAGTGCCCCGAGAAGGGAGGCGAAAAAGCTCAGTCGGTATGCCGCCAGGGCGCGCGGACCGCTCACCGCGGCCGCGAACTGCGCCCAGGAGAGCTGCGTCGAGCGCAGCACGAGCGCGCCGAGCGGCAGCAGCACCACCAGGCTGAGATAGAGGACGGTGAACCCGAACGTGAGGCGGAACCCGGGGAGGATGCCCCGGCGGCGCGTCAGCCTGCGGACTGCGGCGTCGGCGGCCTTCATCAGCGCGCCCCCGTATAGAGCTGGTCGAACACGCCGCCTTCGTCGAAGTGCGTCTTCTGGGCCTTGCGCCAGCCACCGAAGACCTCGTCGATGGTGAAGAGGGTGAGCTTGGGAAATCCACCCGGGTGCTTCGCGGCCGCCGGCTCGAGACGGGGCCGGTAACCGTGGCGAGCGACGATCTCCTGCGCCTGCGGCGTGTAGAGGAATTCCAGATACGCCTCGGCCAGCTTGCGGGTGCCGTGCTTGTCCGCGAACCGATCGACGAGGGCGACCGGCGGCTCGGCGAGGATGCTCGATGCCGGCGTGACGATCTCGAACCGTTCCTTCCCCAGTTCCTCGGCGAGCAGGAAGGCCTCGTTCTCCCAGGCGATCAGCACGTCGCCGATCCCGCGCTGCGCGAACGTGGTGGTGGCCCCGCGCGCGCCTGAATCGAGCACGGGAACGTGTTTGAACAGCTCGGCGACGAAGGCGCGCGCTTGGTCCTCGTTTCCCGTCCGCAGCTGCGCCGCTCCCGAGGCGGCGAGATAGTTCCAGCGCGCGCCGCCAGAGGTCTTCGGATTCGGCGTGATCACCACGACTCCGGGTTTGATCAGGTCGTCCCAATCGCGGATCCCCTTTGCGTTTCCCTTGCGGACCACGAAGACCACCGTCGATGTGTACGGCGCGCTCCGCTGCGGCAGGCGCGCCTGCCAGTCCTCCGGCAGCAGGCCGGCCCTGTCGTGGAGGGCATCGATGTCGTACGCGAGCGCGAGAGTGACCACGTCAG
>MNFJ01000087.1 GCA_001918155.1 Deltaproteobacteria bacterium 13_1_40CM_4_68_19
CAGGAAAGTGAACTGCCAATCGCTGTAGGCGCTCGCATTCGCGAAGTCCTGGTCGCCTTCATCGAAGTGGCCGGTCTTGAGCGGCGCACGTTTGGAGCTGCTCGTGACGCCCATGATTCCGCCGTTCGGCGCTGGCACGAGCACCCAGTCGACTGCGTTCGTCATCGGGTCCGGATACAGTCGCCTGAGATAGCGGACCTGAACCGGGGCGTCCGGTGCAGCACCGAGCAGCTCCTCCAGCGTCTGCGGATAGACTCGCTTCTGCCTCCAGTAGCGCCCGATCGCCACACGGTACTCGTGCCCGACCCAGAGGAGCTGCGTCTCGCGCTCGCGCTGCGCGGCCGTAGCCGCGACCTCGCCCGCGGCCGCGAGCATGAGGCCGATCAGCACGACGAGAGCGAGCAGCCCGACGTAGGTGAAGCCGCCGGCCCTGCGCCGTGCCCGCTCACCACGCGACATAGGCGACTCCGTTCTCGCCCATCCCCTCGGCGCCGCTCTTGACGTCCTTGACGCCGTTGTCCTCGGGGTCGTCCGCGTTCACGACGATCCACTTCTCGGCGGTCTTGGCGATGGGATCGACCGGGATGCTGCGCAGGTAGTGCTTCTCGACCAGCACCGTGAGCGTCTGAGGATACTTGCCGGTGTCGCCGTAGAACTTGTCGATCGATTCGCGCAGCGTCGTCAGGTCCTGCTTCAGGACCGCTTCCCTGGAGCGCTCGAGCGAGCGGAAGTAGCGCGGCACCGCGATGGTGAGCAGCGTCGCGATGATCGCCATCACGACGAGCAACTCGACCAGCGTGAAGCCGCGGCGTCTACCAGTCACGGTACGGCACTCCATTGAGCCCGGTGCGCGACGAGCGCGAGTGCACATCGTAGACGTCATCGCCCGGCTGTGGATCGTCCGGCGGGCTCGAATAGGACCGCAGCCCCCAGGTGTCCGCGGCCGGCGTCGTCGCGTCCGGCCAGAAAGGATCGCGCGGCAGGCGTCGCAGGAAGTAGATCTTGACGCCCTCCTTGGCGCTGGCCGCATCGTCGACCCCGTCGACCAGCGACTGCAGATCGGGCGGATACCCACTCTTGTCGAGCTCCTTCTTGATGCGGCCGCTGTCCGAGGCGCGCTTGTAGGCGTCGATCGCGGCCCGGATCGTGCGCAGCGAGACGCGCAGCTCGCTCTCGCGTTCGCGCTGGTACACCAGCTGCGCCGACGGAACGGCGGCGGTCGCCAGGAGCGAGATGATCCCCACCGTGATCACTAGCTCGATGATCGTGAAGCCGCGGTTGCGCATCGCTCGCTCACTGTGCCACGGCGATCTTGAGCGGCGTCGCCTGGGTCGCGGCCACCGCGACGCCATCCTCACCGACCAGCACGACCTGCGTCGCGATCGCGATCGCCGGCCGGGCCGCGACCACCCGGAAGCGCAGGTTGAGCAGGGTGCCGCCCCCGGCGACCGGGGCACCCTCGCTGCCGGCGAGCTCGAGCTGCACCCCGCCTGGCTTCGTGTCGACCTTCGGTGTGTCGCCGGACGGCGCGAGGTCGCCGGGCTCGGCGCTGACGAGCTGCAACGCCGAGGCGTCGAACCCTACCTGCGTGCGGATGCGTCCGAGCGCCGAGGTCGAGGCGAGCTTGACCGACACGCTGACCTCGTCACCCACCTTGGCCGTCTCGGGACCTTCGATCGTGACCTTCGGCCTGCTGTCGGCGGCGGCGCCCTGCGCGACTGCAGTCGCGTCCGGCGCGGCGGTGTCCGCTGGCTTGCTCGCTGCTGCCTTCGCATCCGGCGGCGCGGCGGCGGCCGCGTCCGCGGCCGGGGGCTTGCGCGCCGCCGCGTCGATGCGCGACGGCACGGCACGCGGACCGCTCGACACCGGCGGGGCGTTGCCCACGGCACTGCCCGCGCCGAACGACACGCCGCCCGGCACGACCGGCACGGCGCCGGACCCCGCCGGCGCCGACGCGCCGGCAGCCCCGCTCGCGAACGGCCCCGAGCGCGTCTGAGACTCGGTACCGTACCAGAACTCGGTGGTCTCGCTCGACGGCCGCGGCTGCGTGCGGATGAGCCGCGGCGTGATCGACAGCACGATCTCGTTCTTGTCGCGGGTCGTGCCGTTCGAGCCGAACAGCCGGCCGAGGATCGGCAGGTCGCCGAGCCCCGGGATGTGCGACGAGTTGCGCTGGTCGGTATCCTGGATCAGCCCCGCGAGCACCTGCGTCTCGCCGTCCTTGAGCTCGAGCAGCGTGCTCGCATTGCGGGTGCCGATCTCGTAGGCGAGCGTCGTGCCACCGTTGCCGATCGGCACGCTGATCTGCTTGATGATCGAGCTGACCTCGAGCGAGACCTTGATCGCGACGTTGCCGTCGTTGTGGATGGTCGGCTGGACTTCCAGCGTCAGGCCCGCGTCGATGTACTGCACGTTGCTGGTCGAGAACGCGCCACCGACCGTGGCGCTCGTGCCGGAGGTCACGACCGGCAGGCGGTTGCCGACCAGGATCTTGGCCTTCTCCCTGTTGCGCGCCCGGATCCGCGGACTCGACAGCACGTTGGTGACGCCGACTTGCTTCAAGAGGTCGACGCTGACCCCGAGCGAGGAGACGGTGATCGTGTTCTTGTTCTGCTTGGCGGGGACCGCAAGGTCCCCCAGCACCAGCCCCGACTGGCCGGGGTTGCCGCTGTTGGGCGGCTTAGTCAGCGAGAGACTGACGTTGGTCGGGTAGTTGATGCCGAGCTGCTCGAGGAGGCTGTGCGTGATCTCGAGGACCTCGACCTCCATGATCACTTCGGACTCCGGCACGTCCAGCGAAGCCACGAGCTTCTCGGCCATGCGCACGTGCTCCGGCGTGTCGCGCATCACGAGCGTGCTCGATTTCTCGTCGACGAACAGCGTCTTCGTTCCGAGCACGGTCTTGAGCAGCGACTCGGCGTCCTTCGGCGCCGCGTTCGTCAGGTAGAACGTGTGCACGATCTCGTCCCGGTACTCTTTCTGCTTCGCGGGCGTGTTCGGGTAGATCAGCGCGATATTCTCCGACAGCACCTGCCGGCCGAGCTGGCTCTGCGCCAGGATCAGGTCGATCGCCTGCTCGACCGGCACCTGGTTGACGAAGATCGTCGTCTTGCCCTCGCTCTTCACGTCTTTGTCGAAGATGAAATTGAGGCCGGTCTGGCGAGCCAGGGCCTCGAACACCATCTTCATCGGCGCGTCGCGGAACTGGAGCGACACCGGCCGGTCGTCGCGCGTCTTCAGGCGCAGCACGGCCGACGTCGGGCCGCGCGCGAGCTCCATCCTCGACAGCAGCGCAGTCGCCGCCGCGAAGCCTGGATCCTCGGCCAGCACGGCGTGCACCTCGAGCTCGGCGGCGTCGATCTGCTTCGACGCGAACAACTGCTCCGCCTTGACGATGCGTTCGGCATGCCGCCGATCGGCCTGCACGCCCTTGAGGCCGCGCAGCGCCCGGTCGTTGCCCGGCTCGAGCGTCAGCACGCGCCGATAGTTCGTCGCGGCGCTCTCGCGGTCCCCGTTCGCGCGCGCCCTGTCGGCGGCGGTGATCAGCTGCTGCACGGCCGCTTCAAGGCGCAGGCGCAGCTCGAGGCGGAGCTCCAGGTTCGAGGGGTCGTTCCTGACGGCCTCTTCGAGATTCGCGATGGCTTCCTCAAAGGCGCCCTGCTCGAATGCCTTGACACTCTCGCGGCGCAGGCGTTCGGTGGCGCAGCCCGCGATCAGGGCGGACAGCAGCAGGACACACAGTCGTCGGGCAAACGGTCTCAATGGGAGACTCCGGCCGCGAGGGTCTGGCGGATGTTGAGCGGCAAGTAGACAAACACGAGTTGGCCGCCGACGGCGCTCTCGAACTGGTAGACACCGTCGAGCTGGTCGCCGACGCGGGCGTCGATCATGCGGTCGCCGTGCGCCAGGAAGAACACCGGGGGGTGGCCCTCGGGGGCAAAGCTGCCGATGAAGGTGTATGGGAACGGCGGCGCCGTGGGCTCGGGCGGCGGTGGCGGCGGGGCCGGCGGCGGGGCCGGCGGCAGCACGTACCAGGAGTGCTGCGCAAAGAGCGCCGCCGCACGCGTGGGCGCGACGACCCGATCCGATGCCGGGCGCGCCTCCGAGGCGCGCGGTGACGCCTGCCCCCCCGGCACGGCCGTCGCGGGCCCGGCTCCCGGCAGGCCGATCGTGCCGGTCGCGACCGTGTAGACGGTCATCCGGATCTGCGCTTCGACGTTGCCGTCGGCGATCGCCTTTCGGTCGAGCACGAGGTCGCTGAGGGCGACCGCCGGCATCGTCGCCAGCGTCGCATCGACGAACGCGCGGATCTGCGGGTAGGGTCCGGTGACCGGGAACGCGATCTGGTAGCGGACCACGCCGCTGCTCCTCGTCGAGTTGATCTCGTACTTGCCGGTATCGACCGCGAGCCGCGCCTGCGTGGCCTTGTTGAACAGCTGGCGCAGGATCGCCGGCATGTCGGTTCGAGCCGGCAGCGCGCGCATCGCGGTGGCGGGATCGGCGACCTTGTCCGCGGCCGCCGTTCGCGCCCCCGACTGCGCGGCCGCGAGGTCGGCGCGCAGCGCCTCTATGTCGGCCGCGACCTTGAGGTATGTCGAGAACAGGAACAGCGCCGCCGCGAGCAGCAGCCCGATGCCGACGAGCCCCGGCCGCCCGGTGCGGCTGATCGTCCAGGCGGCGCGCGGCAGCCACTCGTTGCTGAGCCGGACCGAGAGCCGGCGGGCGAGCGCGGGAGCAACCGCACGGCCCGGGATCGCCGGCAGGCGCGCGGGTGCGCCCGGCGTAGTCACTGTCAGTGTCCTCGCGAGCTCGGGCGCGGCACTCATGTTCGCCACTCCGCCGAGAGCTTGATGCGCAGCGGGTGCTCGGGATCGTCCTTGCGCAGCTCGTGGCTCTCGAGCATCGGGTAGCGCAGCACCGCGCTCTTCTGCAGACGCTTGAGGTAGGCGAGCGCGTCGGGCAGGGCGCGCACCTCGGCCGTGATCCGCACCAGTTGCTTGCCGGGGTCGGGCTCGACGCGCAGCAGCGAGACGGTGGCCGCGCCGTCTTGGCTGGCGGCCTCGAGCTCGGCGAGCAGCCGGGTCCAGGGAATGCTGAGCTCGCGCTCGACCGTCGCGGCCTCCGCGGCGCTCTTGAGCGACTCGGGAGTCGGCGCGCTGTGGCGCGGCTGCGGCCTCGCACCGAGCGCGGCGTCGAGTCGGCTGCGCTCGGCGAGCTTGCGGTCGAAGGCCAGCCCGAGCGCGAGCGCGGCTGCGAGGCCGACGGCGCACAGCGCCGCGCCCGCGAGCGGCGCCTGGTGCACCGGGGCGACGAAGTCGAGCTTGACCGGACGCGGCAGCTTCTTCATGAGGACATCCTCTGCAGCAGCGCGAGCTCGTGCGCCTTGGCGCCGTCGCCGGCGCCTTCCTCCAACCACTCGAGCCCGGCGATCGCGCCCGCGCCACGGCGCATCCAAGCCGGCGCATCCACGAACATGCGGCCGGGCGCGCCGGCAGCCGCGGTCAGCCTGGCGAAGGCCTGCAGCCGTTCGAGCTCTGCGCTCCAGTCCGGCGACAGGCGCGCCATGTGGACCCGGTCCCACGCGCCGTTGCTCAGGTGCACGGCGGACAGCGACCCGTCGTCCACCCTGACGAACCAGGTGTCGTCCGCCGGCAGCCGGTGGCGCCAGGCGTTGAAGGCGACGATCAGCTGCGGCTGCAGCGAGACGAGCGCGAGCCGCGCCGGGGCGAGCGTGTCCTCGAGCGCGCTTCGAAGCGTCGCCGGCATCGCGCAGGCGACGTAGGAATGACCGGGCGGGGTATCGGCCAGCGACACGGCCCAGTCCGCCACGGCCTCGCCGTAGGTATCGCCGAGCACGAAGCGGGCATGCGTGAGGCGACCTTTGGCGTCGAGCCGGGTTGCCGGCCACGGGACGATGCCATAGCGCGCCCAGGAGTGGTCGGCCACCACGGCCCGGGCAGCGGCGCCGTGCCAGGTCGGTTCGATCAGCACGTCGGCCAGGCGCGCGAGAACGGGGCCGATGTCGCCGAACGTGCCGGCCGAGACGACGAGCTCGGTCGCGGCGACGACGCGCGGCTTGAGCCCGCGGGCGCGGCGCACGAGCGCGAGCTTGCGCGGCCCGAGGTAGATCGCGATCTCATCACGCCAGAGCGGTGACACGGTTGGCCTCCAGAAGGGTGGTAACGCCGTGCTGCACCAGCTCGAGTGCGGCGCTGCGGAGGAGTTTCGAGCCGCCCGCCAGGGCGAGCTCCTTGAGGCGGCGTGCCGGCGCGCGCGCCACGATCGCCTCGCGCAACTCGTCGTTCAGGACGAGCAGCTCACCGATCGCGCGGCGGCCCTTGTAGCCGGTGCCGCGGCACTGGGCGCAGCCGCGGCCGGTGCGGAACCTCCAGTCCGAGACCGCCGGCAGCAGCAGGCCCGACTGGCTGATGACTTCGTGCGACGGCTGTACCGGCTCTGCGCATTGCTCGCAGACGATGCGCACGAGGCGTTGGGCGAGGATGCCGTTCAGGGCCGAGACCAAGGCGTAGGCGTCGACCTGCATGTGCGAGAAGCGGCCGAGCACGTCGAAGACGTTGTTGGCGTGAACGGTCGTGAACACGAGGTGGCCGGTCAGCGCCGACTGGATCGCGATCTGCGCGGTCTCCGGATCGCGGATCTCGCCGACCATGATCTTGTCCGGGTCGTGGCGCAAGATCGACCGGAGGCCGCGCGCGAAGGTCAGGCCCTTCTTCTCGTTGACCGGGATCTGCAGCACGCCGGGCAGCTGGTACTCGACCGGATCCTCGATGGTGACGATCTTGTCGCGGCCGGTGTTGGTCTCGGAGATCGCGGCATAGAGCGTCGTCGTCTTGCCGCTGCCGGTCGGGCCGGTCACGAGCAGCATGCCGTAGGGCAGCTCCGACAGGCGCCGCAGGCGCTTGACCACGTCCGCCTCGAAGCCGAGCGCATCGAGCCGCAGGCCCTGCAGCTCGTCGGTCAGCGCCTGCTTGTCGAGGATGCGCAGTACCGCGTCCTCACCGTGCACGCTCGGCATCACCGAGACGCGGAAGTCGATCGGCCGGCCCTTGAGCCCCAGCCTGAAGCGGCCGTCCTGCGGCACGCGCCGCTCGGCGATGTCGAGCTCGCTCATGACCTTGACGCGCGAGATCACCTGCTCGCAGAGATCCGTGCCGCCGAGCGTGACGATGTGCACGAGCACGCCGTCGAGGCGGTAGCGGACCGCGAGGCCGCCCGGGCGCGTCTCGAGGTGGATGTCGCTGGCGCCCGCCTTGAGGGCGTCGTAGACGGTCGAGTGCACGAGCTTGACGACCGGGCTCGAGTCGGCGCTGATCGAGGCGAGCGACAGATTCTCGATGTCGGTATCGACGAGCTTCTCGCCGTCGCTGGCCACCGCCGCGACGTCCATCGCGCGCAGGTCCTGCTCGAACTTCGCGACGTAGGCCTTGATCTCGTCCGGCGCGGCGAGGTGCCAGGACAGGTTCTGCGGGATCTTGAGCTCGAGCCAGCCGCGCAGCGCCAGATCGAACGGGTTGCCGATGACAGCGAGGTACTCGGCGCCGCGCTTGACGACCACGCAGCCGCGCTGGGCCGCGTCGGTGGGCCCGAGCAGGTCGAAGGCGGGCGCGAGCGCCATCAGCGCCGCGCTCTCGAGCACGGGATAGCGGAGAGCAGCGCCGAGCGCGCGGGCCAGCGCGTCGCCGTCCAGGCCGCTGGTCTCGGCGAGTACCGCGACCGGCGAGCGGCCGGTCGCAGCGGCGCTCGCGACCGCCGCGCGCAGCGCATCCTCCGCCAACGACGGCGGCACCGGCGGCGGGGCCGGCTGCGGCTGCACGGCGTCCAGGGCGTCCACAATCTCCACGGCGTCCAGCGCGTCCACAATCTCCACGGCGTCCAGCGCGTCCACAACCTCCACAGCGTCCAGGGCGTCCACAACCTCCACAGCGTCCAGGGCGTCCACAATCTCCACGGCGTCCAGGGCGTCCACAATCTCCACGGCGTCCAGCGCGTCCAGGACCGCGCCCCTTTGCGGCTGCCAGCCAGCCCGGGAATCGGGGGGATGAACCGCGAGCTCGGCAGGCGCTTCGGAACGTTCAGTGAGCCGATCGAGCTCTTCGCGGACCCTGCTGAGATCGATCAGGGTGTTGGCCGCCTTGGGCTCGCGCGCCGCGCTCATCGGATGCTCCCGGCAAGCTCGAAGATCGGGAAGTACATGAGCACGACGATGAGGCCGATCACGAGGCCGATCACCGTCATCATGGCCGGCTCGATCAGTCGCGTGGCGACGTCGACGAAGCGCGACAGCTCCTCGTCGTAGAACGCCGCGATCCGCTCCATCATCTCGCCCATGTTGCCGCTGCGTTCGCCGACCCGCAGCATGCGCTCGGCGACCGGCGTGGTCAGGCCCTGGGCGGCGAGCGCGTCGGTCAGCGAGCGTCCCTCGCTCACCGCGCGCGTGGCGGCCGCGAGCTGCGGCCGTGCTGCCGCAGCCAGCAGGCCGCGCGTCATCTCGAACGCGGTCACGACCGGCAGGCCGCCGCGCAGCAGCATGCCGACCGTGCGGTACAGGCGCGCGAGCTGGTAGAGCTCGATCTGGTGGCCGACCATCGGCATCCGCGCGGACAGGCGCCCGACCGCGGCGCGAAAGCCGGGCCGCAGCACGCCGTAGCCGGCGAGCGCGACGCAGGCGAGAAAGCCGGCCAGCACCGCGAGGCCGTGGGCGTCGAGCAGCCGCCCCCACTGCATCAGCATCTTCGAGGCGAGCGGCAGCTCGCCGCCGATGTCCTCGTAGATACCCGAGAACCGCGGCACGACGTAGGCGACCAGGAACAGCACGACCAGCGAGCCGGCCGCGAGCAGCACCGCCGGGTAGATCGACGCGTTGATCAGCCGCTTCTTCAATAGATCTATCTGCTGCTGGTAGGCGACGAAGCGCCTGAGCGCCTCGGCGATCGCGCCGGTGCGCTCGCTCGCGCGCACGGTCGCGACGTACAGCGTCGGGAAACTGCTCGGGAACTCACCGAGCGCCACCGACAGGCTCTGCCCCTCGTACAGGCGCCGGCGCAAGCCCTCGAGCAGGTGGCGGACCGACTCGTCGCGCTCTTTCTCGGTCAAGGCGTCGATCGCCTCGACGAGCGACAGGCCGGCCTCGAGCAGCGCGACGAGCTCGTTGCTGAACGCTACCAGTGACAGGCGCGCGCGCCGCCAGCCCTTCAGGCGCGCCGCCTGGATCGCGAGCACGCGCAGGCCGCGCGCGAGCGCCTGGCGGTGCGCGTCGGCCTCGTCGAGTGCGTCCATCTCGTGGATCGCGACTCCCTGGCCACCATCAAGAGTGGTGATACGAAAGCGCATGCGTCACCAGTTCGTGATGTCGGCGTCTTCGCCGGTGCCGCCCGCGCGGCCGTCCTTGCCGTAGGAGAACAGGTCGAAATCGCCACCGTGCGTGCCGGGCTGCTGGTAGACGTAGGGCCGGCCCCACGGGTCGGCGGGCACGCCCTTCTTGAGGTAGGGCCCGGCCCAGTTCAGCTCGCTGCTCGGCTGCACGACGAGCGCCTGCAGCCCCTCCTCGCTCGTCGGATAGTGCCCAACGTCGAGCCGGAACGAGTCGAGCGCCTTGTCGAGCGCGTCGATCTGCGCGCGCGCGACCTTGACCTGCGACTTGCCGACCTGCGCGAAGTAGCGCGGCGCGACGAAGCCCGCCAGCAGGCCGATGAGGACCATGACGACGAGCAGCTCGAGCAGCGTGAAGCCGCTTGCCAGGCCGGCCCGGGATTTCAGCTGTTCCTTGTCTGTGCCTCCCGGGCCATGCGGCCCGCGCAACATCAACGCGGGGCTGCAGGCCTCCGCGAGCTTCGAGATCACGTCGACGACGCGCCGAACCACTGGTGGCTTCCCCCCCCGGCGACAAGCCGGCGGCCGCTGGGTCGTCACAACGGACCCGTACTACGGCAGCGGCACTGTACTATACCTCGGCACCAGAACCTATACCTCGGCACCAAGACCGGAGCTGACCTACCTCCCGGCAGCCCTCGCTCCTCGTGGGCACGCGCGGGGGGGCGCAGGCGATTCCCCGGTCGGGTCGGGTAGGCGCCGTCCTTACGGGACCTCGCCGCCGCCGTCGATCCTGCCGAACTCGCTGCTGATTTTCGACGTCGAGGTCGTCCGAGAAGGCCGTCGGACGGGCCCAGGCCCATCCGTGATCAGGGTGCCAGCCAGTCCTGGTCCACCACAAGCCGCCCACTCTTGGCCTCGCCAAGGTGGACGACATAGCCGCCCTTGGACGCGAAACGCTGGTGGTAGGCAAGGGTCAATCTCGGGTAGTAGCCCGTGATGATCCGGTGAGCGAGATCGTTTTCCATACGTTCGACGAGGAAATCGCGGACGAAGTTGTCGGCCATGTGCTTCAGCGTCTCGGACAGCAGGCCCAGGGCCAAGTAAGTGTCGATCTGCACTTGCTCGGCCACCAGGGGAATGTGGCGTCCGACGATCCAACCGAGCGCATAGTCGACACGCACACGGCGACGATCCGGCAGGTCGAATGGATAGGCCATGCGCGCCTGGGCCTTCCACGCCTTTGGCAGCGGGGCCCGCTCCAGCCCGGCCATCAGCCCCGACAGGTAGACGCGGACGCCTTCGGGCAGCGAGCCGGGCAGTGCGGCCACGTCAGGCGCGCGTAGCCACAGCACCATCGCGTCGGCACTGGCGGCGCTGCGCGCGGCCTCGGTCACGGCCAAGGCCGGTGCGTCCGCCGGCAGCACGCGGCTGGACACCGCGACCCCGCGCGCGCGCAGGAAGGCGGCAAGCTTCGATGCGGCCGCCTCGCCGCTGTCGGCCGCCCGATAAATTTGGAGGACGCGCGAGGCCGGCGAACCACCCGCGCCGTCGAGCAGGTGCTTGCCGATCAGGTCGGCCTCGAGCAGCACACCGCGCGAGAAGTACATCGAATAGAAGTCCTGGTCGGCCCCTTCCGGGGGCGCCTCGACGTTTGGAAAGAGGCATGGCAGCGCCGCGCGCTCGCAGAACGCGTGCACCGGCGCCCAGCTCCTTCCGCCCAGGCCGGAGATCACGGCGAACACGGGCTCGGCCGCCAGCCGTCGTTCGAGCTGCTGCTTCCAGGTCGACTCGGCGCCGGTCAACTCCCACACATGCAGCTGCCAGCGGCGATGGACCATGAACATCGAGCGGCCCAGGGCGGTCTTGCCCGACGCCTGCATGCGTGGCGCCGCCACCATCTGGCGCATGTTGCGGTCGGAGAAGAACTGCCGCATCACGTCGAGCATGCCGGCGCGCTTCACCGGGTCGGCATCCGGCGTGATCACGGTGGCGAGGTGCAGCGTCGTCTCGGTGACGCCGGGCACGCGTCGTTGATCGAGCGCCTTCAGATACGCGATGAGCGAGGCCATGTCGGCGTCGCCGAGCGCGTAGTTCGGCATCAGGTAGCTGAGCGCC